>NZ_CP046622.1:0-313437 GCF_009755665.1 Variovorax paradoxus
ATGTCGACTGACGGCATCGGTGAGAGCCTCTGGCAGGCCTGTGTCGACCAGCTCGCGCAGGAGCTGTCCGAGCAGCAGTTCAATACCTGGATCAAACCCCTGACAGCGCAGGTCACCGACGACCTTTCGCGCATGACGGTGTTCGTTGCCAACCGCTTCAAGCTCGACTGGATCCGCGCCCAGTACGCCGGCAAGATTGCCGCCATGGCCGAGAAGATGTACGGCCAGCCGGTGGCAGTTGAGTTAGCGCTTGCTCCGCGTGAAGCGCCCGTGCGCTCTGCACCCATTGCCGTCCTGGCGGAAACCGACGTGCCGCGCGACATGGCCGGCCCTGGGGAGGAGCCGGCCGCGGCCGGCTTCAAGAACCGGCTGAATTCGGGCCTGACTTTCGACACCCTGGTGGAGGGCACGGCCAACCGCATGGCGCGTGCCGCGGCCATGCACGTGGCCGGCATGCCGGGCCATCTGTACAACCCGCTGTTCATCTATGGCGGCGTCGGCCTGGGCAAGACCCACCTGATGCACGCTGTGGGTAACCGGCTGCTCGCCGATCGGCCCGATTCCAAAGTTCTCTACATCCATGCCGAGCAGTTCGTCTCGGATGTGGTCAAGGCCTATCAGCGCAAGACCTTCGACGAGTTCAAGGAACGCTATCACTCGCTCGACCTGCTCCTGATCGACGATGTGCAGTTCTTCGCCAACAAGGACCGCACGCAGGAAGAATTCTTCAATGCGTTCGAGGCCCTGCTGGCCAAGAAGTCGCACATCGTGATGACCAGCGACACCTATCCCAAGGGCCTGGCCGACATTCACGAGCGGCTGGTTTCGCGCTTCGATTCGGGCCTGACGGTCGCCATCGAACCGCCCGAACTCGAAATGCGCGTGGCCATCCTGATCAACAAGGCGCGCGCCGAATCGGCCGAAATGCCGGAAGAGGTGGCCTTCTTCGTTGCCAAGAACGTGCGCTCCAACGTGCGCGAGCTCGAAGGCGCGCTGCGCAAGATCCTGGCTTACTCGCGCTTCAACCAGAAAGAAATCTCGATCGCCCTGGCGCGCGAGGCGCTGCGCGACTTGCTGTCGATCCAGAATCGGCAGATCTCGGTCGAAAATATCCAGAAGACGGTGGCCGACTACTACAAGATCAAGGTCGCCGACATGTACAGCAAGAAGCGCCCGGCCAGCATTGCGCGGCCACGGCAGATCGCGATGTACCTGGCCAAGGAACTCACCCAGAAGAGCCTGCCGGAAATCGGCGAGCTGTTCGGCGGGCGCGATCACACAACGGTGCTGCATGCGGTGCGCAAGATCTCGGGCGAGCGCCAGCAGCTCACCGAACTGAACCAGCAACTCCACGTGCTCGAACAAACGCTCAAGGGCTGACCCCGGATGTCATCAAGAAAGCCACCCGCAACAGCGGAGAATGGCGTCTTACAAGCGGATTCAAAGAGATAAAAGAGAAGAGGAAGAAGACATGATCGTTTTGAAGGCAACCCAAGACAAAGTCCTCGCCGCGCTGCAGTCGGTGGCAGGCATCGTGGAACGGCGCCATACCCTGCCTATCCTGGCCAACGTGCTGATCCGCAAGACCGGCGGCCAGCTGCAGCTCACAACCAGCGACCTCGAGATCCAGATCCGCACCACGGCCGAGCTTGGCGGCGACGAAGGCAACTTCACCACCACCATCGGCGCGCGCAAGCTCATCGACATCCTGCGCACCATGCCGGCCGACCAGACCGTGAGCCTCGAGTCGAGCGCGAGCAAGCTGGTGCTCAAGGGCGGCAAGAGCCGCTTCACGCTGCAGTCGCTGCCGGCAGAAGACTTTCCGCTGGTGCAGGAAGCCGCCAACTTCGGTCCCGTGTTCAGCGTGCCGCAAAAGACGCTGAAGGACCTGCTCTCGCAGGTTTCCTTTGCCATGGCCGTGCACGACATCCGCTACTACCTCAACGGCATTCTGTTCGTGGCCGAAGGCAAGCAGCTGAGCCTGGTGGCCACCGACGGCCACCGCCTGGCGTTTTCGTCGGCCACGCTCGACGTCGAAGTGCCGCGCCAGGAAGTGATTCTTCCGCGCAAGACCGTGCTCGAAATGCAGCGCCTGCTGTCGGATGCCGAAGGCGCCATCGAGATGCAGTTTGCGAACAACCAGGCCAAGTTCAGCTTCGGCGGCATGGAGTTCGTCACCAAGCTGGTCGAGGGCAAGTTCCCCGACTACAACCGCGTGATTCCCAAGAACCACAAGAACAGCGTCACGCTCGGCCGCGCGCCCCTGCTGGCCAGCCTGCAGCGCACCGCCATCCTGACGAGCGAGAAGTTCAAGGGCGTGCGCCTGAACATCGAGCCCGGCACGCTGCGCATCGCCTCCAACAATGCCGAGCAGGAAGAAGCACAGGACGAGCTCGACATCGACTACGGCGGCGACGCCATCGAGATCGGCTTCAACGTGACCTACCTGATCGACGCTCTCGCCAACATGGGCCAGGACATGGTCAAGCTGGACCTGGCCGACTCCAACAGCTCCGCCCTTTTGACCATCCCCGAGAACGCATCCTTCAAATATGTCGTGATGCCGATGCGGATCTAGAAGACAGAAAACACAGCGCCTTGCGCAGACAGCCCGCGGCCCTCCGCGGGTTTGCGCTTTCAAGAGGCAGGAAAAGCAGGCCGCCAAGGCCCGAAAAATCCCGTGAATGCCGTGAGAGATAGAGGAATATCCGAATGAGTGCAGAAGAAAACAAGCCCGAAGTACCCCACACCGAACCGGTCTACACGCCCGAGATCGAGAGTGCGGTGCCGATCGAGATCACGCCCGCCGACACCAGCTACGGCGAAGGCTCGATCACGATCCTCGAGGGGCTCGAGGCGGTGCGCAAGCGCCCCGGCATGTACATCGGCGACACCTCCGACGGCACGGGCCTGCACCACCTGGTGTTCGAGGTGGTCGACAACTCCATCGACGAAGCGCTGGCCGGCCATTGCGACGACATCGTCGTCACCATCCACAGCGACAACTCGATTTCCGTTACCGACAACGGCCGCGGCATTCCCACCGGCGTGAAGATGGACGACAAGCACGAGCCCAAGCGCTCGGCGGCCGAAATTGCGTTGACCGAGCTGCACGCCGGCGGCAAGTTCAACCAGAACAGCTACAAGGTGTCGGGCGGCCTGCACGGCGTGGGCGTGAGCTGCGTGAACGCGCTGAGCGTGATGCTGCGCCTGGTGGTGCGCCGCGAGGGCAAGATCCACGAACTCGAATTCAGCCGCGGCTTCGTGCAGGACCGCCTGCTCGAGACCGTGAACGGCGTCGAGGTCTCGCCCATGAAGATCATCGGCGACACCGACAAGCGCGGCACCGAGGTGCACTTTCTGCCCGACACGGAAATCTTCAAGGAGAACAACGATTTCCACTACGAAATCCTCTCCAAGCGCCTGCGCGAGCTGAGCTTTCTGAACAACGGCGTGCGCATCCGCCTGAAGGACGAGCGCACCGGCAAGGAAGACGACTTTTCGGGCGCCGGCGGCGTGCGCGGCTTTGTCGAGTTCATCAACAAGGGCAAGACCGTCCTGCATCCGAACTCGTTCTACGCAGCGGGCGAAAAGCCGGCCGACACCTACGGCGGCATTCCGGGCACGCACATCGGCGTTGAAGTGGCCATGCAGTGGAACAGCGGCTACAACGAGCAGGTGCTGTGCTTCACCAATAACATCCCGCAGCGTGACGGCGGCACCCATCTCACGGGCCTGCGCGCCGCGATGACCCGCGTCATCAACAAGTACATCGAAGAGAACGAGCTGGCCAAGAAGGCCAAGGTCGAAGTCACCGGCGACGACATGCGCGAAGGCCTGTGCTGCGTGCTGAGCGTGAAGGTGCCCGAGCCCAAGTTCTCCAGCCAGACCAAGGACAAGCTGGTGTCCAGCGAAGTGCGCGCGCCGGTGGAAGACATCGTCGGGCGCCTGCTCACCGATTACCTGCAGGAACGCCCGAACGACGCCAAGATCATCTGCGGCAAGATCATCGAGGCCGCCCGCGCCCGCGAAGCCGCGCGCAAGGCCCGCGAAATGACGCGCCGCAAGGGCGTGCTCGACGGCATGGGCCTGCCCGGCAAGCTGGCCGACTGCCAGGAAAAGGACCCGGCGCTGTGCGAGGTCTACCTGGTGGAGGGCGACTCCGCAGGCGGCTCCGCCAAGCAGGGCCGCGACCGTAAGTTCCAGGCCATCCTGCCGCTGCGCGGCAAGATCCTGAACGTGGAAAAGGCGCGCTACGAGAAGCTGCTCACCAGCAACGAAATTCTCACGATGATCACGGCACTGGGCACCGGCATCGGCCGCGCCGGCGCCACCACCGCTGGCGGCGGGGCGGACGACTTCAACGTCGCCAAGCTCCGCTACCACCGCATCATCATCATGACCGACGCCGACGTCGACGGCGCGCACATTCGCACGCTGCTGCTCACGTTCTTCTACCGGCAGATGCCGGAGCTGGTCGAGCGCGGCCACATCTACATTGCGCAGCCGCCGCTCTACAAGGTGAAGGTCGGCAAGGAAGAGCAGTACCTGAAGGACGGCCCAGCGCTGGACGCCTTCCTGCTCAAGGTGGCGCTGAAGGATGCGAGCATCGAGACCGGCGGGCCCAACTCGACCACCCTGAGCGGCGACACGCTGGCCGAGCTCGCGCGCAAGCACCAGCTGGCCGAAGCCGTGATCGCGCGCCTGCGCAACTTCATGGATGCCGAAGCGCTGCGCGCCATTGCCGACGGCGTGGCGCTCGACCTGGACACCACGCCCGCGGCAGAGGCTTCGGCCGTGGCGCTGCAGGCCAAGCTGCGCGAGCTCAACACCACCGGCGTGCCCGCCGAAGTGAGCAGCGAGTTCGACGCCCGCACCGACAAGCCGCTGCTGCGCATCAGCCGCCGCCACCACGGCAACATCAAGAGCAGCGTGCTCACGCAGGACTTTGTGCACGGTGCCGACTACGCCGCGCTCGCCGAAGCCGCCAACACGTTCCGCAACCTGCTGAGCGCTGATGGCGCCATCGTGCGCCGCGGCGAGGGCGAGCGCGCCAAGGAAGAAAAGGTGGCCGACTTCCGCATCGCGATGAAGTGGCTCATCGGCCAGGCCGAAAACGCCACCTCGCGCCAGCGCTACAAGGGCCTGGGCGAAATGAACCCCGCACAGCTATGGGAAACCACCATGGACCCGACCGTGCGCCGCCTGCTGCGCGTGCAGATCGACGACGCAATCGAAGCCGACCGCGTGTTCACGATGCTGATGGGCGACGAGGTGGAGCCGCGGCGCGAGTTCATCGAGCAGAACGCGCTGCGGGCTGCGAATATCGACGTCTGAGTGTCAAGGCTTCCCTCCCGGGGAGATTTTTTGACATAGCCGCGCGACCAAGACCACAGGCCTAAAGACGCGCTGCAGGCAACCGCGGACCAGCAGCGCGTGCGATTGCAGACCGAGGCCAAGGACAGCAAGGCGGTTGGGCCTGCCTCAAGTAAAGTTCATGAGCACTCAGGTCAGCGAGTCGACAGACAGCGCAAGGATACCGATCAGGCTCAGCAGGCTCGCATAAATATTGACTCTGGTGGGGCGCTCTCGGAGAACGGCCATACCGATCAAAAACGATACAACCAGGCTGAGGCGTCGAAAAAGCGAAGCGGTCGACATCTGGCTACTGTCTAACGCAAGAAACACCAGGAAAAGCGATTCGCCGATTGTGATGAAGACGCCTGCGAGCACGAGATAGCCGATCCATCCGGCGCGCGGAGTTTCCTTTGGCTGTTGTGGCAGCAGCTTGCGCGCCATTGGCAACAGCGCAATCAGAATAATCGCCCTGAGTACATCGGACCAAACTTGCACTGACAAGACCGTTTCACTCGGCTGCGCTCGCAATAGCGTTCGGTCCAAAACGACGACGATCCCTGAAAGCACAGCAGACATGCCTGCAATCAGAAGAGCGCGTCGACTACCACTACCGTGTGCGCGGTGCGCTCCCAAGTAGACGGCGGCATACGAGAGAAGCACGCAAAGCATGCCGAACCATCCCATCGATCGGAGCTGAAGCCCTTCGACACACAGCCCAACAATCAGAGGGACGGCCGGCGCAATCGCGCGGACCAACACAGCTTGGGACAGTGGAATGTCTCGTAGCGAAATGATCGCCAAGCCATAGGCAAGGATGAGCAATACAGAGCGAACCGCAGCGTAAACGGCGAACGCAGATTGGGCCTTCCAGAGGCTCCATATCCCGAACTGCGGCAACAGCAGGACGAAGGGAACCCATAGCAATAGCGGTATCAGGTACACCACGGTCATAGCAGTGAGCGTTCCCCGACCCGCCGAACCGCGCTTGAGGAAGAAGTCCACGAAACCCAGCATCACACCCGCAGTACCGCCGATCAGAGGTCCAGTCGTCATCGTCCGCCTTGCTTGTAGGATGGCCGGTCGGCAATGACCGTCCCTCGTTGTTATTCGTAGTTGACCGTATGCGTGTGGCCAGCGTCCGCCGCATAGGTGATTCCGACGGTACCGCTGTCATGCTGGTTCATCAGTTCCTGGGTCGTCTTGACAATGCGATGCGTCCACTCGTGATCGGCGAGGCGGGGATCCAAGGCGAAGACACTCGACCCCCAACTGCTCATCCCCGTGCCGAGCAGCCCGAATTCTCTCCAAAGCTCCAGGACGTCGCGCACGACTGGCGCCTGGGACGCAATCTCGAAAGATTTCCAGCGGCATTCGCGAATCACATTCAAACCGCGGCAGAAGGCGTCAATATCCGCTTCGATAACGCCCGGAATGAGCATCATGAGGGCTGCGTGCGAGACCTTCTGTACATCTTGCAAGGGCACGGGGCAAACCTCCTCGAAGAAAGCTTGCTCGATCGCCCCATGGATAGCCAAGCCCTTTGGCGTGGCCAGCAAGATCGGCCAACGCGGAAGGCGTTGCTGAAACACCATCGGCGCGGGTGGCATCTCCCGGGAGTACGAGGACGCTCGAAAGCTGCCCCCCTTTGCCGCGAACGAGTGGCCGCAATCAAGCACGAATCCGCCGTTTGCAAAGGCGGCGGTGCCAATGCCTGAAGTACCACCGCGGCCAACAAGGTTGGCAAGCTCTGTGGCTGAAAAGTTCAAACCGTAGAGCAATGTGACTGCACGGGCTGCGGCCAGCAGATGCGCTGTTTTTGACCCAAGTCCGGTGTGTGGCTCCAGTGACCGTGTGACTTGAATTTCGATCAGACCTTTCAGATTCAGCCGAACCATGACCGCGGTGATCGTCTTTTCGATCGCACCTCGAAGCTCGTCTCCCTCGCCATCAGGCGGGACAAGCACAACAACTTCGATTTCGGCACTTTTCCGAGTACGTGCATTGAGTGCTGCGCGAGGAGAGTCAAGGGCAATGCCCACGCCCCCGTCTACGCGATTGCTGAACTGCCCATGCATATCGATCAACGAGATATGCAATCTGCAGGGCGCTGTGACAGTAGCGACTTTGATTTTTTCCGACATTTGTTTCTTGATTGGTGTTGTGTCGTTCGCGCCAAACAGGCGCACTCCCTAGGTAATGAAATTTGCAGGGACCTCCTTCGAAAATTTGGAATATTGAAGAGATGTGGAGTTGTTCCAGTCGGTGCTCTAGCCTCAAGACCACCTTCGGAATCGACGTTGGACGGCAGAGAGAGCCGCCGGCGCCGGTGGTTTGGGACCGACAGCGGCTTCGGCAAGTCCGCGATAGCTTTCGCCCAGATGGTCTCGTTATGGGTTTGCTCGAGACCATGCAACGCACTACTTACTCGCTGACACCCGAACTGGCGGAATCGATCGGCGGAGCTGCGGGCGCAGCAGGGGGAAGGGCTGCAATCAAAACTAAAGCGATCCCGAAAGCTAAGACAGTAATGGCGGTTTTCAAGTTTTTCTCTGTCAACGACCGTGAGGTCAAGGGCTTGGATCTTATGTATATCGGTCCCTCCTTCTTCTGTTCCTCATGTGCAAAATGCGCAGGCCGGAGGAAGATTTGGTCGCGCCGCACAGCTGTCGCCGGGAAGTGTGGAGAAATTCATCGAGTTAGTTGCAGTCAGACCACGTCGAGATCCGATCAGAGCCGGATCGACGGCGCGTCGCTCCCTGAAGTTCGATGCGTAGCCAGGGTCAGTGAAAAAGAAAAAGCGCCTCAGCATTGCTGGGCGCTTTTTAGTTCAAGGTCCTCAGGCAGCTCAACCCGCTGCTCTGCGGGCCGGTGCTGCTCAGGCCGGCGTACTTACTTATTTCCCCTGCGCCTGCCCCAAGATATCCACCACCACGCGCCGATCCGGCTGCAGGCAAGCCACCAGCCGCGCCGAGCGCTGCAGGCCCTGGCAGTCGCGCGTCACCGGCTCGCGCTCGCCCATCGAGCGCACCTCCATCGGCGCGCGCACACCCGCGGCCTTCAGGTAGTCGCGCACCGTGTTCGCGCGCTGCAGCGCCAGCCGGTCGTTATAGGCCTCGTTGCCCAGCCGGTCGGTGTGTCCCGTGATCGTCAGGCTCTGCACCTGCACCTCCGGGCTCTGCAGCGCACGCGCCAGCGCGTCCAGCTCGGCGCGGCCCTGCGGCAGCATGTCTGCCGCGGCCGAGCGGTCGAACCGGAACAGCGTGTCCGCGCTCAGGTTCACCCGCCGCGTCGTCGGCTGCGCCGGAGTTGGAACGGGCGCGGGCGCCGGCGTCACCACAGGGGTGAGCGCGCAGTTCTGCCCCTGGCACCAGTTGTAGCGCTCGTCGTGCAGGCTGGCGCAGCCGGACAGGACGAGGGTGGCGAGAGCTGCGGCGCCGAGCGCGAGCCGTGTCGGAGTGTTCTTCGTTTGCATGTGTTCTTTCCTTGGCGTTGTCTGTTTATTGGGCGGCGCTCACCACGCCACCCGCACGCCCAGCTGGCCCGAGACGCCCTCGCGGCTCGTGCCGCTGAGCGAGCGCTGGTACTGCACCCCGCCGTACAGGTAGGCGGCCTTGCTCAGCGGCAGCTGCGCGCCCACGCCCAACTCGGCCCAGGTCTGCTTGGCCCACTGCTCGTTCACCGTGGTGTTGCCGATGGTCACGCCCTTGGGGTCCTTGAACTCGTGCAGCACATTGGCCGTCACATAGAAGGTGTTGGTGCGCGTGAGCTTTTCGCCGCGCTCGGCCTTGTCGTTCCAGGCCAGGCGCGCGCCCAGACGCCCGCGCAGGCTGTGGCTGGTGAAGCCGTCCACCGTGGAGATGTTGTCCGCAAAGCCGCGGTAGCGCGTGAGCTGGTAGCTCAGCTGCGCCTGCGGCTCGATCAGCCACTGGCTGTCGCCGATCTGCCATGGGCGGCCCACTTCCACGCTCAGCCCGCCGCCGGTGCCCTTTTGCGTGCCCTCGCCGCCGTACTTGTCGGTGTACTTGTTCTGCACCGCATGCAGTTGACCAACCAGGTCCAGGTAGCTGCCGTTGTCCGCGTAGCGCGTGTGGTACGCGCCCAGAGTGAGCATCTGGCCCTTCATCTTGCCGGTGTCGTAGCCCATGCCGGCTTCGCCGCGGCGGCGGTCGTTGAAGTTGGTGCTGGTACGTCCGTAGCCCGCGCTGACGCCGGTGTGGCTGCGCGACTTGTCGCCGGCGTCTCCGCTGTAGCGCACGGCCAGGTCCTTGCCCAGCTGGAAGTACTGCATTTCCTGCTCGAAGCCGAACTGGCGCTTGCCGTCCACGTCCAGTCGCTGCGCGTGCAGGCGCATCCACGCCTGGTCGGCCGGCGCCTTGTCGTCGCAGCCGCAGTGGTCCCACTTGAGGGTCTGCTGCTCGCCCACGCGCTGGTGCAGCGTGCCCAGGAGGCCCAGGCCCAGTTCCTGGGTGGCGACCTGGCCCATCACGTAGCCGGGCACGGCGGGGCGCAGCACCTCGGGGGCGGGGACAGGCGCGGGGTTCGGGACGCCGGGCACCGGCACTGCCGGCGGCGTGTTGTAGACACTGCTCAGGTAGAAGCTGTTGGCGTCGCCGTCGGTGCGCCCGCCGCGGTGCAGCCCGTACTCGTAGGCGCCGGCCTGCACGGGGGCGGCCAGGGTGAAGTTGCCTTCTGAAGAGGTGCCGGACACCTGCACCACCTGGATGCCGTTGATGGTGGCGGCACCGGCGCCGCCGGTGTTGGCCACCAGCACACGGGTGGTACCGCTGGTGTTGCCGTTGACCACCAGCTTGTCGGTGGCGCTGGCGTCGCTGCCCAGGGCGGTGTTGATCCTCACCAGCCCGTTGGCACCGGCGTAGTTGCCGTTGACGGTGAGCGCGTTGCCGGGCGTGCCGGCGGCGTTGCGCAGGTCCAGCAGGCCCGCGTTGTGCAGGTCGCCGGTGAGGGTGAAGGCCGGCTGGCCCATGAACACGCTGCTGGTGGGCTGGATGAACAGGCCCATCGGAGCGCCGCTGGCGTCGGTGCCGGTGCCCACGGCCAGCGGGGCGCCGGCCAAGGTCAGGCGGGTGTTGTCCAGGGTGATGGTTTCCCAGTTGCGCAGGGTGTCGCCGCCGGCAGTGGCGGTCACGCCCTGCAGGGTGAGCTTGTCGACCCAGCCGTCGGCGGCCGAGACGTCGTCGCCGCCGTCCAGCACCTGGCTGCCGTTGTAGGCGGGGGCGGCCACCAGGGCGGTGTCGGAGCCGTTCTGGCCGTAGAAGCCGCCCGCGAGGGTGCCGCCGGTCCAGGTGACGGTGTCGTTGCCGTCGGCGGCGCTGGCTACACGGTCGTCCCCGTAGATGTTGCCGGTGAAGGTGCCGCCGGTGAGCGCCAGGCTGTCGTTGCCCAGGCCCAGGATGGCGTCGCCGGTGACGGTGCCGGCCGTGGCGACCACGGCGTTTCCGCCGAGGGTGTCGGTGCCGGTACTGGCCGCATCGCCGTCGCGAATCGCGATGCCGGAGGCGGCGCCGTTGACCGTGGCCGCCGCGCCGATGTTGACGGTTCCGCCTGCTGCTGCCAACGTGTGGATGGCCGCGCCCGCGCCGCTGCCGCTGGTCAGGCTGCCGCCCGTGACCTCGACCTGGTAGGTGCCCCCGGCCGAGGTGGCGCGCAGGCCGTCGGCATTGAGGCCTGTGGCGGCCACCGTGCCCGCGGCCATTGCGACCTGGGCCAGGCCGGTGCCGTCGGTCTGGCTGTACAGGCCGTGCGCGCCGGCGCCTGCGGTGCTGACGTTGCCGTTCAAGAGCGCGGTGGTGGCGGCGGCCGTATTGGCCGCGTTTGTGATCGCGGAATAGATCCCGTAGGTACCAGTCTGCAGCGTGGTGATCGTCGAAGCTGCGGCGTCCATGCTTGCCGTTGCCGCGCCCGTGCCCCTGTTACGGGCCAAGATTCCGTAGCCGTCGGCGCCGTGCATCACGATGCTGCCACCCGTCATCGACGCGCTCGCGGAGCCCGGGCCGGTACCCGAGTTGCTCGCGGCCAGCCCGCCCCCGCCCGCTCCGTTGCCGATCAACGTCCCTCCCGTCTGGCTGGCAATCGCGTTGCCGGTTCCGGTGACGACAGCGACGATGCTCGCGCTGGCGGCGTTCGTTGTCGCGGTGCCGCCAGATATGGTGGCGTAAGCATTGCCTGAGCCCAGTGTCTGGGAAACAAGGGCCGTGTTATTCGCGGCCTGTGTGGTGGCGTCACCACCGGTCATGGACGCAACAGCATCGCCATTGCCCCATGCCAAGGCGTAAGCCGCGTGCGACCCGCCCGCCGCAGTGCCGGTACTGATCGAGCCGCCGTTCACTACAACCGTCGCCTTGCCGGTGCCGTGCGTTTCTGCAAGCAGACCGACTCCTGAACCTTGCGTGCCAGTGGTGGAGATGGAGCCACTGTTGAGGATCGAGGTTGCATTGCCGTTGCCGACGACGCTGGTGGCGACGCCCATAGCGTTTTCGCCGTTGCTGGTGATCTTGGCACCATTGATGACGATGCTTGCATCACCGCCAGCGCCGGTTGTGAGTGAGTTGGCCAGCACACCCCACGCTGCACCGGACACCGGATTGCCCGCCGGGGTGGTCAGATTGATCGTGACGGGGCCGTTGACTTCGATCAGTCGATTGCCTGTGCCGTTACCGCCTGAATAGATGGCATTGGCGGTCGTCGCCGTCGTGACCGGCTCGATGGTAAAGGGCGCCGCGGTGCCATCCACGATGACGGTGATGCCGTCGGTGCCATAGGCAACGCCGGTTGTGTTTGGGTTCGCGTCCCCCACTGGCGTTCCGTCACCGTTGCAGATGACGGTTCCACCGACGGCGACAGCCCCGCACTCATCGGCCGCCCAGGCGGACGATGCGCCCCCGAAGGCCGCTGTCGCCAGGACAACCGCGCCGAGCGTGGCGCTCGACGACTTCTTGCCACGCGCGGTGCAAACCTCGCTGGCTGCCACCCAGGCGCCTAGCGCCTCATTCCAGATGCTTCGAAATGACCTGTTCATGTAATGACCCTCGCTCCAAAAAAGTCCAAGCGATGCGGTCAATCGGAACCATTTCCGGCAACCCATTGCTATGGCACGCCGACTTTTGCGGCAGGCGTGGAGACTATTAGCAATGGCCGGATAGCCTGAAGGTATTAGTTCACAAATGCCAGGCTTTAATTAACATTTCGAAGCTTCGGTTTTTCATTGGTGAATTAATTCACGAGGTGCTCACGCCCGCAGCGCTGCTGCTCGCGCAGCGCCGCAGTATAGGCAGGACCCGATCCAACATGAAGCCGCCACGAGCAAGCTTGGAATAGGCCTCCCACATCAGTCATGATCTAGATTGACAAATAGCGCCAGAGCGATTTAGGTCGATATTATTAATAGAATTATTTTTACGTTGTTTAAATTTCTATATCAGAGGTCCAGAATTTTTACGCAGGAATGAGCAGTGCCCGAAGCTGAAACCGACGTGTGGTCTCATGCCGGTTTTACGGAATGCGCATTGCCTGGCGCCGGCCAATACCGCCCTGCAGCATTCGTGCGACCCGCGCCAAGCCGCCGGTTCCGCTGGCGGCTCGCCCAATCAATGCGCCGCCCGCCGCGCCCGCCAGCACCCGGCGCACGAACGACCGGCTGCGTCCGGCCGTCAGCAGCAGCAGAACGCCCGCGCCAAGAACCGCGAGGTGCTCGCCCGGAAAGTCCGGTCGCTGCGCGTCCATCTTCTTGACTGCTTCGATCTTGGATCCGATGTTCATTGGAAGCTCCTTTCTGTACGAACTTCTTCATATCAAGCGAGCCGATGCACCGGTGTAGGCGCCGGTCACATGCAACGTGCCGAATCGGGCGCACGGCGCCGTTTCTCAGGGTTTTCACATAGAGGAAGACCAAAAACCGTCTAGGGGCT
The DNA here is from genome assembly GCF_009755665.1 of Variovorax paradoxus. NCBI lineage: Bacteria > Pseudomonadati > Pseudomonadota > Betaproteobacteria > Burkholderiales > Comamonadaceae > Variovorax > Variovorax paradoxus. Next base: position 13,284 of record NZ_CP046622.1, read on the forward strand.
CGTCACACAGGCGTCACGAGCTATTAAAACAATAGCGTTCACCACTTTCGCGAGGATCGTTCCTCGTAAACGCTATATCTAGCCCGACTCTTGCTAAGCAAAATCCTCGACGGATTCACGTCACCCATGATCGAGGACATCGAAGCAATGAACCTTTTGCGTCTCCGGCAGCCGATGGCTGCGCTGGTGTTGGGCGGCACAGCAGCATTCTTCGGGGCGATGACCACATCGGCCCATGCGTTCTCGAACCCGCCCATACAAATGGCGCAAGGCGTCGAATACATGTGCGGGGGCACGAGCAAGGCCGAGGCGTCGTTCATGCAGATGGTGTCGCCGCGATGGGCGGCAACCATCGAGTTCGGCATCAACGACAGCACGCAGAAGAGCAATTTCCCGGTCCGGGCCGCGGTTCAGGTGCGCGAAAAGTACACGGGCCGCCCCGTGATGGAAGCGCAGTCGAACGGGCCTTACATGCTCGCCCGGCTCGATCCCGGCGCATACGACGTGAACGTGACGCTCGGCGGCCTGACGATCACGCAGACGCTGACCGTGATTGCCGGCGTGCCGGCCCGCGCGGTCTTCATGTGGCCTTCGAATTTCGACATGGCCTCGGTGCTGCCGCCCGCGCCGCAAACGCAGGCGCTCGCGCAGACCTCCGCCGCCCGCTAGGCGGGTTTTTTCCCCCGCCTCGTCCGGGGAGACGCCGGTCCTTCCTGTTAAGCCTTGTCTAAGCCGTGCGCCGCACAGTGGCGCCGTGGCCTTCCGCCACGCACACAAGGAAGAAAGGATTCGGACCATGACCACCCTGATTTCATCTCGCAGGCGGCCCCTTGCGGCCGCCGCGCTGTGCGGCGCCGTTCTTCTCGCGGCGCTTTCTTCGGCGCATGCGGCCGTCAACCCGCCTATCTACATGACGCACGGCGTCGAGTACATGAGCGGGGGCATCGGCAGCGACGAAGCCAAGCTGATGGAAAACGTGGCGCCGCGCTGGCCGGCCACTTTCGAATTCGCCATCAAGGACCACAAGGGCGCGGAGTTCGCGGCGGACGTCCACGTGACGGTGCGCGACAGCAAGGGCACCGCATTGATCGACAACGTGGTGTCGGGTGGCCCGTTCATGGTGGCCCGGCTCGACCCCGGCACTTACGAAGTGGAGGCTCGCTTGCTTGGAAACACGCTCAAGCAAACGCTGCACGTCTTGCCGGGTACGCCCACCAAGGTGGCATTTGTGTGGCCGGCGGGCACCGACATGGCATCTGCCGGCACGCGCACGGTGCAGTAGAACGCGAGGCGGGTTCTCAGGCCCGGCGCCGGAGCATGCATTCCGGCGCCGGTGTCGTCCGCGACGCCTGCTATCCGGGTGAAGCACGCTATAGAAAAAATAGCGCGCCGCGGGTCAGCTGGCGTCTTGAATGCACGGCATGCGCCTTGCAGATGTTGCCTCCCGGGCAGTGCCCGTTCCCATTGCCCCAATGCCGATACGTCCCCTGAGCGTCCTGACCGCGCTCCTGCATGTCTACATCGCGCTGCGCCTGTTGCCCGCGCTGGCCATGCTCACCGCCGCCTGGCCGCTGGCGCTTGTTGCACTCGCGATTTCGGCTTTCACGATTCCGCTGCCGTTCGTCTCGCGCCGCTCGGAGCGCAACGCTTCGCTGAAGGAAGCGCTCAAATGGACCGGGCTGATCAGCATGGGCTGGTTCTCCTCGATGTTCGTGCTGACGCTGCTGCGCGACGTGGGGCTATTGCTCACCTGGCTGGCGAGCGCGCTGGCCGGCCTGCAGGTGCCCTGGAGCGCGCTGCTGCCGTGGAGCGCAATGGCGGTGCCGGTCGTGGCAACGCTGGCCTCCCTGGTGGGTTTTCTCAACGCCCGCCGCACCGCGGCCGTCAAGCGTGTCGAGGTTCCCATTCAAGGGCTGCCTTCCGCGCTCGAGGGCTTCACGATTGCGCAGCTCAGCGACATCCACGTGGGTCCGACGATCCGGAGCGACTACATCCAGCGCATCGTCGATGCGGTGAACCGGCTCGGCGCCGACGCCATCGCGATCACCGGCGACCTGGTGGACGGCACCGTGGCCGAGCTGCGCGAGCACATCGCGCCCCTTGCAGGATTGCGCGCACGGCACGGTACTTTCGTGGTGACGGGCAACCACGAGTACTACGCCGGCGCGCATGCATGGATCGATGAGCTGCGCCGCCTCGGGCTGAAGGTGCTGCTCAACGAGCACGTGGTGCTGCAGACGCGCAATGTGCGCGGCGCGCAGAACGACGAAGAACTCTTCGAGAGCCAGCTGGTGCTGGCCGGCGTGACCGACTTCACCGCCGGCCATTTCGATCCCGCGCACCAGAGCGATCCGCATCTTGCGCTGCACGACGCGCCGCCGCTGGTGCACACGCGCGTGCTGCTTGCCCACCAGCCGCGCAGCGCGCCGCTCGCGGCACGGGCCGGCTACCAGCTGCAGCTGTCGGGCCACACGCATGGCGGGCAGTTCTTTCCCTGGAACCTGTTCGTGCCGATGCAGCAGCCCTTCACCGCGGGCTTGCACCGGCTGCACGACATGTGGGTCTACGTGAGCCGGGGCACCGGCTATTGGGGGCCGCCCAAGCGCTTTGGCGCGCCTTCCGAAATCACGCTGGTCACGCTGGTGCCGGCGCGCGGCTGACGCTTTTGCCGGTCAGGCGCGCAGCTCGGCCAGGCGCCGGGCGTTGGAGGTGGCCGCTGCGTGAATCGGCTTGAGTCCCTCGCGGGCAATGCGGACCGCCGTGCCGGAGAGTTGCCCGGTGGTGCTGACTGCCCGCGTGGTGGCCTTGACGAATGCGTCGCCCCGCACCGCCGCCTGAGCCGGCGTGATGCTGCCGGCCATCGAAAGAAAAGCGCCTGCGCTCAGAAGCCATTGCTGCAGCACGCGGCTCGTGAGCGACACATGGCTGCTGTGCCATTGGCGGGCCATGGCAGCGCCCGCCTCACCCGCAGCGGCGAGTTTTTCATCGCCCATGAGCTGGAACTCCGCAAGATCGGCCGGGCTAGGCGTGAGCCCCGCCTTGACCATGCGCTCAGTGCGCATGTGAATCACCGAGCCGGAAGACAGCAGCATTTCCTGGGTCTTCAGGGCCACGTCGGCCCACAGCATCAGCGGGCTGGCCAAACGGGCAGCAGAGGTAAGGGACGACATGGGGCGGGGGCCGATCGATGAGGATGAATGGACATCACTATAGGCCTCCGGACGCCTGAATTGCTGCACTGCAACAAAAACAACTCTGCAGGAATGTTGAACAAGTCCTACCTTTTGACATGGCAATAGCCTCGGGCGACGGCGCGGAACGGGACGGAAAGTAATTATTTCCTTCCTTTCCATCATTTGCTTTCAAAACCCACATCATGAAAGTACAACCGTCCGCGTCCCTCGGGGCTGCCGTGTTCGCAGGCATTCTTTGCCTGCTGGGCACCGAGGCTCATGCGTTCGAAGACAGCGCACGCGGCATCTATTTCGAGGGCGGCCGTGCTCCGCATGGCGACAAGGGGGCCACCAATTCAGCCACCGTGGGCGTCACGCTGCCCTGGTCATTGCGCCAGCCGGTGCACGAAGGCGCGCTGACCTCCTATTGGGACCTGTTCATCAGCCAGTGGCATGCGCCGGCGTTTGGCGACGGCTCGCGCAACTACGCGCAGATTGGCGCCATCTACACCTGGCGCTACCGCTTCGGCGCCGGCAGCTCCCCCTGGTTTGCCGAGGGCGGCGTGGGCGCCACGGTGATGGACCACCTCTACAAGACGCCGGACCGCACCTTCAGCACCGCGTTCCAGTTCACCGAGGTGCTCGGCGTGGGACGCAGCTTTGGCGAGAACGGCCGGCATGAACTCACGCTGCGCCTGCAGCACTTTTCGAACGCCGGCATCAAGAAGCCGAACCCCGGCGAAAACTTTGTCCGGCTCCGCTACACCTATCGCTTCTAGAAGAAAAACAAGAACGCTCAGCGCGCGGTCGTGCGCAGGCGCCGAGTGCGCAGTTCGGTCACAAAGTAGGCCACCGTGGCCACCGCCAGCGGCAAGAGGTAATAAAGCCCCCGATAAACGAGCAGCACACCCAGCAGCTTGCCTTGCGGCACCTGGTGCGAGAGCAGGGCGATGAACACCGCTTCCAGCACGCCAAGGCCCGCCGGCACGTGCGTAACCACGCCCGCCACCGCAGCCACCAGCAGCACCGCAAGCACCTGGTGGTAAGCCACTTGGCCCTGCAGCAGGACCCAGATCACGCCGCCGATGAGCGACCAGTTCAGGCACGACATGGCCAGTTGCAGCAGCGCCATGCGCAGCTTCGGCACCTTGAACAGATAGCGGTGTATGCGAAAGACGCGCCCGCTGGCCACCGCGCACAGCACCAGATAGGCCGCCGCCAGCAACAACAGCACCGCGCCAAGAATGCGCAGGCCGCCGTTGTCGATCTTCCATTCGTCCGGCAACACCATCGGCCAGAAGCAGAAGGCCGCGCCCGCCACCACCAGGTAGCCCAACCAGTTGGTCAGCATGCTGAAGCCGAGCACGCGCGTGATGGTGTCGTTGGAAAGACCAAGGCGTGAATAAAGCCGGTAGCGAAACGCCACGCCGCCCACCAGCGAACCCAGGTTCAGGTTGAAGGCATAGCTGATGAAGGTCACCCCCATCACGCTCGCTGCGCGCAGCCGGTGGCGGGTGAGATACCGCCCCAGCAGGTCGTACGTGCTGTAGATGGCAAAACTGCCGGCGGCCAGCGCGCCCGCCAGCAGCAGCGTTGAAGCAGGCAACGCACGCATGGCGTCTAACACTTCTTGCCAATCGATCGCGCGCGCCTGGTTGATCAGCAGCCATGCAATGAGGCCGAAGAAGCCCCACACGGCGATGCGGCGCACCCAGGGCCACCAGGGGCGGTGCGCGAGGCTCATGGTGCTCATTGAAAAACCGCCGCGCAGTCGGCAGCCTTGTTCGCCCGATGAACAGCCCGCCGGGTCATGCCGCTTCCGTCGTCTGGGTGGCACCGTTATCGCCGGTCTTCTCGCGCTGGTCGCGCTTTTCGGCAAGATCGGTGGCTTGGGCCAGCGTGAGGCGCGGCACCTGGCGCGGCAACCTGCCCAGCCACGAGGGATACCAGCGCAAGAAGTGGAAGATGAAGAAGCTGCGCACCAGCCGCCAGCCGCTCCACTCGCTCGCCAGATCGTCCTCGCGAATCAGCTTGCAACTCTCGCGCATGAGCGTGTCCATGCGTTGCCACAGCAATTCGTTGAACGCCTTGTCGCGCGCAATCACGTTGGCTTCCAGGTTGAGCGAGAGGCTCAGCGGATCGAGGTTGCTCGAACCCACGGTGCTCCAGTCGTCGTCGATCAGCGCGATCTTCGCGTGCAGCGGCCGGTCGCAATATTCGAAGATGCGCACGCCCGCATGCAGCAGGTGGTGATAGAGCATGCTCGCGGCAGTCTTGACGATCGGCATGTCGGGCTCGCCCTGGAGGATGAGCCGCACATCCACACCACGGCGCGCGGCGCGGCGCAACTCCTTGATAAGCCGGTAGCCCGGAAAGAAATACGCATTGGCAATCACGATGCGCCGGCGCGCGGCCCGAATGGCAGCCAGGTACTGGCGCTCGATGTCGTTGGTGTGGCGGCGGTTGTCGCGCGTAACGAACATCGCCTTCACTTCGCCCACGTGCTCCCGCGCCACCGGCGGTGCCTGCTTGAGGCGGCGGCGAAACCAGCGCGGCCCCTTGTCGCCGAGCGCAATGGCACGCAGCACGAATTGATGGATCTGCGCCACGATCGGCCCGCGGAGCTCGACCGAGTAGTCCTGCTTGGCCTTGGGGCCGAAGTCGAGCAGATGGTCGGCCGAATAGTTGATGCCGCCGACAAACGCCAGCTCACCGTCGACCACCACGATCTTGCGATGCATGCGGCGAAACACGTTGAGCCGCTGGCCCAGGATGCGCTTGCCCGGATCGAACACCCGCATCTTCACGCCGACCGAGCTCAGCCCCTCGATGAACTCGCGCGAAAGATCCGGCGAGCCGAAGCCGTCGACCAGCACGTCGACCTTCACGCCGCGCTGGGCCGCCGCGCGCATGGCGGCATGCAGCGCCATGCCGACCTTGTCCTCGAAGAGGATGAAGGTTTCGATGATCACCTCGCGCTTGGCCTGGCGAATGGCGTCGAACACGCGCGGAAAGAACTCCTCGCCATTCTCCAGCAATGAAATGCTGTTGCCACCGACCCAGCGGGCTCTCTGGTCCATGTCGGCCACCATCTTCAAAGGTCGATGTTCGCCACCAGCGGCGCATGGTCCGATAGGTGCGACCAGGGCTTGCGCGGCAGCACCACCGGCGCATGAACGCCCGCGTTGCGAACATAGATGCGGTCGAGCGACAGCAGCGGAAAGCGCGATGGAAAAGTCTTGGCAGCCGAGCCGTTCGCATGAACGAACACCTCGCGCAGGTCGGCGCCTTCTTCCAGCACACGATGCGCACGGCCGCGCCAGTCGTTGAAGTCGCCCGCCACGATCAGCGGCGCATCGGCGGGCACTTCGTCGCGCACGATATGGCACAGCAGCTCCAGCTGCTGCTGCCGGTGCGCCTCCGCCAAGCCCAGGTGGGCGCAGATCGCATGCACGTCGATGGGCCGGCCGGGCAGCCGCAGAACGCAATGCAGCAGGCCGCGCTTTTCAGGGCCCGCCACCGATACGTCGTGGTTGCGGTAATGCACGATCGGAAACTTGGACAGCACCGCGTTGCCGTGGTGCCCGCGCGGGTACACGGCATTGCGCCCGTAGGCGAACTGCGGCCACATGGTGTCGGCCAGGAATTCGTAGTGCGGCGCCTCGGGCCAGTTGTTCACCTTGCGCGAGTGGCGCGAATGGGTGCCGAGCACTTCCTGCAGAAACACCACGTCGGCACCCACCGTGCGCACCGCATCCCGCAGTTCCGGAAGGATGAACTTGCGGTTGAGTGCGGTGAAGCCCTTGTGGGTGTTCACGGTCATCACCTTGAGCGAGGTCGGCGCGGCGGCAGCGAGTGGAATCGGGGAGGAAGACATCGGTTCTGCGGTTGTACGTTGCCGCGCCGGTCACGCCTGTAGGAACGCGCCACCTTCTTGCCGCCTTTGCTTCCGGCCTTCGCGACAGGGGGGCCGGCTCCTACAGGCAGGCCTGCCGCACCCCGACACAGACGCCATGGCGGGCCTCCTACGGTGAATTCGGGGCCGGAAGCCGGTCCGTCTTTCCACTTCGTTCATCCGTCGAGACAAGCAAAGGAACAACATCATGAAGCACGCAGTCTTTCACGCCACGGTGCTGGCCGGCCTGATGGCCGCCGCCGGCGCCGCCATGGCGCAAGCCACATCGATACCCGCACAGCCCGACCCGGCCGTGGGTGGCCAGGCCAGCACGCAAACGCCCTCCGGCGTGCCCAACCCGCCGCAGCGGCCCGATGCGAGCATGCCCAATTCGCGCGAAGCGGTGAAGGCCGAGGCCCGAGCCCACAACCGCAACAACATCAACAACCCGGTGCCCAAGGGCGAAGCCAGCACCACGGTGAATGCGCAGCCCAACGCCATGCCGCAACCCACGGGCGCGATGTCGCGCGCCGAGGTCAGCCAGCAGGCCCGCAAAACCAAGCCGCAGTTCGGCCAGAAGGGTGAAAGGCCCGATGTGCCGACCAACCCGACCGGGAAGACCGGCACGCCGCAATAAGCGCCCGTGTACGAAAAAAGGCCCGCCATGCACTGCTGCATGGCGGGCTTTTTCATGCGTGCGCCTTGTCAGGCGCCTTCAGGCACGCGGGGCTCAGCTCTTGGCGGGTGCCGCGGTGTGGCCGGCGTCGCCATGGCCGTGATGACCGCGGTGGCCGCGATGTCCGTGCATGCCGGCATGCACCGTTTCCGCGTCGAAGGTCTTCTGCTGCTCGGGCGTCAGCGCGGCATAGAAGGTCTTCGTGGCTTCAGCGCGCTTGGCGAACCTTGCGCTGCGCTCGGCCTGGCGGGCCTGCATGCGCTCCAGCCGCTCGGGCGTGGTCAGCTTGGCAAATTCCGCGCGGTCCATGCGCTGCGGGCGGGCACCGGCCGGCGGCTGGGTGGCCGTCGTGAAGCTGGCCCATGCGCTTTCCTGCGCGGAGGTCAGCTTGAGCTTTTCCTTCAGCGCGGCCAGGCGTTTGGCGCGGTGCGCTTGCATGCGCTCCATGCGCTGCGCCGGGTCCATGCGCTTGTGCTGCACCTTGGGTGCCGCGCCGTCGGCCTGCGCAACGGCGGCGGACGGGGCGGCGGAGGTCGCGGGCGCAGCCGGGGCCTGTGCAAAGGCGCCCGAAGAGGCGAGGGCGGCCGAGCCGAGAAGGCTGGCCCAGACGATGCGTTGGCGAAGAGAGATCATGAGAAGTGCTTCCTTTCGAAGAAGCCCGCCGCCAATGGGCAGCAGGTGAAGCGAAGTGTGGAAGACCTCTGTATCTCCCAGGTGAGCCGAAAGTGAGCGTGCGTAAAGAATCATGAACCGCACGGACCCCGCAGCTCCAGGCGTGATTTATTTGGGCCTTGGGGGCTTCAATCCACGGTCGGGCGACTGCAGCTTGCCGGTGCGCATCTCGCCCACCGCCAGCGCCACCGCGCGCGCCACGTTGCGCACCTCTTCCTGCACGTCTTCGTCGGCGTCCAGGGCGTCGTGGCTGGTGGCATAGGGCTCGTAGTAGCCGATGTAGCGGTCGAAGCGGGCCTGCGAGCCGGCATCGATGAGCCCCATCCAGTCGAGCCAGTCCGACAGGTTGCGGCGCACGCTCTCCACGCCGGCCACGTCGCCGTGCACCACCACGCCGTAGACGCGGCCTTCGAGGTGCTTGGGATAGCCCCAGCCCTCGAGTTCGAGCGCCTTGGCTTCTTCGGGCTTCTTGCCGTGGGTGCTGGTGGGATCGGGATTGCCGCCGTCGGCGCACACCAGGCGATCGATCATGAGCTTCAGCGGGCTGGCCGACTGGTACCAGTGCGTGGGCGTGAACACGATCACGCCGTGCGCGGCCACCCAACGCTCGTAGATCTCGTTCATCCAGTCGCCGGTCTGGCGCATCGAGTGGTTGGGATAGCAGCTGCACGGCCAGTGGCACAGCGGCATGGCGGTGGAGACACAGCCCTTGCACGGATGAATGTGGCGCCCGTAGTCGGAGGTGAGCAGGCTCAGGTCGAGCACATCGGCCTCGATGCCGCAGCCCTCGAGCACCTCGCGCGCGAGCTGCACCAGCCGCCAGGTCTTCGAAACTTCACCGGGGCAGGTGCCGTCGTTGCGCGGCGAGCCGTTGACCAGCAGCACGCGCGACCGCGTCTGCGGGCTGCGCCAAGCCGTCTGGGCCGCATCGATGCGCGCCTTGGCTTCTAGCCAGTCGACGGACAGGTCGTAGTCCGGGTCGGCATAGCCGGGGCCGGCCTTGCGGGTGAGGGGCGCCTTGCGGCCCTCCTGGTAGGCCTCCCACGCAACCAGTTCGATGCGCTGCAGTGCTTCCTTTTCGGCTTCGAAGGCCGGGTCGCGAAACGGCTGCATGAAGCGCTCGTGGAACTGCTCGCGCTTCAGTGTCTCGGGTGCCTGGCCCTTGCGGACTTGGGGAGTTTTGGTCGCGGTTGTCGGAGGGGGCGTGCTGGAGGGCATGACTCCAATCTATGCCGAGCCCCCGTGCCTGTGACCTGCGGACGGTGCCGATTTTCGGTAGGCCTGCGACTACACCGTTATCCGAATTTGCCGTTCTGAAAATCGTGCACGGCCTCTTTCACCTGCTCCTGCGTGTTCATCACGAAGGGGCCGTATTGCGCAATGGGCTCGTTCAGCGGCTTGCCGGCAATCAGCAGCACGCGCGCGGGGCTGTGGTTGGTGGCGCCCGCGCGCAGCACCACGCCGTCGCTGCCCGGGTCGTTCGCCAGAATGGCCATGCGGCGCGTCGGCACCTCGCTGCCGGCAATCCACACCGACTCGCGGTACACGTACACCAGCGCGTTGTGGTCGTCAGGCAGAGGCTGGGCAAACTCCGCGCCCGGCGGCAGGCTGAGGTCGAGGTACAGCGGCTCGGTGTGCTCGCGCCGCACCGCGCCTTCGATGCCGTGGCTTTCGCCCGCGATCACGCGCACGTGCACGCCCGCGGCGGTGGTGTATTCAGGAATTTCCTCGCTCTGGATGTCGCGATACCAGGGCTCGCGCATCTTGTCCCTGGCCGGCAGGTTGAGCCAGAGCTGAAAGCCCTCCATCAGGCCTTCTTCCTGCTCGGGCAGCTCGCTGTGCACCAACCCGCGGCCGGCCGTCATCCACTGTACGCCGCCGTTTTGCAGCAGCCCCTCGTGGCCCGCGCTGTCGCGGTGGCGCATGCGGCCCGCGATCATGTAGGTCACGGTTTCGAAGCCCCGGTGCGGATGGCTGGGAAAGCCGCCGATGTAGTCGCCCGGGTTGTCGCTGCCGAAGGCGTCGAGCATCAGGTAGGGGTCGAGCCGCTTCTGCAGCGGCTGCTGCAGCACGCGAGTGAGTTTGACGCCGTCGCCATCGCTGGTGGAAACACCGGCCACGATGTGGTCGATGCCGCGCGGCGTGGCCACGGGATCGGTGGGGTGGTTTGCGTTCTTCATGCGGCCATGGTGGCACTAACGACCCGACCGCGCCACCCGTGGGGGTGCCGGTTTCAGGCTACGAAATCAGCGCGGCCACTGCTGCCGCTGCCAGTAGCGGTACTGCCAGTGCGTGGAAAAACCGGCGCGCCGGTAGAGCGCATGGGCCGGCATGTTGTGCGCATCGACCTGCAGGAACACGCGTTCGAAGCCGCGTTCGAGCGCGGCCTGCGCCAGCCCGGCCAGCACGCGCCCGGCCAGGCCCCGGCCGCGCTGCGACTGCTCAGTGCGCATGCCATGGACGCTGGCCCATCCGTGGCCAAAGGCCATGGCGCCGGCCGCGACGGTGCGGCGCCCTTCGCGCACGCTGGCATAGAGCGAACCCTTGGCGCGGGACAGCGCCCGCACGCGGTGCGCGCCGTCCACGGGATCGAAGCCTTCGCCCAGGAACAGCGTGGCCCAGGCGTCGTCGGGTGCGGCATCGACGTCGGCCAACCCCGCGTCGGCGGCGGCCACTTGCCGCATGCGCCTTGCGGAGCCGATCTGCACGCAGGTGGGCGAATCGCCCACGTAATGCCGCTGCTCCAGTTCGGCCCGCAGCGGGTCGAAGCAGGCCGTGTCGGCCAGGCGGAACGCGGGCACGAACTGGTGGCTGTCGTAGCGGGCCTCGATACGGTCGAGCGTGCTGTCGCTCACGGCGCCGCGGTGCAGCGGAACCGCCGATCTCGCGCGCTTGACGGTGCCGTCGTCGAAGGGCAAGAGCCAGCCGTCGAGCTCTTCGACCGCAAGGGGCGACACGGCGGCGACGGTGGCGCGCTCGATGGCTTCGATGTCGGCAATTTCCACAAATCCGTCCGTCTCGCTCATGGGGCCGCCTCCGGCGCGGCGAACTTGGCGGCCGCAACGCTCTTGAGCAGCGATTCGCGCTGGATGCGGCTGATGCCGCGCACGCCTTCGGCCACCCATTTGGTTCGGTCAGGATCGATGCGGCCGTCGCGCCGCCATTGTTCGAGCACCGCGTTCGGCTTGTGCAGCATGGCCGCGAGCCAGACGGCCTGCGCGGGCTCCAGGTTGCGTGCCGGGCGCTTGAAGTAGCGCCGCGCGGCAGCTTCGGCGCCGCACAGGTTGCCGCCCCAAGGGGCGTTGTCGAGGTACAGCTGCAGGATGCGCGCCTTGCCCAGGGTCTGTTCCATTTCGACCGCATAGAGCAGTTCGCGCAGCTTGCGTTCTGCCGTCCGGTCGCTGCCGGTGACCAACAGCTTGGCCAGCTGCTGCGTGAGCGTGCTGCCGCCACGCTTGGTCTGGCCGTCCTTCTGGTTGTTGTCGAGCGAGGCGACGATTTCCGCCAGGTCGTAGCCGGCATGGGTGAAAAAGCGCTGGTCTTCGGCCGCAATGACGGAGCGCGCCAGCCAGCTGTCGTTGGCCAGCTTCGACGGCGCGCCGCAGCCGGTGCGTGCGCCGAGCATGGCTTCGGTGCCCAGCCCTTCGACGGTGAACTGGCTGACTACGGGAACGACTGCGAACGTGCCCTCAGGCAATGCGACCTGCCCGCGAAGCGCCAGCGTGCCGCCGATGCGCGCGCGCTGCAGTTCGGGCAGGTTGGGTGCAAGCACCGCGTACCAGCGGGAAATGGGCGCATCCTTGATGTCGGCGCTGAGCAGCAGGTTCTTGGGCGTGAGGCGGCCTTCCCAGTGGCCGTGGATCACGGCCGACGCGTCGGCGCTACCGGGTGTGGCCTCGAGGATGCCCGTCAGGGTGTTGCCGTCGCGCTTGACAGTGGCAAGCAGGCCTTCGACCCGGATCGGCTGCGTGCCGAGCGCCGGAACCTCGACCGTGCAGGGAGCGCAGCGCAGTTCGAGCGCGCCGGCCGCATTCTTCCAGGCGAAGTGCACAGTGCCGAAGCGGGTGTCGAGCGCGTGGCCGTCGAGGTGCGGCGCTAGCCACGGAGAAGTGGCCAGGCGCACCGCCGTGGGCACGCCGACTTCGAAACTCAGCGGGCCGGCCATGACCGTGCTGCGCCATTCGCCCGGTGCGGGCGCGAGGGCGAACTTCACTATCAGGAAGATAGCTATCGCTGCAGTGACTACAAGGGCCAACAGCCCGTAAATCGCAGATCTCAGGGTCTTGTTCACACAACTCTCACAAGGGTCTCGCCACCGTGACGGCTTGCCACGGACCGGTCGACTGCCCGCTGGCCGCCGCCCAGTACCAAGCTGAAGTGTCGGTGAAAGCAGTGCCTTCGGCATCGACGATGCGCTCACAAACGCGGAACTTTTGCAAGCCGTGCATTTGCGCAACAAAACAGCGCCACAAGCGCTCCTGCGCATCGCGTTCCAGCCGCGCCTGCTCGATGCGATAGCCGAGTGCGCGGTAGCAGTCGGCAGCGGGATGAAGCATGCGCGTTGGCGTGTTCACCGCGCGCATCACGATCATCTGCGTGCCATCGGTCATGCGGCCGATGGCGCCCGGAAAGCGGTCGGCAAAGCGCTGCTCGACGTCGCCCAGCGCCATCGGCCGCAGCGGAACGCCGTCCCATTCGCGCGGCCACTCATGCGATGCCGCGGCCGCCAGGTGTTCTTGCGGCGCGCGCAGCGCGGCGGCTGTAGACCACAGCAGGCACAGCAGCATCGCGAGCGCAAAGCCCGTCTTGTGGCCGATGCGGTTGATGAAGTGATTGGCGAAAAAGCTTTCAAAGAACCGTGTCGACATGGCGGCCTCCCTGCGTGGTGATCATTCCGGGAATCGGCTGGTCGGCAAGTCCGGCAGAAGTGCGTTCCGGCACCATGAGGCGGGCGACGCCGCCGCACACAGCGGCCAAAACCACCAGGCCGAGCATGTTGTGCGCCCAGGGCGCCAGCGGCTGCCCCGCGCCTTCGAAGGCAATCAGCACGCTGTTGCGCACGATGTTGCCGCCCAGCACCAGCAGGCCGACCACCGGCAGCCGGCGCAAAAAGCCGCGGTCGCTCTGCCGCGCCCAGAGCGCCACCGCGCAGGCCGTGAAGTAGCCGAGCCACACCATCTGCACGCCGGAGCACGGTGCATCCACGATGACCAGCCGCCCGTCGACCACGAGGCTGCTGCCCTCGCGCGCCACGCTGAAGCCCGGGGCCAGCAGCCAGCGGCTCGCCTCGGCCGTGACCACGCGCAGCGGATAGCCGGCATAGAACTGCAGCGACGACAAAAGGGGCAAGGCCAGCACCGCCAGCCCCGCGACCGGCAGCGCGGCCACGCGGCGCGGAAGAAAGGCCAGCAACCCGCACGCCAGCGCCAGCACCGCCATCAGGCTTGCCGCGAGCGGCGGCAAGGCGGGCAGGGCGCCGGCGCCGGTGCGCAGCAGCGTGGCCACCAAGGTGCCGGCGGCTGCCAGGGCCAGCCAGCCCAGCCGCGGCGCGGCGCGCAGCTCGCGCCGCCATTGCCATGCCAGCGCCGCCAGGGCGGCCAATGCCAGCAGGCCCAGCGGATCGTCGGAGCCGTCGCGCATGCGCCGGACCATCCAGGCCCAGGTCGGCGCGAGCGCCGCGAATTGCAGCGCCAGCCAGAAGGCGGCCGGGGCGCGATCGATTTGAATGCCCCAATCCACGACGCGCGGGTGGCGGTGGGCAAGTGCGGCCAATGACATTTCTTTTTCCCCTTTCTGCCGCGCTCAGGCCGTGAAGCGGCGCGGATCGTTGCGGCGCGCACGGCGGCGCAGCATGGCAAGCATCGACAGCACGACGGCAATGGCGCCCAGGGTTTCGGGTTCGGGTGTGCTCGGCACTTCGGCGCCGAGTGCGAGTTCGCTCACGCCTTGGGGCAGGGGGAGCGGCTGGTTCACGTCCACGCTGTTCTGCGGCGCAACGTTGCGCACCACCTTGTCGACCGCGATGAAGCTGGTGTACTGTGTCAGCAGGCTGTACTTCAGTCCAAGCTCGGTGATGCGCTCCTTGAAGGCGGCACCGCCCTCGAGTGTTTCCTGGTCGCTCAGGCTCTGGATGCGGTGCCGCGCCCACAGCGTGCGCAGCGCGGCCGTGTCCTGGCGCAGCTGCGGGTCGATGCGCAGTTCCTGGCGGTAAGGGCCGCTGGCGCCCTGGCCTTCAACAATCACGCGGCCACGGGCCTTGCCTTCGGCATCGGCGCGCCACTTGCCGAACACGGTCACCGGGCGTTCGCCCAGCACGTCGGGCAGCGCTTGCGGCTCCACGTCGTACACGTCGAGGCCGCCGAAAGTCACCTTCACATTGGTGAGCACCGGCGACTCCACCATGCGGCGGAAGCGCGCGGCCTGCTCCGGCGCCTGGATCGGATCGGTGATGATGAAGGGCTCGCCCATGCCGGCGCGTGCAATGCCTTCCATCAGGCTGCGGTTCACCGACGAGCCGATGCCGAAGGCGAACACGTTGGCCTTCGAAAGGTTCTTGCGCACCAGCTCGAAGGCCTCGCGCTCCACGGTCACGTAGCCGTCCGTCACCAGCACCACGGTGCGCGACACGTTCTCTTCCTTCGGTTCGGCGTAGACACGCTTGAGCGCCGGAATCAGCTCGGTGCTGCCGCTGCCGCTGTAGTTCTGGATGGTGGCCAGCGCCTGCTCGATGTTGGCGCGCGTGGCCGGCACCGACTTGGGCGAGAGCATCTTGTTGCTGCCCGAGAACAGCAGCACGTTGAAGGTATCGCTCGGGCGCAGCCCGCCGATCAGCCGCTCGAGCACCGTCTTGGCGGTGTCCAGCGGAAAGCCGTGCATCGAACCCGAGATGTCGACCACGAAGATGTAGTCGCGCGGCGAAATGGCGCTGGCGGCTACAGCCTTGGGCGGCTCGACCATCGCGAGGAAGAAGTTTTCTGCGCTTCCGTCGGCGTTCTGCCCCTGGCCCTTGTAGAGCATCAGCCCCGATTCGATCTTTTCGCCCGCAAGGCGATAGTCGAGCACGAAGTCGCGGTTGTCCGCGGGCCGGCCATCGGCTGCGAGTGCCACGTCGGCGTGCCGGTCTTCATCGCTCTTCTTCACCTCGATGGTGTGCGACGACGAGCGCACTTCTTTCAGGCCCATCGGCGTGTCGATGCTGGCCTTGAGCGTGAAGCGGGTGGTGGGCGCCACGCCCGCGCGCAACGTGGGCTGCGCCACCCATTGGGCCTGCGCATTCTCCGACTGCGGGCTGTTGTAGCGCGGGCCCACCACGGTGGGAAACACGAAGGCATAGTTGCCCGACTGCGGCATCAGCAGTTCGGTGTAGCGCAGTTCCACCTTCACGTCGTCGCCGGGCAGGATGTTGGCGACGTTCATCTGGAACACATTGGGCAGGTGCTGCTCGAGCAGCGCGGCGGTCTTGCCTTCCTTCTTGGCGGTGTCGTATTCGATCTGCGCCTGCTGCTTCTCGCGGATCTGCGCGGTGATCAGCCGGTCGGCCAGGCGCACGTTCAGGCCGCTCACCGCGGCCTTGGTCGATCCCGGAAAAACATACTTGGCTTCGATCGCGCGCTGGCCCTCGTTGCGGTAGGTCTGCGTCACGGTCACGTCGGCGATGACGCCCGAGATCTTCACCGACACCTCTGTGCCCTTGAGCGGCAGGCGGTCGACGGAGGGGTCGTCGCTCTTCACGAAGAAATACGGGCTCTCGGTCTTCAGCCGCGGGCCGGGTGCTTCCTGGGCATGCACCGGGTGCACGCTGAGCGCGACGAAGCCAGCGGCGGCCAGGCTCACGGTGGCGAGCCAGAGCCAGCGGCCGGGGCGGGTGGAGATTTGGGCGTCCATGGCGGTGTGGAGTGGTGTCCGTGCGAACTTGCACAGCCGCAACTTTCGACGCCGCGCGAGAAGGAAATTGGAAGGCTGCTTGAAGTGCGGCAACCGGTTGCCGCCTTGTGTGAAGCCTGTGTGAAGTCGGCTGGCGGGCGCGCTTCACACAGCCTTCGGGTCACGCGGCGAGCATCGCCACTTCGTTATCGAAGAGGAGAAAAAAACATGTTCCAGTTGTTCAAGGCCTTGCAGAGTTCCATGCTGGTCAAGGTGGCCGGCCTGCTCTTGCTCACGCTCTTGCTGTGCATTCCGCTCGCTGAAATCAATTCGATCAACCGCGAACGCGGCCGCAGCCAGCGCGAGGCGGCCGAGGAGCTCGCCGCCACCTATGCGAGCGCCCAGACCATGGTGGGTCCGGTACTGCTGGTGCCCTATGTGGAGCGCTGGATGGAGCCGCTGCGCGATGCGAAAGGCAAGGTGATCGGCCAGGAGGCGCGCAGCAAGGAAATGGCCCACGCGGTGTTTCCCGACAAGCTGCATATCGAAGGTTCGATGACGCCGCAAGAGCGCTATCGCGGGATTTTCAAGATTCCGTTCTATACGCTCAATGCCACGCTGGGCGGCGGCTTCGCGGCCTTCGACCCCAAATCGGTGGCGCACAGCGAAGCCGATTCGCGCATCGAGTTCAAGGCCCCTTTCGTCGTCTTCTACGTGAGCGACCTGCGCGGGCTCGACGGGTCGCCTTCCATCGCAATGAACAGCGAAGGCCTGCGCTTCAGGCAGCGCGTGCCCGGCCTGGCCGACAACAGCTGGCTGGCCGATGGAGTCCACGCGCCGCTCACCGGCGCCGCGCTTGCCGCATGGGAATCGAAGGCGCCGATGCCTTTCGAAATGAAGGTCGGCCTTGTCGGCCAAGACACGCTCTCGATGGTGCCAATTGCCGAAGAGACCACCGCCCACCTGAGCTCGCCATGGGCGCACCCGAGTTTCGGCGGCCGCTTTCTCGCCGCGAAACGCGACGTGACTCCGCAGGGCTTCGATGCGCACTGGCGCGTGTCGTCGCTGGTGACCTCGGCGCGCGAGCAGGTGCGTGCCGGACTGTCTGACCGCGAGGATCGCAGCGCTGCTGCCACTGCCGCGTCCGCCGCGGCAGTAGTCGCCCATACACCGCGCAACCTCGGCCCGCTGCAAACCTTCGACGTGTCGCTCGCCCAACCCATCAACGTGTACTCGATGAGCACGCGCGCCGGCAAGTACGGTGCGCTCTTCATCGGCCTGGTGGTCATGGCCGCCTTCATGTTCGAGCTGTTCCGCAGGCAGCGCATGCACCCGGTGCAATACGGGCTGGTGGGCCTCTCGATTGCGCTGTTCTTCCTGCTGCTGCTGGCGCTGTCCGAGAAACTGGCGTTCTGGCTGGCCTATGCCAGCGCGGCCGGCGCCAGCGTGCTGCTGCTCGGCATTTATTTCAGCGCGGTTTTGCAAAGCTGGAAACGCGGCGCGGGCTTCGGGGCCTATGTCGCGGTACTCTATGGCGCGCTCTACGGCCTGCTGGCATCGGAAAGCAATGCTCTTCTGCTCGGCGCCCTGCTGACATTCGGCATGCTGACTGTGCTGATGCTCGCCACGCGCAAGGTCGACTGGTATGCGTTGTCCGTCGGGAACCCCCGACCCCCCGAGCCAGTCGTACCTGAAGTGGCTCCGTCCGTGTAACTGACGCTACCGACTGTTTTTTCTTAACTACTGATTTCCATGGACGATTCCTCTCCTTCCACCGAACCGGCGCGCTCCGAGCGCTCGATGCGGCTGCGGCGCATTGCGCGGTGGAGCGCCATCGTGGGCGGTTCGGCCGCGCTGGTTCTGGTGGTGGCCGCCGGCGTGGCGGTGGCCGTCATATCGCCCCGGCTGCCCGACATCTCGGAGCTTGCCGACTACCGGCCCAAGCTGCCTTTGCGCGTGTATTCGGTCGAAGGCACGCTCATCGGCGAATTCGGCGAGGAGCGCCGCACCCTTACGCCCTTTGCCAACATTCCCAAGGTAATGAAAGACGCCGTGCTGGCCGTGGAAGACGCGCGCTTCTACGATCATGGCGGTGTCGACTACAAGGGCTTTGCACGCGCGGCCGTTGCCAGCCTGAAGGGTGGCCGCAAGCAGGGAGCCTCGACCATCACGATGCAGGTGGCGCGCAATGTGTACCTCAGCTCCGAGCGCACGCTGAGCCGCAAGACCTACGAGATCTTGCTGGCCCTGCGGCTCGAGCAGCAGCTCACCAAGGACCAGATTCTGGAGATCTACCTGAACCAGATCTACCTGGGCAACCGCGCCTACGGTTTTGCTGCAGCGTCCGAGGCATATTTCGGCAAGCCGCTGCAGAACATCACCACGGCCGAAGCCGCCATGCTGGCCGGCCTGCCGAAGGCGCCCGGCGCCAACAACCCGGTGGCCAACCCGCGGCGCGCCCGCGCGAGGCAGCTCTATGTGATCGACCGCATGCAGGAGACCGGCTTCATCACCGCCGAGCAGGCGGCCGAAGCCAAGAAGGAAGAACTGCACCTGCGCGATGCCGCCGATCCGAACCGGCTGCATGCCGAATACGTGGCCGAGACAGTGCGCCAGATGATGTACGCGCAGTATGGCGACAGCATCTACACCAGCGGCATGAAGGTGTACACGTCGCTGGTCGCTGCCGACCAGGCAGCGGCCTACAAGTCGCTTCGCAAGGGCATCATGGATTACGAGCGGCGCCAGCCCTACCGCGGACCCGAGCGCTTCATCGACCTGCCGGACGACGCCAAGGAGGCCGACGAGGCGGTGGACGACGCACTGGCCGAACACCCGGACAACGGCGACGTGATGGCGGCGGTGGTACTGGAGGCCGGCCCCAAGGAAATCAAGGCCGTGCGCGCCAATGGCGAAACCCTGCAGATCACCGGCGAAGGCCTGCGGCCCGCGCAATCGGGCCTTGCGGCCAAGGCGCCACCCAACATCAAGATCCGCCGCGGCGCGGTGATCCGCGTGGCGAAGACGCCCAAGAACACCTGGGAGATCACGCAGTTGCCCGAGGTCGAGGGTGCGTTCATTGCCATGGACCCGCGCACCGGCGCCATCAAGTCGCTGGTGGGCGGCTTCGACTTCGGCAAGAACAAGTTCAACCACGTCACGCAGGCCTGGCGCCAGCCGGGTTCGAGCTTCAAGCCGTTCATCTACTCGGCCGCGCTCGAGAAGGGCTTCACTCCGGCCACCATCGTGAACGACGCTCCGCTGTACTTCGAGCCGAGCACCCCCGGAGGCCAGCCCTGGGAACCGAAGAATTTCGACGGCGGCTTCGAAGGGCCGATGCCGCTGCGCACCGCGCTCATGAAGTCGAAGAACCTGGTGACGATCCGCCTGCTGCAGTCCATTGGCGCGCCATACGCGCAAGACTGGATCACGAAGTTCGGCTTCGACAAGGACAAGCACCCGGCCTACCTGCCGATGGCGCTCGGTGCCGGATCGGTCACGCCCATGCAGATGGCCACGGCCTACTCGGTGTTTGCCAACGGCGGCTATCGCGTCAATCCGTATCTGGTCACGCGCGTGACCGATCTGCGCGACAAGGTGCTGCTCGAAACCGAACCGCCGGTGCTCGACGAATCGCGCCGCGCCATTCCCGAGCGCAATGCCTTCATCATGGATTCCCTGCTGCAAAGCGTGGTGAAGGGCGGCACCGCCGCGCGTGCCTACCAGGCGCTCAAGCGCGACGACCTGTTCGGCAAGACCGGCACCACCAACGACTCGTTCGACACCTGGTTTGCAGGCTTCCAGCCCACCACCGTGGGCATTGCATGGATCGGCTACGACACGCCGCGCCAGCTGGGCGTGCGCGGCGAAACCGGCGGCAGCCTGAGCCTGCCGATCTGGATCGGCTACATGCAGACGGCGCTGAAGGGCGTGCCTGTGAGCAAGATTGCCGAGCCCGCGGGCGTCGTCAACATCGATGGCGAGTGGTACTTCGACGACTTCACGCCTGGCCACGGCGTGGCGAGCCTCGGCGTCGAAAACACCGAGGCACCGGCGCCGCCGGCCGAAGAACTCTCGGGCGTGCCGCTGGGCCCACCGCCACCGCCCGAAGAACGCAACCGCATTCTCGAATTCTTCCGGTAAGCACAAGCGCGGGACGGGCGGGCAAAGGAGAGGGTGGTTCCGGGTCTCTACACTCGGTGCTGCCTTCCGCTCCAACTTGCCCACGCTCTCATGGAAATTCTTACCCTGGTGACGTTGTTCGTCATCGGCGCCTACATCCTCAGGTCCCGCGAACAGCGCCAGCGCATCGCGCTGCTCGGAAGCCATCTGGGCAGATACCAGATCGAGAGGCTCATGGAAACCCTCACCGAGGGTTACCTGCGCTGCCTGGGCGAGGACGACGCCGAACGGCGCCAGCAGATCTGGAGCCTGCTCGATTCCACCGAGGAAAAACTCTCGGGCCAGTTCGACAGCTTTGCCGCAGCGTTCGCACGGGTCGATGCGGCGGATGCACGCGTGAGCAAGCTGCCGTTGGCGGTTCCCTTCGCGCACAAGCTGTTTCCCGCCGCCACCTTCGACCTGCGCGAAGCGCTCGTCATCCATGCGCGCGGCATTGCGGAGGTGATGCGCAACGAAGCAAGCCGCACGCCGAAGTCCAAGGCCTTCACCATGTCGGCCGAACTGTTCCTGATGCAGCACACCTGCCATTGGTTCTGCAAGTCGAAAACCGTGGCATCCGCGCGCATGCTGGCGCGGCACAAGACCTCGTACGAGCAACTGCTGGAAGCGGTGAGCCCGGCCACGCGCCGGGCCTACGGCACGCTCATCGGCCGGTGAACCGCGCCTCGGTCCTTCAGTGATGCGATGAAGGCAAAAGCGGCAAGGTGAGCGTGGCCACTGCGCCGCCGCGTGCCGCATTGCCGAGCTCGATGCGCCCGCGGTGCAGCGCGGCAATCTCTTTCACGAAGGCCAGGCCCAGGCCCGTGCTTTTCTTCTGGCTGTGCGGCCGCGCCAGCGAATAGAACTTCTGAAAAACCTTTTCCTGTGCGTAGTCCGGAATGCCCGGTCCGCGGTCGCGCACGGTCACGCGTGCGAGCTTCGAAGTGGTCTCGAGCGTGAGCAGCACCTCGCTGCCCTGCGGTGAAAAATCGATGGCGTTGTCCAGCAGGTTGCTGACGGCGCGGCGCAGCAGAAACGGATCGCCTTCGGTATTGGCATCGGTGCGAATGTTCACGCGCACGCCGATGTTGCGCTTGGCCGCGGCAGGCTGCGCGCTGAGGGCGACGTCCTCGATCAGCGAAGCCAGCGCCACCGGCTCGGTGCGATCGAGGCCGCGCCGTGTTTCGAGTGCGGTGAGCTCCATCATGCGGTCGACGATTTCCTGGATGCGCTGCGTTTCGCGTTCGATGTTCTTCAGGAAGCGCTCGCGCTCCGCATGCGGCATCGACGGTTCCTGCAGCAGCTCGGCCGCACCGCGAATCGCCGATAGCGGGCTCTTCACTTCATGCGTGAAGGTCTGCACGTAGTCGGCCACGTAGTTGCGGCCTGTGAGCGCATCGCGCATTTCACTGAAGCCGGTGCGCACCGCATCGACCGCGCGCCGTGCCATGCGCGAGAGGCTCAATTTTTTCTGGGCGCGTACCCAGGTCCAGTAGTCCGAGATCAGGCCGAACGGCCTCACCAGCCAGACCGAGACGATGATCGCCAGCAGCAACAGCGCCAGGCCTGAGCCCACACCCACCCACAGCGTGCGGGCGCGCGCGTCTTCGACGAACTGGCCGAAGCTCTGCACCGGCTTGCCGACGCTGACCATGCCGACAATCTCGTTGTTCCAGCGGATCGGCGCGCCCACGTACATGACCGAAGTGCGCGGGTCGCCGTCGACGTCGCGCGAGGTGCGCGCGCCGTACAGCCCCGCGAGCGTGCGGTTCACGTCGCTCCACTGCGAGTAGTCGGCGCCCAGGTGCCTGCCGAGCGAATCGAACATCACCCGGCCGCTGCGGTCGGTCACGTACACGCGCAGCTCGACGCGGTTCTTGTGCAGGTTGTAGATCTGGGCCGAGAACTCGCGCGCATACACCGTGCGGAACAGCGGCTCGAGCCGCGCGGTGTTGATGGCCCCCGCGATCACGTCCTGCTCGACCAGGCTGGCAATCAGCTGCGAGGTTTCGACCAGCGACTCCTCGGCCGATTCGCGGTAGCGCGGGTCGATGTCGGACACCACGCGGTAGAGCAGGAATGCGATGCCCGCCGTGTAGATCAGCAGGATGCCGATGAAGATTCGCGTGCGCCGGCTCACGGCGTCTGGGGCAATTCTTCGTTCAACGCGTAGCCAGTGCCGCGCAGCGTGCGGATCGGCTCCACATCGGGCGCCACGGCCTTGAGCTTGGCGCGCAACGTTTTCACGTGCGCGTCGACCGTGCGGTCGAAGCTGTCGCTCGCATCGTCCCAGACCAGCTGCAGCAACTCGTCGCGCGTGAAAACACGGCCCGGCCGCTGCACCAGGAGCCGCAGCAGGCCGTATTCGTAGCGCGAAAGCTCGAGCAGCCGCCCGTAGTAGCGGATTTGCATGCGCTCGTTGTCCAGCGCAAACGGCGTTGCGGAGGGCTGGGAGCCCGCAGGAGCCACCGAACCCGGATTTTGAGGGGGACCCCCGTTGTTTGTTGCCGCGGGGCCTCCAGGGGCCGCTCGTGCGCTGCGCCGCAGGATGGTGCGCACCCGTGCGACGAGTTCACGTGGAGAAAACGGCTTGGCAATGTAGTCGTCGGCACCGAGCTCCAGCCCGACCACGCGGTCGATTTCGTCGCTTCTCGCGGTGAGAAACAGCATCGGCACCTCGGCGCCGCCCTGTGACTGGTTCAGCGCGCGCAAGCGCTTGAAGAGCTCGAATCCATTGAGGTCGGGCAGGCCAACGTCCAGTATGGCCAGTGCCGGCGGCTCCTGTGCGAACTGCGCGATGGCTTCCTCGGCCGTTGCGCACCAGACCGGCGTGAAGCCATCGCTCTTCAGGACGTATTGCAGCGTGTCGGCAATGCCCGATTCGTCTTCGGCAATCAGGATCCGGGGTTTGAAACTCATCCCCTGGATGTTAGCGAGGGGGCGCAGTCCGGCGAGGCTGGTTTTGTTGCGTGGCGCCGAGGACACGGCGCGGCCTTTCGCGGTCTTTTTTTCCGGCGCGGCGTGGGCTCTGTATCTTCTTCTTATCTCTCTTATTCAAATTAGTAGTAGTAGATAAGGGCGGCACCTGTCTGTGGACATGCCGCTTTTTTCCTTGTGTGACAGTCACTTGTCATACCTCTGTCACTGTGCGCAGCCGCGCTTCCGTGCTGTCGCGCCAAAAGGAACAACATTGCCGGGCGCGTCCGGCCTGTGGATAACCGCCCGCTTGTGCCAGAACTCTCCCCAGAGTTGTCCTTTGACAGGGTTCCGGAATTCTGCGAAAGACAGTTTCCGGCGCAAGAAATTCATTGCCGCTTATTTAGGCAGACTGTAGATTTGCGTTGCAGATCAAGGACTTAGCTTTCTCCTACAAAGAAGTGCGAGTGTTATCCACAGAGTTGCCCAAGCTTTGTGGGGAGAACCGCAGCGGAACCTTCGCGCGCGGCGCCGAACGAACTTTGTCCTTCAACCAGCGGAATTTCCAACGTGACACCTACCGAAACCAGGGCCATCGTGACCCTCAGCCTCCTGGCTGCCTTTGTCGACGGCGAAAAGCACGAGCGCGAACGTGCGGAAATCAAGCGCATTGCCGAAGGCCTTTCGCAAGCGGACGGCGTGAACCTGCCCACGCTCTACCAGGACGTGCTGATGAAGCGGGTGTCGCTGGCCTCTGTGGCGGGCGAACTGCAAAGCACGGAATCGAAGCAGCTGGCCTATGAAATGGCGGTGTGCGTGTGCGATGCGGACGGCACGCAATCGGAGGCGGAGCGCATGTTCCTGGCCGAGGTGCGCACCTCGCTCGGACTCGATGCCTCGGCCGCCCAGTTCTCGCGCCAGGCGGAGGAAATTGCCGCGGTTCCGGTGGCCGCCACCAGTGCCGCAGCGGCAGCGGCGCCACTGCCCACGTCCGCCGCGGTCGCCGCGTCATCACCCGACAGCGCCGAGCTCGACAAATCCATCCTCAATGCGTCCATCCTGAACGGCGCGCTCGAGCTGCTGCCGGAAACGCTCTCGACCATGGCGATCATTCCGCTGCAGATGAAGCTGGTCTACCGCATCGGCAAGGCCCATGGCTATGAGCTCGACAGCGGCCACATCAAGGATTTTCTGGCGACGGTCGGCGTGGGCCTGACGTCGCAGTACCTCGAGCAGGCCGGGCGCAAGCTGCTTGGCGGCCTGCTCGGCAAGATGGGTGGCGGCATGCTGCGCGGCCTCGGCAACCAGGCGGTGAGCTCGGGCATGAGCTTTGCCTCGACCTATGCGCTGGGGCACGTGGCCAAGCGCTACTACGCCGGTGGCCGCACGCTCTCCACGCAGATGCTGAAGGACACCTTCGCGGGCGTGATGCAGGAAGGCAAGGGCCTGCAGACCCAGTACCTGCCCGCCATCCAGGAAAAAGCCCGCACGCTCGACGCCGGCAAGGTGCTGTCGCTCGTCAGAGGAGCCTGAGCCTTTCTCCTGGGGAGAGCCTATCCAGCCAGGTCGTCGAGGATGGGGCAGTCGGGGCGCGCGTCCCCGTGGCAGCAATGCACCAGGTGCGCGAGGGTGCTGCGCATCGACTGCATGTCGGCAATGCGCTGCTCCAGTTCGTCCAGGTGCTTTTGTGCCACCCGCTTCACGCTCGAGCTGGTACGCCGGCGGTTGTGCCACAGCCCGACGAGCTCGGCAATTTCTTCCATCGAAAAACCAAGGTCGCGCGAACGCTTGATGAAGCGCAGCGTGTGGATGTCGGCATCGCCGTACTGCCGGTAGCCGCTTTCGGTGCGCGGCACCGCTGGCAGGAGGCCCAGGCCTTCGTAGTGCCGGACCATGCGCGCGGAAACGCCTGAAAGCCTTGCGGCCTCGCCGATGGAGACGGTTCCGAAGCTGTTGCTCATTGCACCTTGTATCCGGCGTTCTCGATCGCGGCGACGATGTCCTGCCGCGGCTGCGTGCTCAGCACGTCGACATGGCCTGTTTCAAGATCCACCGTGACCTGCGCCTTGGGGTCGATGGTTTGCACCGCGTTCTGTACCGCGCTCACGCAATGGCCGCAGCTCATGCCCGAGACCTGGAATTTCTGGCTCATCTTTCTTGCTCCTGTTGAGAAGTTGAATCAAGGAAGCCGCCAGTTTGAACCCTCTCACGATGTCAATGTCCAGCGCAGGGGCACTGTGCTTTGGGCTTGACCTTGCCATGATGTGAGACTTTACCTTCGGTGCATGGACAATCTGCAGCACTACCCCTCGAACCCCATGAGCACCCTGGATCTTTCTGTTGGCGGCATGACCTGCGCATCGTGCGTGATGCGCGTGGAACGCGCGCTCAAGAGCGTTCCCGGCGTGCAGGACGTGAGCGTGAACCTGGCCACCGAGTCGGCCCGCGTGGTGGCGGCCGATGGCGAAGACATGGATGCGCGCCTGCGCCGCGCGGTGCGCGCCGCGGGCTACGAGCCGCGCGCGGCCGGCAATGCGGCCGACGAAGCCGCGGCGGTATCGCCCTGGCACGGCTTCGGCCCCGTGGGCATCGGTCTCTTGCTCTCGATTCCGTTGCTGGCACCCATGCTGGGACAACCCTTCGGCCAGGACTGGATGCTTGCGCCGTGGGCGCAGTTGCTGCTGGCCGCGCCGGTGCAGTTCTGGCTTGGCGCGCGTTTCTACCGTGCGGGCTGGCATGCCGCAAAGGCCCGCACCGGCAACATGGATCTGCTGGTGGCGCTCGGTACCAGCGCGGCCTTCGGGTTGTCGCTCTGGCTCTGGTGGCGCGCGGCCACGGGCGACCATGCGGGGCATGGCGCTGTGCCGCACCTGTACTTCGAGGCCTCGGCCGTGGTGATCACGCTGGTGCTGCTCGGAAAGTGGCTGGAGGCGCGCGCCAAGCGGCAGGCCACTTCCGCCATTCGCGCGCTGCAGCAACTGCGGCCCGAAACTGCGCACCTCGTCGGCCAGCGCGGTGAAACCGATGTGCCACTGGCGGAAGTGATGGTGGGCGACCGGCTTGCAGTGCGGCCGGGCGAACGTGTGCCGGCCGATGCGCACGTGATCGAAGGGCGTTCCGAAGTCGATGAGTCGATGCTCACCGGCGAGCCGCTGCCGGTGGCCAAGGGCCCCGGCGATTCGTTGACGGGCGGCGCCGTCAACGGCGATGGCCGCATGGTCGTCGAAGTGAGTGCCGTGGGTGCCGAAAGCGTGCTGGCCCGCATCATCCGCCTGGTCGAAGACGCGCAGGCCGCGAAGGCGCCAATCCAGCGGCTGGTGGACCAGGTTGCGGCGGTGTTCGTGCCCGTGGTGCTGTTGATCGCACTGGCCACGCTGGCGGGCTGGCTGCTCGCGGGCACCGGCATCGAGATTGCAATGATCCACGCGGTGGCCGTGCTGGTCATCGCGTGTCCTTGTGCGCTGGGCCTCGCGACGCCCGTCGCGGTGATGGCCGGAACTGGTGTTGCGGCGCGCCGCGGCATTCTCATCAAGGATGCGCGCGCGCTGGAACTTGCGCACAAGGTCGACATGGTGGCTTTCGACAAGACCGGCACGCTGACCCTGGGCCGACCGGTGCTGACCGCGCTGATTCCGGCGGGAGACCCTGGCGATGAAGCCGGACTGCTGGCAACGGCTGCCAGCTTGCAAGGCGGCAGCGAACATCCGCTCGCGCGTGCCGTGTCGGCGGCTGCGGCGCAGCGCGGCTTGCAGGTGCCGTCCTTGGCCGCCATGCAGGCGATGCCGGGCCGCGGTGTGCGCGGTGAAGTGAATGGCGAGAGTTGGGCCATTGCAAGCCTGCGCTGGTGCGCCGAACTGGGCGTTGTTCCCGACGCTGCAGCGGTCGAGCGCCTGCATGCGCAAGGTGCCACCGTGTCGGCGCTGCTGCGCTTCGATGCGGCGGGCGTTGCGCAGGTACAGGCGCTGCTGGCCTTTGCCGACGAGCCGAAGCCCGAGGCTGCGCAAGCGGTTCGCACCTTGCGCGAAAGGGGCCTGCGCGTGGTGATGATCTCGGGCGACAACGAGCGTGCCGCACAAGCCATGGCGGCGCGGCTTGGCATTGCCGCCCCGGATGTGCGTGCCGACGTTCTGCCGGCCGACAAGGCGGCACAGGTCGGTGCACTGCGCCACGACGGCCATGTGGTCGCAATGGTCGGCGATGGTGCGAACGACGCACCCGCATTGGCGGCCGCCGATGTGGGCATTGCAATGGCACCTTCGGGCGGTGGTACCGACGTGGCCATGGAGGCCGCGGGTATCACGCTGATGCGCGGCGACCTGGCGCTGGTGGCCCAGGCGCTCGACCTTTCGGCACGCACGGTGGCAAAGATCAGGCAGAACCTCTTCTGGGCCTTTGCCTACAACGTGGCCGGCATTCCGCTCGCGGCCTTCGGGCTGCTGAGCCCCGTGGTGGCGGGTGCGGCCATGGCGCTGTCGAGCGTCAGCGTGATGGCCAATGCGCTGCTGTTGCGGCGCTGGAGGCCTTGAGGCTTTGCCGCTTCAGTCGATCAGCAGCGCGAGCAGTTGGTCGTCGATGTAGTCCGCTTCGCCGGCACGTTTGTAGAACTTGCGCAGCGTGCCTTCGCATTCGAAGCCCAGCTTCTTGTAGAAGCGCAGCCCCGGCGCGTTGTCGCTTTCGACATAAAGCTCGATGCGCTTCACGCCGTCGGCCTTGAGGTGCTCGATGGCATCGCTCACCATCGCATGGGCGATGCCCTTGCCGTGCAGCGCCGGATCGACCGCCAGCGTACCGAAGCAGGCCACGTGCCGCACGCGCCCGGGGTAGCGCGTCGCACGGTAGAAGCCAGCCACGCGGCCGTCGTCTTCATAAATGTAGAAGCTTCGGCTGTCGACCAGCTCTTTGTAGATGGCGCGAAATTCATCCAGCGGCATCGGGTCGTAGCCGAGGAAAGGCACGACACGCTCATGCATGTAGATGGTGAAGACCGCTTCGAGATCGAGAGGTGTTGCGAGCCTGCGCATGGTGACCGGGTTGCCTGCGGATGCAGATGAGTCCGCCAGCATACCGAGTCTTGTCCTGGCCCCGCATGTCGCGCTGAATCGCCTCTGGCTTCAGGGGTGCGCGCTGCGGGAAGCAATCAGTACGGCGTTGGTGCCGCCGAACGCGAACGAGTTGGAAAGCACATGCCTCAGGTGTCCGGCTTCGCGCGCATCGCCTCGCACCAGGTCGAGATCGAAGGCCGCATCGGGCGCACGCAGGTTGGCAGTGGGTGGAAGCATGCCCCGGGCCAACGCGCGCAATGCGGCCACGAGTTCGATCGCACCGCCGCCGCCGAGCACGTGTCCGTGGATGGCCTTGGTGGCGCTCACCGGCGTGGCGTTGCCGAACACTTCGCGGATGGAAGCGGCTTCCGCGGCGTCGCCTGCCCGGGTGGCGGTGCCGTGCGCATTGATGTAGCCGACCTGCGAAGGGTCGATGCCGGCGTCGTGCAATGCCGCCCGCATGGCGCGCACCTGGCCAGCGGCGCTGGGGTTGGTGATGTGCGTGGCGTCGCAGTTGGTGGCATAGCCGCTCAGCGCGAGCGCGGTGTCGTCGGCAATGCCGCGTGCCGATGCGTGCGCCTGCGATTCGAGCACCAGCGCGGCGGCTCCCTCGCCCAGTGCAAAGCCCGCGCGGTCACCCGCAAACGGCCTGCAAGCGCTTTCGGGTGCACCGGGCGGCAAGGGTGCGGTCACGCGCATCGCATGCCAGCTGGCCATCACGCCCGGCGTGAGCATCGCGTCGTGTCCGCCTGCAATGGCCACGTCGATCCAGCCGCCGCGGATGGCGCGCATCGCTTCACCGATGGCCACCGCCGAAGAGGCGCAGGCGCAGGCGTATGCAATGGCGGCGCCTTGCGCCCCGTACTGCAATGCGAGTTCCGCCACTGCCGCATTGGGCATGACGGTGAGCACCGTCGTCGGCCGCATGCGATGCTGCTCGGCGTAGAGCGCGTGCGTGGTCTCGTCGAAGGTGCCTGCGCCGGCCAGGCCGCTGCCCCAGAAGATGCCGAGGCGCGTGGGATCGACGCAGCCAGGATAGAGCCCTGCCTCTGCGGCGGCGTCGTGTGCGGCCGCGAGCGCCATGGCAGTGCCGCGGTCGAGTGGCAGGCGCGAGTTGCTGCGCACCTCTTCCGCGTTGAACTCGCAGCCGGCGACGGCAAGTTCGATCGGGTCGAGACCTTCGATGCAAAGCGTTTGCGCGCGCACCGCGGAACGTGCATTGAAGAGCGCATCGTCGAAGCTGTCGACAGTGCGCCCTAGCGGCGTGACAAAGCCCAGACCCGTCACGAACACCGGCGCACCGGCCGGCTGGATCGAACGGGGTTTTTCGTTGCTCACGCGTGCACGGCCGCCGGCGACTCGGCGTCGCACCTGATCTGCTCTTCGATCGCCTCGCCCAGGCTCTGGAGGGTGATGCCCGCTTCGCGCGGATCGAGCCGGTCTTCGGGAAGGCGCAGATGAAACGCGTCTTCCACTGCGAAGACGAATTCCATCAACCCGAGCGAGTCGAGACCGAGCTCTGACAAGGCTGTGCCGGGCGCGATGGCCGTTCGCTCGACTTCGAACTTGCTCACCAGAATGGCCGTGATGTTGTTGAAGATCAGTGAAGACAAAGAGGAGGACATGAAACGTTTCTTTCAGGCGAGAAAGCTGCTGCGGATGGACAAAGCGGCGGAAGCAACCGGCATGCCCGACGTGTCCGGCGTGCAGTGCGCCACGGCATCGGCGAAGGCGACTGTTTCGCGCGCCACCTGGTGGCGGTCGTTGTCGATCGTGATCATGTGATAGCTGTCGGGCAGCACCACGCTGCGAAATGCCTTGCAGCGCAGGCCTCGCGCAAGGATGTCGAGGTTGGCTACGCTGGCCACTTCGTCCTGCTGCGCATGGAGCGCGAGCACGCTCGCGCACTGCACGCGGCGAAGGTTGCGCCTCACATGGCGGATCAGCCGGTCATGCTCGCGCAGGTGGCCGACGCCGATCAGCGCGCTGCCGGCGCTCGATACCTTGCGCTGGCGCAGTTCGCGCTCGATCCATGCGCGCACGCGTTCGTTCTTGACACCGTAGGGTGGGCGCTCCCGGTACTGCCAGAGCCGGCCGAGGGGGGTGTACAGCGCCAGCGGCAGCAGCATGTGCGTGCGCGGAATGGCCCAGCCGTCGAAGCGCAGCGTGGTCGACATCAGCACCAGCGCGTCGACATCGCTGCCGCAGCGGATGGCCGCGCCGAGCGCAAGCGAAGAACCGGCCGAGATGCCGACCAGCAGCACACGGTCATGCTGCGCGCGCAGCATCTTGACCTGCGCTTCGACGGCGTCGAGCCAATGCTCGTAGGGTGCGGCATGCTGCACCGGCGCGGCGGCATCGAAGGAGTAGCCGTCGACGCGCATCGGATGCACCGGATACCCGCTGCCGCGCAGGGCCGATTGCACGGTCAGGAGCTCGTCAGGTGTGCTGCATAAACCATGCAGCAGCACGATGGCCGTGCGGCGCGCTGCGGGTTGCTGTCGTATGCTCATGGCGCGTTTATCGCCGGTAGGCACTGACGGGCCGCTGACCCTCCTTCGCGCAAGAATAGGCTTCTCAACCCACTACACACACCATGCGAATCCTGCTTGTCGAAGACGATGCCGTACTGCGCGACGTGATGCTGCGCAGCCTTGCGGATGCCGGCCATCGGGTCGACGTGTCGGCCAATGTCGAGGACGCCGACCATCTCTGGCGCGTACAGCCTTTCGACGCGGTGCTGCTCGACCTGAACCTGCCGGCCACTGCAAGCCCCACGAGCGGCCTGGCAAGCGGCCTGACCGCCCTGCGCCAGGCGCGCGCGCGAGGCGACCGCACGCCGGTGCTGGTGCTCACGGCGCGCGGCCGCACCGAAGAACGCATTGCGGGTCTCGACGCCGGCGCCGACGACTACCTGGGCAAGCCCTTCGATCTTGCGGAGGTCGAGGCCCGCCTGCGCGCGCTGGTGCGCCGTGCCAAGGGCACCGAAGACATCGTGCTGCTCGGGCACCTCAAGCTCGACCGCAAGGCGCGCCGCTTTTCGACAGCGAACGGGCCGCTCGACCTGCCGGCGCGCGAGTTCGAAGTACTGTGGGAACTGATGAGCCCGCCGGGCCGCACGGTGAGCAAGCGGGCACTCTCCGACAAGCTGTCGAGCTTCGACGAATCGTTGGGCGACAACGCGCTGGAGGCCTTCATCTCGCGGCTGCGCAAGAAGCTGGTCGGCTCGGGCGCGGGCATTCGCACGCTGCGCGGTATCGGCTACCTGCTCGAAGCCGAAGTGTGAGCCGCACCGCACCCGCCGCGCCGCGCCGGCAGAAGGCCGCGCCTTCGCTGACGCGCCGCGTGCTGCGCAACGTGCTGGTGCCGTTGGCGCTTACCTGGATGCTCGGCGCGGTGATTGCGCTGGTCATCGCCAACTACTTTGCCGAGCAGGCCTTCGACCGCAGCATGCTGGACGACGCCTATGCGCTCTCGGCCAACGTGCAGGCGGGCGAGCGCGGCATCGAGCTGCTGCTGTCGCCGCGGGAAGTGGCCACGGTGCTGTTCGACCAGGTGGACCAGGTGTATTTCGCGGTGCAGCGGCTCGATGGCACGCTGATCTCGGGCCAGGCGGGCTTGAACGCGCCGCTGCCGGCGGAGGGCGCGCGCCATCGTTTCTCGGACGTGAACTACGACGGCAAGGTCTTGCGTGCCGTGGTGCTCGATCACGCTGCCGATCCCGGCCTGCTCATGCCCTACCGCGTGATCATTGCGCAGACCACGCTGAGCCGCGCAGCGCTGGTGCGGCAGCTGCTCGGTTTTGCGCTCACGCCGCAGGCACTGCTGCTGGTGCTGCTTGCCGTGTGGCTCTGGCGTGGCATCCGGCGCGACCTGCGTCCGCTCGGCGCACTCCAGCAGGCGCTCGACCGTCGCGACGTGTACGACCTTTCGCCGGTGGCGGTGGTCGAAACCTCGCGCGAAGTGCAGCGCCTGGGCAATGCGGTCAATGCACTGTTCGAGCGGTTGAACCACAGCGTGCGCGCGCAGCGCGAGTTCGTGGGCAACGTGGCGCACGAATTGCGCACGCCGCTTGCCGGCATTCGCGCGCTGGCCGAATACGGCCTTGCGCAGCCCGACTCCAAAGTGTGGCGCGAGCAGCTTGCGCGCGTGGCCGAACGGCAGGCCCGCGCGAGCCATCTCATCGACCAGCTGCTGGCACTGGCCCTGGCCGACGAGGCGCGCACCGGCCTTGCGCGAGAACCGGTGCGGCTCGACGTGCTCGCCGAACAGACCGTGCTGCGGCACCTGGCCCGCGCCGACACGCGCGGTGTCGACCTGGGTGCGCGCGGCCTCGACGAGCGCGTGACTGTGCTGGCGAACGAAGCCCTGGTCGAAGGCATTCTCGACAACCTGATCGACAACGCGCTGCGCTACGGCGGGCGCACCATCACTGTCGAGCTGGCCGGCCGCACCTTGAGCGTGATCGACGACGGCCCGGGCATTCCGCTCGAGGCGCAGCGCGACCTGATGCAGCGCTGGGCGCAAGGCCCGGCCGGCCAGAAGCTGGGGCAGGGCTCGGGGCTGGGCCTGTCGATCGTGGCGCGCTACGCGGAGCTGCTCGGCGCCGAGCTGCGGCTCGATGCGGCCGAGCCATCGGGATTGCGGGTGAGCGTGACTTTCGCTGAGATTCATCACCGTCCGCTGCAGGACGACTACGACGGCAGTGCGCCGGGCGGGGTGTCCGGCCCGGCCTCGTAGCGCTCCGGCGTCAAGCCTCGAATTCCACTTCGCCTTCGATCTCGACCGGGATGTTGAACGGAAGCTCCGCCATGCCCACGGCGCTGCGCGCATGCGCACCGACATTGGGACCGAAGAGTTCGAGCACGAGGTCCGAGAAGCCGTTGATGACGGCCGGCTGCTTGTCGAAGCCCGGTGCCGAGGCCACCATGCCGAACACGCGCGTCCACGCGGTGATGCGGTCCAGGTCGCCGAGCGCGCGCTGCAGGCTGCCCAGCATCGCCAGCGCCGTCAGCCGTGCCGATGCGTAGCCTTGCTCGACAGTGAGTTCGCGGCCCAGCTTGCCGAGCGGCGCGGCAATGGTGCCGTCGGCATTCAGCGGTCCGTGCCCGGAGATGATCGCGCGGCGGCCGACGATGCGCACGAAGCTGAAAGGCAGCACCACGCCGGGCGGCGGCGAGACCGGCCGCGGCAGCACGAGGCCGAGGGTTGCGAGTCGCTGTTCGATGCGGGCCATGGCGTTTGTCTCCTGCGGCGGGTCAATGTGCCGCCGCATCTTGCCATGGCCTCGCGCCGCCTTGCGAATCAGGCCAGCGTCGGATAGTCCGTGTAGCCCTTGGCGCCGCCGCCGTACATCGTGGCCTTGTCCACTTCATTGAGCGGTGCGTTCTCGCGCAGGCGTCGCACCAGGTCGGGGTTGGCGATGAAGGGCTTGCCGAAAGCCACGAGGTCGTCGCCCTCCTTGACGGCTTCATCGGCCAGCGGCTTGTCGTAGCCGTTGTTGACCATCCATGCGCCCTTGCCGCCGGCCTGGCGGTAGGCGGCCTTGAGTGCCTCGTAGTCGAACGGACGGTCTTCGATTTCACGCGGGCCGCCGGTGGCGCCTTCGATGATGTGGACGTACGCCAAGCCGAGCGGCGCGAGCTGCTTCACCACGTAGGTGAAGAGCGGCTGCGGATCGGAGTCGTGCACGTCGTTGGCGGGCGTGACGGGCGACAGGCGGATGCCGGTTTTGCCGCCGCCGACCGCATCGACCACGGCGCGCGTGGCTTCGAGCAGCAGGCGGGCGCGGTTCTCGATGCTGCCGCCGTAGTCGTCGGTGCGCTTGTTGCTGCCGTCCTTCAGGAACTGGTCGAGCAGGTAGCCGTTGGCGCCATGCAGTTCCACGCCGTCGAAACCGGCGGTTTCCACGGCATTGCGTGCGGCGGCGGCGTAGGCGTGGACGATGCCGGGCAGCTCTTCGGCGTCCAACGCGCGGGGCTCGGAGGTTTCGACGAAGGTCGGCACGCCGTTCTTGATGAGCACGGTCTTCGTCTTGGCGGTGATGGCCGAAGGCGCGACGGGCTTGCCGCCTTCAGGTTGAAGTTCGGTGTGCGACACGCGGCCCACATGCCAGAGCTGGACCACGATCTTTCCTCCCTTGGCGTGCACCGCGTCGGTCACGCGCTTCCATCCGTCGAGCTGTTCGGTGCCGTAGAGGCCCGGCACGTCGGCATAGCCCTGGCCCTGGTGGCTGATGGCGGTGGCTTCGGTGATGAGCAAGCCGGCCGAAGCGCGCTGCGCGTAGTAGGTGGCGGCCATCTCGGTCGGGATGGCATTCGGCGAGCGGTTGCGCGTGAGCGGTGCCATCACGATGCGGTTGGCGAGTTGCAGGTCGCCAGCTTGTACGGGGTCGAAAAGAGAAGGCATTGCGTGAACCGGAGATTGCCGGAAAGAGTGGGACAGAGGCCGCGAGGCTAAGCCCGCGCGGCCAACCCTGCTGCGGCACGGTTGCCCGTTTGCTGCTAGGCGCCTGCCGCGGCGTGGTCTGCCGGTGCGCCTGCCTCCAGTAGCGCGAGCCATTCGGCGCCCACGCGCACCGGCATTGCGAGCAGGATCTGCCCCATGCCCTTGCCGAGCGCATCGTTGCGCAGCGACGCCATGCCCCCGCCGCCCAGCGCCTGTTCGCAGACGAAGTTGAAGGCACCAATGCCTGGCACTTCGTAGCGTGTGACCGGGCCCTTGACCAGATGCGCGAGCCATTCGGCCACGCGGGTTTCGGTCAGTTGCTCGCGCAACAGCGGCAGCAGGGCAGGGTGGCGCGTGATGACGCCAATGTTCGAGGTGTCCCCCTTGTCGCCGCTGCGCGCCCAGGCGAGGCGGATGAGCGGGACCGCGACGATGTCGGCATCGGCGTCGAAGGATGCAGCCTGCGGTTCGTCAATGCTCGTCGGCGACTTTGGCGAGAACGTCTCTTCGCCGGCAACCGGCCCTGCATCGCACGGCACTTCGATGCGCTGTCCGTCGATCTCCACGCGCGCTTCCACCTTCGACTTGTCGAGCAGGAATGCGTACTGGCGAATCGACGGCGACACCGCAGAGCGCCCACTGGCGGCCCCGGTGGTGCCCGGCGCCCACGAGGTGCCGGCCGGTGCCACCTCGCGCGCGAAGAGCTCGAGCGCTTCCTTGCGCGGATGCGTGACCGCGATCCGGAGCACCGCCTCGCGCGTTTGCGTCGCGCGTGCGTGCGGGCCGTAGCAAGACTCCGCGCCAAGCACCTCGAGTTGCGTGCCGCTGTACGGGCCGTAGTCGTGCTGCGCAAACAGTGTGCTCGTGCGCGTGAGGATCGCCTCGCCGGTGCGTTGCGCCTTGGCCACCGCATCGAAGCCGACGATGGTGAGCTGCGATGCGGCCTTGAACCCATCCACATAGGTGGCGCAGACCTTGTAGCTTGCAGTGGGTGCGCGGCCGCGCGCGCCGTGCACGCGCACGCGGTGGTTGCCGGCCTGTTCGATGCGAACCTGCGTGAAGTCCGCCACCACGTCGGGCAGCAGGTAGGCCGAGGGGTCGCCGATTTCATACAGCATCTGCTCGCCGACCACTGCTGGCGTCACCTTGCCGCCCGTGCCCGAGGGCTTGGTGACGACAAAGCGGCCGTCGGCATGGCACTCCACGATCGGGTAGCCGATGTTCGGCCAGTCGGGCACGGTGTCCCAGTCTGTGTGCAGGCCGCCCGTGGCCTGGCAGCCGCATTCGATGATGTGGCCGGCAAGGCTGCCGGCCGCGAGCAGGTCGTGGTCGCCGGGCTGCCAGCCGAACTCGTGCATCAGCACGCCGAGGATCACGGCTGAGTCGACGCACCGGCCGGTGATGACCACCTGTGCGCCTGCGTCGAGCGCGGCCTGGATGGGCGTTGCGCCCAGATAGGCATTGGCCGTGAGCACGCGCTCCGGCAGCGGTGCGCCGCTTTGCAGTTCGCGCACCGCGGGCTGCTGCTGCCGAAGTTGCGGCAGCAGCGGCGAGACATCGTCGCCGCTCACCACCGCGATCTTCAATGCAATGCCGTGCTCGGCCGCGAGCGCGGCCAGCGCATCGGCGCAGCCCTGCGGATTGACGCCGCCTGCGTTGCTCACCACGCGGATGCCTTGCTGCACAACGTCCTGCAGTACTGCCTTCATCGCAACGGAAACGAAGTCGGTGGCGTAGCCGAGCTCCGGCTTCTTGAGCCGCGCACCCGCGAGGATCGACATGGTGAGTTCGGCCAGGTAGTCGAACACCAGGTAGTCGATCTGCCGGCTGGCCACGAGCTGCGGCGCGCCCACGCTGCTGTCGCCCCAGAAGCCCGATGCGCCGCCGATGCGCACGGTGCGGTTCATCGCCCGCTCCATTGCGGCTTGCGCTTTTCGCGAAAGGCGAGCTGGCCTTCCGCCGCGTCTTCCGTCAGAGCGAAGAGGCCGATCTGGCTTTCGGTGAACGCCATCGACTCCTCGAAGGCCATGGCCTCGATCTTCTTCATGGTGTACAGGCCGCGCCTTATCGCAGCGGGCGATTTGTCGAGCAGGCGCCCGAGCAGCCAGTCGACGCTCGCATCGAGGTCGTCGCTCACATGGTTGACGAGCCGGTACTCCAGCGCCTGTGCAGCGGTGATCGGTTCGCCGGTGATGCACATCTCGGCCAGTACGCGCCGCGGCAGCAGGTTGCCGAGCACGCTGAGCACCTGCGCGGGGAAGAGGCCGACCTTGACCTCGGGCAGGCCGAACACGGCCTGGCTGCTGGCCACGGCCATGTCGCACATGCCCATGATCCCCATGCCCCCCGCCATGCAGGCGCCGTTGACGCGCGCGATCAGCGGCACGGTCGAGTGGCGTGCCTGGCGAAAGAGGTTGGCAAAGCCCTGGTGAGGCTCCGCATAGTCGAACTTGAAGGAGGTGCCGCTCTGCAGATCGGCACCCGCGCAGAATGCACGCGTGCCGCTGCCGGTAATGACGACGGCGCGCACCGCGCGATCCTGGTTGGCGCGCGCCAGTGCATTCGACATTGCCGAGAGCACGCCCGCGCTGATGGCGTTGCGGCGCTCCTCGCGGTCGATGGTGAGCCACATCACGGGCCCGCGCATCTCCTCGCGCAGTTCTGGTGGGGAAGGGGCTTCGGCCATCGTTCGGTTCCTTCACTGCAAGGTCTGCATTCGACCCCTAGCGTGGTCCGAAAAAAAAGCCGCAACATGCGGCTTGTGGCTGAAGCGGCCCGGGTTTTCCCTAGAGGGCCGGTCCGCTTTCAGGTGCGTTCTGAGGGCTTCTTCTTACTTCAGCAGGCCTTCGGCCTTCATTGCCTCCTGAACGGCGGGGCGGGCGGCCACGC
Source organism: Variovorax paradoxus (assembly GCF_009755665.1). Taxonomy (NCBI): domain Bacteria; kingdom Pseudomonadati; phylum Pseudomonadota; class Betaproteobacteria; order Burkholderiales; family Comamonadaceae; genus Variovorax; species Variovorax paradoxus. The sequence goes on from NZ_CP046622.1 coordinate 51,018, forward strand.
GCGCGTGCCATGCCTGCACATTGGCGAAGTCCGAAATGTCGACGCCGGTGGGCTTGGCCCAGTTGGTCACGGTGAACAGGTATCCGTCGGCCACGCTGAAGTGGTCGCCCATCAGGTACTGCTTGTCGGCGAGCTGGCCGTCGAGCCACTGGTAGCGCGACCTGAGCTTGTCCTTGAAGATGGTCTTGGCTTCTTCGGGCATGGCCGAGTTGAACAGTGGGCTGTAGCCCTTGTGCATTTCGGTGCCGATGAAGGTGAGCCACTCTTGCAGGCGATAGCGCTGCAGCGTGCCGGCGGCCGGCGCGAGGTTCTTGGTGGGCGCGAGATCGGCAATGTACTGAACGATGGCCGGGCCTTCGCGCAGGCGTGTGCCGTCGTCGAGCTCGAGCAGCGGCACATAGCCCAGCGGGTTGATGCCGTAGTAGTCGGTGCCGTCCTGCAGCTTGTGGCTCTTGGTGCTGGCCAGCACGGGTTCGAAGGCGAGTCCGGCTTCGTGCAGTGCGATGTGGGGCGAGAGCGAGCAGGCGCCGGGTGAGTAATACAGCTTCATGCGAGAAATCTCCGAAGGATGTGGATAGCGAAAAAATCTTTGGACCGCCTGCATGCTAGCGGGTTTCACGATGCGCGTTTTGTCCTACGGCCGCTCGCGCGCGCCGACTATCGGTGCGGCGGCGGGCCCTTTCTAAGCTCGCCGCAACGGTGGGGTGGCCCATCACAAGGAGTTTCAGATGTTGAAGTACGCGATCATTTTTGCGGTCATTTCGCTGGTGGCCGGTGTCCTGGGCTTCGGCGGCGTTGCTGCCGGCGCGGCCGGTATTGCCAAGCTGCTGTTCGGCCTGTTCCTGGTGCTGGCGGTGATCTTCGTGGTTCTCGCGGCGCTGGGAATCGGGGCAGTCAAAAAGGCAATCGATTGATGCACAGCCTTGTTCCGCGGTGGCCGCGCGCGCGTCCGCTGGGCGTACTGCTGCAGAGCCCGGCCCACCGCGTGATGCGGGTGCTGCTGGTGACGCAAACGCACTGGCAGCTTCCCGAGCACCGCTCGCGCCGCCGACGCGCCTGAACCCCGATCGACAACAACAAACCACCCAAGGCGCGCATGCACATCTCCCACATCGAGGCGGAACTCGGCTACGAAGTCAGCGCGCCCGCGCACATGCAACTCAACATCGAGGCTGCACAGGCCGGCTCGCAAGCCGTGATCAGCGAAGCGCTGACCATCGAGCCGCCGACCGAGGTGCAGGTGTACTGCGACGAGTCGAGCGGCAATCGCTTCGTGCGCTTCGATGCGCAGCCTGGCCCGCTGAAGATCCGCTACAAGGCGACCGTGCAACGCAGGCAGGTCGACGTGCCGCTCGATCTGCAGGAGGTGCCGGTCAACCAGGTGCCGAACGAAATCCTCCACTACATGATGCCGTCGCGCTACTGCGAGTCGGACCTGATGTCGCGTTGCGCGCAGCAGCTCTTTGGCGATCTTGCGCCGGGCATCGGCCGGGTGCAGGCCATCGTGGACTGGATCTACGACAGCATCACTTATGAGCCAGGCAGCAGCGACTCGACGACGACCGCACGCGAAGTGTTTGTGGAGCGCGCGGGCGTGTGCCGCGACTTTGCGCACCTGGGCATTACCTTCTGCCGCGCGCTGAACATTCCGGCGCGGCTGGTGGTGGGCTACGTGTGGTTCGACGAACCGCCGCAGGATTTCCATGCTGTCTTCGAAGCCTGGCTTGGCGATCGATGGGTGCTGTTCGACCCCACGCGCATGGCGCCGGTCGACCGGCTGGTACGCGTGGGCACCGGGCGCGACGCCAAGGACGTGGCCTTCTGCACCATATTCGGCGCCGTGGCCATGACAGGCAAGACGCTCGTGATTCGCGAGCTGCAGGACGAGAGCGTGGCGCCGCCGGCCGAGCCCGAGCCCACGGGGGCGCTGGTGGGCATCGAAAAGCCGGTGCCGGTGGTGGAGCTGGCCGCCGCTGCCGATTAGGCCTTATCCACACTTAGTTGTTTGCTATCAAATATATAGCAGACACGAGGCGGTGAGCGCGGGTCCGAGGCGTTTCAAAGCGATTAACCACGTTGCCCCCATTCCAGGCGCAAAGCAGCACCCCCGATTAAAATTGGTGCCCCCTTTGCGCAGCGCACGCGTCAGTGCGCCCCCTCTCTCATGCTGTATCCCGAAGAATTCGATGTCATCGTCGTTGGCGGTGGCCATGCCGGCACCGAAGCCGCGCTTGCTGCTGCCCGCATGGGCGCCAAGACGCTGCTGCTCTCCCACAACATCGAGACGTTGGGGCAGATGAGCTGCAATCCATCGATCGGCGGTATTGGCAAGGGCCACCTGGTGAAAGAGGTCGATGCGCTTGGCGGCGCCATGGCCATCGCGACGGATGAGGCGGGCATTCAGTTTCGCATTCTCAATTCGAGCAAGGGCCCGGCCGTTCGCGCGACCCGCGCCCAGGCCGACCGCGTCTTGTACAAGGCCGCGATCCGCCGCCGCCTGGAGAACCAGCCGAACCTGAGCCTGTTCCAGCAGGCGGTCGACGACCTGATGGTGGAGGGCGATCGGGTGGTGGGTGCCGTTACGCAGGTGGGCATTGCCTTTCGCGCGCGCACCGTGGTGCTTACTGCCGGGACTTTTCTCGATGGCCGCATCCACGTCGGCCTCGACAATTACCAGGCCGGGCGCGCGGGCGACCCGCCGGCCATCAGCCTTTCGGCGCGGCTCAAGGAGCTGAAGCTGCCTCAGGGTCGCCTCAAGACCGGTACACCGCCGCGACTCGACGGCCGCACCATCGACTTTTCGAAGTGCACCGAACAACCGGGCGACGGCATGCCGGGTGGGGCAGGGCCGATGCCCGTGTTCAGCTTCATGGGCCGGGTCGACATGCACCCGCAGCAAATGGCCTGCTGGATCACCCATACCAACGAGCGCACGCATGACATCATTCGCTCCGGCTTCGACCGCAGCCCGATGTTCACCGGCAAGATCGACGGCGTCGGTCCGCGCTACTGCCCGAGCGTGGAAGACAAGATCAACCGCTTTGCCGACAAGGAAAGCCATCAGATCTTTCTCGAGCCCGAAGGCCTGACGACCAACGAGTACTACCCGAACGGGATTTCGACCAGCCTGCCGTTTGACATCCAGTACCAACTCGTTCGCTCGATGCCCGGGCTGGAGAACGCCCACATCCTGCGGCCAGGCTATGCCATCGAGTACGACTACTTCGATCCGCGCGAGCTCAAGAGCAGCTTCGAGACCCGTGCAATCAAGGGCCTGTTCTTTGCCGGCCAGATCAACGGCACCACCGGCTACGAAGAGGCCGCCGCCCAGGGTTTGTTTGCCGGCATCAATGCCGCGCTTCAATGCCGGGGCGACGATGCCTGGCTGCCGCGCCGCGATGAAGCGTACTTGGGCGTACTGGTCGACGACCTCATTACAAAGGGCGTGACCGAGCCGTACCGCATGTTCACCAGCCGCGCGGAGTTTCGGCTGCAGCTGCGCGAGGACAACGCCGACATGCGCCTGACCGAAGCAGGGCGCAAGCTCGGCCTGGTCGGCGACGAGCAATGGGACGCTTTCAGCCGCAAGCGCGATGCTGTTTCACGTGAAACACAACGCCTCAAGTCGATCTGGGTGAATCCGCGCAACCTTCCGGCGGCAGAGTCGGAGCGCGTGCTCGGCAAGGCCATCGAGCATGAATACAACCTAGCCGACCTGCTGCGCCGGCCTGATGTGAGCTACCAAACATTGATGTCGCTGGACGGGGGAAAGTACAGCGCGGCCTCGGCACTCAGCGAAACGGAAATCGAGCAGATCGAAATCTCAGCGAAGTATTCCGGCTACATCGAGCGCCAGCACGACGAAGTAGAGCGCGCCGCGCACTTCGAGAACCTGCGGCTGCCGGCGGATTTCGACTACAGCCAAGTCAAGGCACTGAGCTTCGAGGTTCGCCAGAAGCTCGACAAGCACCGGCCCGAAACGCTGGGCTTGGCTTCGCGTATCTCGGGCGTAACGCCAGCTGCAATTTCGCTGTTGATGATCCATCTGCGAAAGGGCGGCCACAAAGCGTTCAACCGCGACGCCGCCCCGGAAGCGACCGCAGAATCGCAGTCCGCCCAATGAGCGCGCCCATCGAAACGCTGCGCCAAGGCGCGGCAGCCTCGGGCAGCGCTTTGTCCGACAAGCAGGCGGAACAGCTGTTGGCTTACGGCACGCTCATGCTCAAGTGGAACAAGGTCTACAACCTAACGGCCTTGCGCGACCCTGCCAGCGTGTTGACACACCATCTGCTCGACAGCCTGGCGGCGGTAATGCCGCTGCAGCGCGAGTGGGCAGGGAAGGGGAAACTACTCGACGTCGGATCCGGCGGCGGGTTGCCGGGCGTGGTGATCGCCATCATGCGGCCGGATCTCGATGTGAGCTGCCTCGACGCGGTTGCCAAGAAGGCGGCCTTCGTTCAACAGGTGGCTGCCGAGCTTGAGCTGCCCAATCTGCGCGGCCTTCATGCGCGGGTCGAGTCGCTCACCGGCAGCTACGAGGTCATCAGCTCCCGGGCCTTTGCCTCGCTTCCGGATTTCTTCAACGGATCGAAACACCTCCTGGCTTCCGGCGGTATCTGGCTGGCCATGAAAGGCAAGGTGCCGAGCGATGAGCTTGCCGTGCTGCCGGAAGGCGTTGCAGTGTTTCACGTGGAACAACTGGCGGTTCCGGGTCTGGATGCCGAGCGCTGCATCGTCTGGGCGCGCAAAGAAACGGCCTGATCCGGCAAAAAAGAAGCGGCGACGCCGGTGAAAGCCGGCGCCGAACGCTCCTTGCGGCACCTGCCTCGCTTAGACTCGACGCCTCCCCCTGGCTCTCTTTTCCGAGGCAAATCCCATGTTCGGCATTGCTGACTACGGCGCATTCGTTGTTGCCATCGTCCTCTTTCTCCTGATTCCCGGTCCGGGCAACCTGGCGCTGATCACCTCGACCAGCAAGGGCGGAATCCGCGGCGGACTGGCTGCCACTTTCGGCGTGATCATTGGCGACCAGTGCCTGATGTGGGCGGCGGTGGCGGGCGTGTCGGCCGTGCTGGCCGCTTACCCGACCGCCTTTGCCGCAGTCCAGTGGCTGGGCGCAGCCTACCTTGCCTGGCTCGGCTTCAAGATGCTGCTCGCCAAGCCCGGCGCAGCGCCGATCCTCAACATTCGCCCAAGCCACTTCTTGCGGCAGGCGCTGATGATCACCTTGCTCAATCCCAAGGCAATCGTGTTCTACATGGCTTTCTTTCCGCTGTTCGTCGATCCGGCGCGCCACCAGGGCGTGGTCACTTTCGGCGCCATGGCGATAACGATTGCAGTGCTCACCTTTATGTACGGCCTCACGTCCACACTGCTCACGCACTATCTGGCCGAACGCATCCGAGCCAATCCGCGTATTTCAGGCGCCCTTGAAAAGCTCGCGGGTGTCTTTCTGATTGCCTTCGGCGTCAAGCTCGCCATTTCCCGCTGATCTCCACATGGCCAAGATTTTCTGTATTGCCAACCAAAAGGGCGGCGTCGGCAAGACCACCACCACCGTCAATCTTGCCGCCGGCTTGGCCAAGGTCGGCCAGCGGGTGCTGATGATCGACCTCGACCCCCAAGGCAATGCAACCATGGGCTCGGGCATCGACAAGCGCCAGCTGGAGCTGACGGTGTACGACGTGCTGCTCGAATCGGCCTCCGTGGCCGAGGCGCGCGTCAAGGCGGACAAGCTGGTGGAGGGCGGCTGCGGCTACGACGTGCTGGGCGCCAACCGCGAACTGGCGGGCGCCGAGGTGGAAATGGTGGCACTCGACCGCCGCGAGAAGCGCCTGCGCACCGCGCTGGCCGCCGTCGGCGCCGAGTACGACTTCGTGCTGATCGACTGCCCGCCTAGCCTGAGCCTGCTCACGCTCAACGGGCTGTGCGCGGCCCATGGCGTGATCGTGCCGATGCAGTGCGAGTACTTTGCGCTCGAAGGGCTGACCGATCTGGTCAACACCATCAAGCAGGTGCACGCCAACCTCAACAAGAACCTGCAGATCATCGGCCTGCTGCGCGTGATGTTCGATCCGCGCATCACGCTGCAGCAGCAGGTAAGCGAGCAACTCAAGTCTCACTTCGGCGACAAGGTGTTCGACACGGTCATTCCGCGCAATGTGCGGCTTGCCGAGGCGCCAAGCTACGGACTGCCCGGCGTGGTGTTCGATCCGGCCGCCCGGGGCAGCCAAGCCTTCATCGCCTTTGCCAAGGAATTGGTCGAGAAGATGCCGCCGGCCAGCGCATTCGCCTCCGGCGCGGTGGCGCCGCCCATCGCGGAGGTTGCGCCGGCCGCTCCGAGCCTGGCGATTCCCGAGGACGTGCTGGCACCTGCCGCCGCACCCGATACCAGCGAAAAAAGCATCTGACGCCGTCCACCCTGGACGCGCGCCTCAAGTTCTTAGCAAGCAAATGACAATCTCACGCATCCTGCTGCTGCCGGGCTGGCAGAACAGCGGCCCTGGCCACTGGCAAACCCGTTGGGAGTCGCTGTATGGCGATCACCGCGTCGAGCAGCATGACTGGATGCACCCGTTGCGCGGCGACTGGTCCGCGCGGCTCGAGGAAGAAGTGCTGGCCGCCTCTGGCCCCGTCGTCTTTGCGGCGCACAGCCTCGGTTGCATCCTGGTGGCCGCCTGGGCTGCGCATTCGCGCAACACGCACAAGGTGCGCGGCGCACTGCTGGTCGCACCCGGCGACCTGGAACGCGACGACCTGCGCCAGCTGATTCCGGGTTGGGCGCCCATCGTGCGCAAGCCGCTGCCATTTCCGGCGGTGCTGACCGCCGCCAACGACGATCCGTACTGCGACGCCAAGCGCTCCCGCCAGATGGCGGCCGACTGGGGCGCGCGCTTTGTCGATGCCGGCGCGGGCGGCCATTTGAACGCCGAGTCCGGCCTGGGCGACTGGCCCGAAGGCCGGCAACTATTGAACGAAATCTCGAAAGACAAGCACTGATGGCGACCAAGAAACCCAAGGGTCTGGGGCGCGGCCTCGAAGCGCTGCTCGGCCCCACGGCCGCACCCGCCGCCGACAACAACAACGCAGCGGAAGAGGGCGCCTCGGCGCAGAACCCGAACACGCTGATGCTCGACCAGATGGTGGCCGGCGTTTACCAGCCGCGTACTCGCATGGACGAAGGCGCGCTGTACGAGCTGGCCGAGAGCATCAAGGTGCAGGGCATCATGCAGCCGATCCTGGTGCGCCGGCTGGACGAGGCATCGGCTGCCGCCAAGAACGCCGAGTACGAAATCATCGCCGGTGAGCGCCGTTTCCGGGCCGCCAAGCTGGCGGGCCTCGACCGGGTGCCGGTGCTGGTGCGCGACGTGCCCAACGAAGCCGCGGCCGCCATGTCGCTGATCGAGAACATCCAGCGCGAAGACCTCAACCCGCTTGAAGAAGCCCAAGGCCTGCAACGCTTGGTCTCAGAGTTTGGGCTCACTCACGAAGCTGCCGCGCAGGCGGTGGGCCGCTCGCGCAGCGCCGCCAGCAATCTGCTGCGCCTGTTGAACCTGGCCGAGCCGGCGCAGCAGATGCTGATGGCCGGCGACATCGACATGGGCCACGCCCGCGCCCTGCTGTCGCTGGACCGCGGCACGCAGATCACCGCCGCCAACCAGATCGCCGCCAAGAAAATGTCGGTGCGCGAGGCCGAGTCGCTGGTGAAGCGCCTTGCCGCCGAATTCACGCTGACCCCGTCGCGCCGTGGCAACGACGGCGAAAAGTCGCGCGACTTGCAGCGCGTGGAAGAAGAACTGGCCGACCTGCTCACTGCCGAGGTCGAGGTCCGCATCAAGAAGCGCAGCAAGCGCGGCGGCAAGGTCGAGGAGAGCGGGGAGCTCGCCATTCACTTCGGCTCCATCGAAGCCCTCAACGGCCTGATCGAACGCATCCGCCGAACGGCCTAGCCAGCGGGCTGCGGCTCGGACTTTTGCGCAATTGCTTCTTGCAATCTTTTACGCGTATCCTCTCCGCTGATTTTCAAATCGCAAATCTCGAGGAGAGGGAGTCCTTCATGAAATTCAACAAGTTTCCCGTCGCGGCCGTGGCCGTGGGCGCGCTGCTGCTGACTGGCTGCGTGACAACGGACATGCAGATGGGCAGCCAGGCTGCCAAGACCACCGCCACCGGCAGCGCCGCCGGTTCGGCAACCGCCGGCGAAAGCAGCCAGCTCGAGCGCTGCGAATCTCCGCTCGGCACCGTCTCGCTGATCGAGAACGTGAACTCGGGCTGGTACACCATCCTTACCGGCGAATACCGCCTGCCGCCCACGGCCAACCTGCTGCGCCTCTTGGTGCAGCAATCGAACTGCTTCGTGGTGGTCGAGCGCGGCGCGGCCGGCATGAACGCCATGAACCGTGAACGCGCGCTCATGCAGTCGGGCGAAATGCGCGGCGGCAGCAATTTCGGCCGCGGCCAGATGGTGGCTTCCGACTACGGGCTTTCGCCCGAGATCGTCTTCAGCAACAGCGACGCGGGCGGCATCGGCGGCGCCTTGGGCGGCCTGGTGGGCGGCAACCGTGGGCGCGCCCTGGCTGCGGTCGGCGGCAGCATGCAGACCAAGGAAGCCAATGCGCTCCTGACGCTCATCGACAACCGCTCGGGCGTGCAGGTCGCGGCCTCGGAAGGCAGCGCCTCCAAGACCGATTTCGGCGCCTTCGGCTCGGTCTTCGGCGGCCGCGCCGGCGGGGGCCTCGGCGGCTACACGAACACTGCCCAAGGCAAGGTGATCGCCGCGGCCTTCATGGACGCGTTCAACCAGATGGTTCGCTCGCTGCGCAACTACAAGGCGCAGACGGTGCGCGGCCAGGGCCTGGGCGGCGGTGGCCGCCTGGGCGTGGACGGCGGCGCTGCGCCGTCGCAGACGTCGGCACCTGCGGAGCAAGCCGCACCGGCCCGCCGCCGCAGATAAAACACGCGGCCATCGCTCAACAAAAAGCCCGGCGCTCTTGCGAGCCGCCGGGCTTTTTTCTTGTCCTCGAACGGATCAGAGCGCGAAGATCTTTCCGGGATTCATGATGTTCTTGGGATCGAGCGCGCGCTTGATCGTGCGCATCATGTCGATGGCGCCCACGCCGGCTTCCGTCACCAGGAAGTCCATCTTGTGCAGCCCCACGCCGTGCTCGCCGGTGCAGGTGCCTTCGAGCGCCAGCGCGCGGCTCACCAGGTCGTGGTTGAGCTTTTCGGCCTTCACGCGCTCTTCGGGAATGTTCGGGTCGAGCAGGTAGCCGAAGTGGAAGTTGCCGTCGCCCACGTGGCCGACCAGGAAGTAGGGGATGCCGCTGGCGTCGGCCTCGGCCACCGAGTCGAGCAGGCAATCGGCCAGGCGCGAGATCGGCACGCAGGTGTCGGTGGAGATCACGCGGCAGCCGGGGCGCGACTGCACGGCCGCAAAGTAGCTGTTGTGCCGCGCGGTCCACAGGCGGGTGCGTTCTTCCGGCGTGCTGGCCCATTCGAAGGCATTGCCGCCGTGGCCGCTCGCGAGCTCCTGCACGGTCTCGGCCTGTTCCTTCACGCCGGCCGGCGAGCCGTGGAATTCCATCAGCAGCATCGGCTCTTCGCGCAGGTTGAGCTTGGCGTAGGCGTTCACCATGCGCACCGTGTTCACATCGATGAGTTCCACGCGCGCAATCGGCACGCCGAGCTGAATGGTTTCGATGGTGGTGCGCACCGCGGCTTCGATGCTCGGGAACGAGCAGATCGCGGCCGACACGGCCTCGGGCAGCGGATAGATGCGCAGCGTGACCTCGGTGACCACGCCCAGCGTGCCTTCGCTGCCCACCATGAGGCGCGTGAGGTCGTAGCCGGCGGAAGATTTCTTTGCGCGCGTGCCGGTGCGGATGACGTCGCCGCTGGCCGTGACCACTTCGAGCGCCAGCACGTTCTCGCGCATCGTGCCGTAGCGCACCGCATTCGTGCCGCTCGCGCGCGTGGCGGTCATGCCGCCGATGGAGGCGTCGGCACCCGGATCGATGGGGAAGAACAAGCCCGTGCTCTTGATCTCTTCATTGACCTGCTTGCGTGTGACGCCGGGCTGCACCGTCACCGTGAGGTCGTCGGCATTGACCGACAGCACCTTGTTCATGCGCGACACGTCGATGCTGATGCCGCCTTGCACCGCCAGCAGATGGCCTTCGAGCGATGAGCCCACGCCGAACGGAATGACCGGCACGCTGTGCTCGCTCGCGAGCTTCACGGCATCGGCCACGTCCTGCGTGCTTTCGGCAAACACCACGGCCGAAGGGGGCGGGGCGTCGAACGACGACTCGTCGCGGCCATGCTGCGTGCGCACCGCCATGGCCGTGGAACAGTTGGCGCCGAAGCGAGCCTTCAGCCCGTCGATGAGGGCGGCGGGCACGTCGCGCAGATGAAGCTCCGGCAGCAGGTGCGAGGTTTGGGTCGGGGCGTTCATCGGGTGTCTCCTGAATGATGTGGATGCGGGGCTCTGTTCGGTCATTTTACGGAGCGAGCACCATAATGCGCTTCGGAAAAAGCCATGAACCCTACGACGCTCGCTGCCCTTGCGGCATTTCCCTCACTGCTCGAAGCGCATTACGCGATCATCCCTGAGGCGCACCGCCACTGGGCCCCGCGGTCATGGGTCGGCGTGCCCAGCGAGGCCTTCACGGCCATCGAGCAGCTGTGCCATGTGCGGGACATCGAAATCGAGGGCTACCACGAGCGCTTTCGCCGCACGCTGCAAGAAGACACCCCCACGCTGGCGTCGATCGACAGCGAACCGCTTGCCATCGAACGCGGCTACGGCAAGGCCGACGCGGCGCAAGTGCTGGCCGAATTCCGCATTGCGCGCGCGCAGACGATGGAAATCATCTCGCAGCTGAGCGACGCGCAACTCGCACGCCCGGCCGTGTTCGAGGGCTACGGACCGCTCACCATGCGCAGCCTCATTCATTACCTTTGCAGCCACGACCAGCAGCATCTTGCAGGCCTGCAGTGGCTGCTCGGCAAGATCGATGCATCCAAGGTCGGGCAGTAGAAAACACAAGAACAGGAGCGCCCATGAGCAACCGACTTTCGCAAATCGCCACCCGCACCGGCGACGACGGCACCACCGGCCTCGGCGACAACACCCGCGTGCCCAAGGACCACTTGCGCGTGCATGCCATGGGCGACGTGGATGAGCTCAATTCGCAGATTGGCCTGTTGCTGTGCGAGCCCATGCCAGAGCCCGTGCGCGAGCTGCTGGTCGACGTGCAGCACCAGCTCTTCAACCTGGGCGGTGAGCTGTCGATGCCGGGCTACACACTGCTGAAGGCCGATGCGCTGCTGCAGCTCGACAACGCCCTTGCCGAACACAACGCCGCCTTGCCGCGCCTTGCTGAATTCATCCTGCCCGCGGGCACGCGCGCGGCCTCGCTCGCGCACGTGTGCCGCACGGTGGCACGGCGTGCCGAGCGTGCGGTGGTGGCACTCGGCGCCACGGCCGAACTCAACGACGCATTGCGCCAGTATCTCAACCGGCTCAGCGACCTGCTCTTCGTGCTCGCACGTGTGCTCAACCGCATGAACGGCGGCGACGACGTGTACTGGAAGAGCGAGCGCATGGCGCGCGCAGCGGCCGCCGATGCCAAAGACGAAGGAAGCCCATCATGAAGAAGATGTCCGTCCATGCCCACGCCCTGGCCGTTGCGGCTGCAGCGGCCCTGCTGCTGTCCGTGCCCACCGTGCATGCGCAGAGCGCCGACAACCCGCCCAAGGCGGAGCGCGCCCACACGCTCAACCCGCCGCCGCGCGGCAGCACGGTCGTCAACAGCGTGCAGCGCGGCACCAACGCTGCGGGCCGCGGCATCGACCGCGCGGAAGACGCAACGCGGCGTGGTGTCAACAACGTGTCGGAAAAAGCCAGCCGGCCGGTGCGCCGAGTGGGCGAGTCTTTTGGGCGCAAGCTGGCACCGGGGTCCAGTGGCCGCGCTGCGCCGCCGCCTGTGGGGCCGCAAGGGAACGCGCCCTGATTGACGTGCTTTGTTCGGGGCGGCGGTTGATCAGCGTTGCACCAGCAGCGTGACCCGGTGCACAGGGCATCGGGTGCTCCGCGCAGCGAAATAAAGGAGGAGGGGCGCAGCCCCGGGGGACATTCGCGGAGGGGAGTACCCGGTGGCCTGTGCACGAGCCCTGAACAAGAGCGCCTGAACAAGAGCCAAGAGCGCCTCGACAAAAGCCCCCGAACACGGCAGACAGCGAACAACCAACAAATGGCAAGAAACATTGAGATCAAGGCCCGCATCGACAGCGTGGAACGCGTGGCGCTCATTGCAGCGAAGTTCGCTGATTCAGGTCCCATCGAAATCGCACAGGACGACACCTTCTTCCGCTGCGAGAACAGCGCAGACCGCCTCAAGCTGCGCACCTTCGCGCCCGACCGCGCCGAGCTGATCTTCTATCGCCGCGCGAACAGCAGCGGCCCCAAGGAATCGTTCTACCTGATCTCGCCCACTACAACGCCGGACACGCTGCGCGAATCGCTCACGCTCGCATGGGGCCAAGCGGGCCGCGTGCGCAAGCAGCGTCGGCTCTTCATTGTGGGCCGCACGCGGGTGCACCTCGACCGTGTCGAAGGGCTCGGTGAATTTCTCGAGCTTGAAGTGGTTCTGAAAGAAGGCGAATCCGCCGAGGCTGGCGTGGCCGAGGCCCATGCGCTCATGGCGCAACTCGGCATTGCATCCGACCAGCTGGTGCAGGGCGCCTACGTCGATCTGCTGCAGCAGGCCGCATGAGCGCTGTTGTCAGCGCCAGCCCGCGGCCTTGAGCTGGTCCGCGAGCTGTTCCGCGACTTTGGCATAGCCCTGAGCGTTGGCGTGGATGCGATCGGAGCGCAGCGACGTGTCCGACAACACGCTCGAATACACATTGGCAACCAGCAGCGCCTGCCCGGACTTCGCGACTTCCTCGTAGAACGGTGCGTCGCTCAGCGAGCCCACGGCTGCGCGCATCGCATCGGGTGCCGGCGTGGCAAGCAGCGCGACATACGGCGTGTGCGCGCGTGCCTGGCTCACAAGCGATGCGAGGTTCTCGCGCGTGGCCGAGGGTGACACGCCGCGCAGCATGTCGTTTCCGCCAATGCCGATCAGGATGGCGTCATAGCTTTCCGCGGCCAGCAGCGCCGGCAAACGCTCCAGCGCCCCCGCTGACGTGTCGCCGTTGATGCCCGCGTTCTCGATCTGCCAGCCGGTGAGCTCACCCAGTTTCACAGGCCACGCCGCGCCGGGAGGTGCGCCGTAGCCGAAGGTCAGGCTGTCGCCCAGGGCGAGCACGCGGGCATCCGATTTCAACGCCGCGGTGGAGGGCTTGCGCTTGCCGCAGGCGGCCAGCAGGGTTGTTGCGGGCACGGTGGCCAGCAGGTGGAGGAGGTGTCGTCGCTTCATGCTGCGCGCGAGCTTAAACGCAGTCGCGGAACCACATGCTTCCGACGCCGTTCAATCAGGGCGTTTGAAGAACCGGTAGAGGCCGGCAACCACCATGACGGCGCCCAGGAACGCGACGGCTGTCTGGCCGCCCTCGTAGCCGCCCACTCCGGCAGGCGGGCCCGTCATGAACCACCGGAGGAGCATGCCTCCACCCCAAATTACGCCGATGGCACCGATGATCTTGTCGCGCATATTTGATTGATGGCGCCTCCAGCGCCTGATGATCTGTATTCGCATTGTCCCCAAAGCACCCAAGCTCGACGCAAATCACCCATGCAAAACCGGGATTGAAGGACAACGTGCCGCCCCGATACCAGCGCTTACGTGATTTCACCTGACGGCGACCTGATGTGCTCCGGGCAGACACAAGCGCTGCTGACAATGGACTCGTCATCAACACGAAGGAGTTCCAGATGATCATCAAGTCAAAGAGCATGGCCGTTGCAGCTGCGGCACTCGCGATGTGCATGGCAGCGGGAAGCGCCTTCGCGCAAGACCGTGGCCATGATCGGGGCTACGACCGTGGCAACGATCACGGCAACGGCCGCTACGAACAGCAGCATCGCCAGTTCGACCGGCACGACAACCGGCGCGGCGATCGCGGCGACCGCTACAGCCGCGAAGACTACCGGGAAGGCCGCCACTTCGATCGCCGCGGTTATCCGCAACCGCACGCCGAGTGGCGCCGCGGCGGACGTGTGCCTCATGAGTACCGCGGCCGCAACTACGTGGTGAACGACTGGCGCGCCTACCGCCTGCAGCAGCCGCCCCGCGGCTACCAATGGGTGGGCGTGGGCGGCGACTATGTGCTCGCGGCCATTGCCACGGGCCTGATTGCCCAGATCATCGTGGGCAACCAGTAAGCGCCAGGCTCAGCCTACGCTGTCACAGTGGGCAGCGACTGGGCGCACACGTTGCGCCCGGTGATGGTGAGCCGCAGGCCGCCGCCGTGCCATTCGAGCCAGTTAAGGCTCACATACGCCTCGATGTCGCTGTCGTCGATGCGGTCGGCCTGGCGGCTTTGCAGCAACTCCACGGTGGCGGGCAATGCCCGTCTCAGCCGCTCACGCCGTTCGGCGGCGTCGGCCGCCTTGAGGGCGGCCTTGGTTTGCTGTTGCTGCTGCGGGGTCGATGCCATTGCTGATCCGTTCCGGGAAGCCAAGGAATTAACCCGAATGTACGCTCCCTGTGTGAAGCGGCATGCTTCTTTTTTAATCCTGTTGCTGCGAGCGTCGAATACGTTGCATCCGCGCTAGATTTCGTAGTGCGATCCCGTCGCTTCGCCGCCCAGAGCCTTTTCGACGACGGTGCGCGTCAACGTGGGTGCGAACGATTCGATGAACGCGTACACGTACTTGCGCAGATAGTTGCCGCGCCGCACCGCGAGCTTGGTCAGGTTGATGCCGAAGAGCCGGCCCGCATCGAGCGCGCGCAGCTGCGTGTCGCGCTCGGTCTCGTAGGCCACGCCGGCCACGATGCCCACGCCCATGCCCAGCTGCACGTAGGTCTTGATCACGTCGGCATCCATGGCCGACAACACGATGTTCGGCGCCAGCCCTCGCTGCGCAAACGCCTCGTCGATCCGCGAGCGGCCCGTAAAGCCGGTGTCGTAGGTGATGAGCGGAAAGCGCGCCAGCGCCTCCAGCGTCAGCGGCGCGTCGAGCAGCGCATGGCCCGGCGGCACCACCACGGAGTGCGTCCAGCGGTAGCAGGGCAGGGCCACCAGTTGCGGGTAGTCGCCGAGCGCTTCCGTTGCAATGCCCACGTCGGCCTCGCCCTCGATCAGCATCTGCGCAATCTGCTTGGGCGAGCCCTGGTGCAGGTGCAGCTTCACGTTGGGGAACTGCGCGCGAAATTCCTGCACCGCCACCGGCATTGCATAGCGCGCCTGCGAGTGCGTGGCCGCCACCGAGAGCAGCCCGCTCTGCTGCGCCACGAACTCCTGTCCCGCATGCCGCAGGTTGCTGCTTTCCATCAGCATGCGCTCGATGATCGGCAGCACGTGGCCGCCTGGTTCGGTAAGCCCGGTGAGCCGCTTGCCGGCGCGCACGAAGAGTTCGATGCCCAGTTCTTCCTCCAGCTCGCGGATCTGCCGGCTCACGCCCGGCTGGGAGGTGTGCAGCGTGTTGGCAACCTCGGTCAGGTTGAAGCCGCAACGAACGGCCTCGCGTACCGAGCGCAGTTGTTGGAAGTTCATCTGGCGCGAAGGAATCCGAGAGGAAGAGAGAGGGGAAAACGGTGACAGGCCCGTAGCGGGGCCGCCCAGCGATTCTCGGCAGAAGCGCATATGCGGGGAACGATGCGTTTGTTGGTTTCACATGAGCAAATCATCTTTGCGGGCATGCTGCATTGCGCTCGCACGCCGATTTGCAATTTCGCACGTATGTGCTAAAGTCGCCTCCATGGACGCCAAGACCCAGAAAAGCGAACTCACCCGCACCGCCATCATCGGTGCGGCGATGGACGTTGCCCTGACCGAGGGCCTGGAAGCCATCACGCTCCAGGCCGTGGCCAGCCGCCTGGCGCTTTCCAAGAGCGGCGTGTTTTCCCGCGTGGGCTCGCGCGAGGCGCTGCAGAAGGCCGTGATCGAAGAGTACGGCCGCCGCTTCCTGGCCGACGTGTTCGTGCCCGCCATGCAAAAGCCGAAGGGCCTTGCACGGCTCAACGACATCGTCGACCGCTGGATCGCTCGCACCCGCGACATCGAGGCCGAAACCGGCTGCATCTACACGGCAGGCGCGTTCGAGTACGACGACCGCGAAGGCGAGCTGCGCGACCTGCTGTTCAGCGAGATCACCCGCTGGCGCGCCGCGCTACGCCGCACAGTGCTGCAGGCGGTCGAAACCGGCGAACTCCGGGCCGACACCGACGCCGGGCAGGTGGTCAGCGAGATCAACGGCCTCATCATCGGCCTTCTGCACGACGCGCGCTTTCTGCGCGATCCACAAGCCGCCGACCGCGCCATGCGCACCTGGCAGCGGCTGCTTTCCAGCTACCGCGCCTGAGCACCGGACGGGCAGTTTCCTTCGTCATTCTTCGATTCAATTTCGCACAATCGTGCGATAAAAAAGGAGCAGCACCATGCTGATCATCGCTCTCTGCCTCGTTGTCTATGTGGGCGCCATCGGCGTCGAAACCGTCCGCGATGCGCTGCGCAGCCTGCCGCGCAGCAACGACGACTGGGTCTGGTTCTGAACGCGGGAGCCCATTGAATGACAAGCACCAGCAGCACCTCCTCGTCCGCGGCAACGCATGCCGCGCAATCGAACTACTACCGCCCCAGCCGCCTGATGCGCGCAGTGCGCCTCGGCCTGACCACGTCGGAGCGCCTGTGGCCCGCATTGGGCGTGCGTGCGGCGCATCGCATCTTCGGCACGCCGCTGCCGCTCAAGTGGCTCTATCGCGCGCAGGCGCCCGGCGCAGGATGGCGGCGCGAAGCCTGGAGCTTCGAGAACGCGAGCCTCGGGCTCTATCACCTCGCCACGCAGGATTCAGGCGCCGAATCCGCGCCCGTCGTGCTGCTGGTGCACGGCTGGGGCGGGCATGCGGGCCAGATGCTGACGCTGGCGGAGGCGGTTGCCGGCGCCGGCCTGCGCCCGGTGCTGCTCGAGCTGCCGGCCCATGGCCGCAGCGCCGGCATGATGAGCAACGCGCCGCAGTTCGCGCGTGCCATCTCGTACGTGGTGGCAAGGCTCGTGGCGGACGGCCATGCGCTCAGCGCCGTGGTCGCGCATTCGATGGGCGCCAACGCGCTCGGGGTGGCCGCCGCGCAGGGCTTGCGCGCCGAGCGGCTGGTGCTGCTGGCACCACCGGCGTCGGCGCGCGAATTCACTCGCTACTTCACGCACACCTTCGGGCTGAGCGAGAAGACGCGGCTCGCCATGCAGCGGCTGTTCGAGGCGCAGGAAGGCTTCTTGATGGCACAGCTCGAACCGGCCGCCGTGGGGCCGCGCATCGTGCAGCCGACGCTGATCGTGCACGACCGTGACGACCGCGTGAACCGGTTCGCCGATGCGGAGGCCTACCGCGATGCAATCAAGGGGGCGCAGCTCGTGGCCACGCAGGGGCTGGGGCACCGCCGCATCCTCAAGGAAGAGGAGGTGGTCCGCCAGGTAACGCGCTTCATTGCGCGTGCGGACTGACCGAAGCCGCGCAGGCAGAGCGGGTTGCGCGGCCCGCCTCGCGGGCGTTCAGCGCGCCGGCGTGGGCGAGGCGTCGGGCAGTTCGATCTTGATGTCGAGCACTTCGAGGTCGTCCTGCTTTTCCAGGTGAACCTTGATGTCCTCGGCATTGATCTTCACGTATTTGGAGATCACCGCCATCAGCTCGCGCTGGAGGTCGGGCAGGTAGTCGGGGCGCTTCTTGCCGCTGAGGCTGGACCGCTCGTGCGCGAGGATGATCTGCAGCCGCTCTTTGGCGACGCTGGCTGTCTTCTTCTTTTCGCCGAGCAGGAACGAGAAAAAGGACATGGCCTACTTGCCTCCAAAGATTCGCTTGAAGAAGCCCGGCTTTTCGGCATCGACGAAGCGCATCGGGCGGTCTTCGCCCAGGAAGCGCGCGACCACGTCGCTGTAGGCCTTGGCCACGTCGGTGTCCTTGTCGTGGATGGCGGGCACGCCCTGGTTGGACGCCTGCAGCACGCTTTCGGATTCGGGAATGACGCCGATCAGCTTGATGCGCAGGATGTCCTGGATGTCTTCCAGCGAGAGCATCTGGCCGCCGGCCACGCGGTTGGGGTTGTAGCGGGTGATCAGCAGGTGCTCCTTGATGGGGTCGCCGCCTTCCTTCGCCCGCTTGGTCTTGCTGCTCAGCATGCCCAGGATGCGGTCGGAGTCGCGCACCGAGGATACCTCGGGGTTGGTCACCACCAGTGCCTCATCTGCAAAGTGCATGGCCATCATCGCGCCGGTCTCGATGCCCGCGGGCGAGTCGCACACGATGTAGTCGAACTCCATGGCGGCCAGGTCGTTCAGCACCTTTTCCACGCCCTCTTGCGTCAGGGCCTCCTTGTCGCGCGTCTGCGAGGCCGCCAGCACGAAGAGGTTGTCGCACTGCTTGTCCTTGATGAGCGCCTGGCTCAGGTTGGCTTCGCCCTGGATCACGTTGATCAGGTCGTACACCACGCGGCGCTCGCAGCCCATGATCAGGTCGAGGTTGCGCAGGCCCACGTCGAAGTCGATCACCGCCGTCTTCTTGCCCGCGAGCGCGAGGCCCGACGCAAAGCTGGCGCTCGTCGTGGTCTTGCCGACGCCGCCCTTGCCTGAGGTCACCACCACAATTTTGGCCATGGCCATTCCTTCTTGTTTCGATTCGGTTGTTGGTTTTTAAGATTCGCCGCGTGCCCGGTCAGGGAATCGCGTCGATCACTAGCTTCTTGCCGTCGAGGCGTATTTGCGCGGGCTTGCCAAGCACGGGGTCGGGCAGCGGCACTTCGTTGGTGCGGTAGATGCCCGCAATGGCCACCAGCTGCGCTTCCATGCAGGTCGAGAAGATGCGCGCCTCGGTGTTGCCGCGGGCGCCGGCAATCGCCTTGCCTCGCAGCGGTGCATACACATGCACGTTGCCGTCGGCGATGACTTCGGCGCCAAAGCTCACCACCGCGGTCACCACCACGTCGCCGCCGCGAGCGTAGACCTGCTGGCCAGAGCGCAGCGGCTTGTCGATCACGAGCGTGCCGTTGGCGGGCACCGGTACTTCGCGCACGATTTGCGGGGCCTCGCTGGCGGGCGCTGGGGCTGCGGCCGGCGGTGCGGGGGAACGCGGCGCGGGCGCCACCGGCATCGCCGTCAACGAGAGGCCGGCCGCGCGGGCCGCGGCATTCTGGGCGTCGTTGCCCCCGCGCACCGCAATGGGTTGCGTCTGGTGGCGCGCCAAGAGGCCGCGCAGCGCCGCAAAGTCGAGCTCGGCGGGTTCCTCACCGCTCTCTTCGTCGGGCTGGAGCTGCGAGAGGTCGATGACCACCGGCTCCTGCTCGAAGAAATCGGGCGAGTCGGCCAGTTGCGCATCGAGTGCCTCGGCCAGCACGGCCAGGTCGGCCGTCTTGAGGATCACTGCAATCAGCGGCAGCGTGGCGCTTTTGAATTCGAAAACCGCCTTGGTGCGCGCGGCGGAGACATCGGCCATTGGAAAACGTCGGTGCGAAAAGCGTTGGAGTCTAACGGGCGCGGGCTTCGGGCCGGCGACCGGCCCCCGCATCAATCACCCGCAACAACACTTCTTGCACGGCGTTTCACTTTCACTGCGCTCAGGCGTTGCGCGATCGGCCCAGCAGTGCGTAAAGAATGATCGCACCGAAAGTGGCGGTTCCGATGCCGCCCAGAGCGAAGTCGCCGAACTTCAAGGTGAAGTCGGCGGTGCCGATGATCAGCGTGATCGCGGCCACGATGAGGTTCTTGTTCTGCGAGAAGTCGACCCGGTTGTCGACCCAGATCTTGGCGCCCGCAATGGCAATGAGGCCGAACACCACGATGCTCACGCCGCCCATCACCGGCAGCGGAATCGCCTGGATCAGCGCGCCGAACTTGGGGCTGAAGCCCAGCACCAGCGCAATGACCGCGGCCACCACGAACACCGCCGTTGAATAGATGCGCGTGGCCGCCATCACACCGATGTTCTCGGCATAGGTGGTCACGCCCGTGCCGCCGGCGGCGCCGCTCACCACTGTGGCAATGCCGTCGCCGATGAACGCGCGGCCGATGTAGGGGTCGAGGTTGCGGCCCGTCATGGCGGTGACGGCCTTCAGGTGGCCAAGGTTTTCCGCCACCAGGATGATCGCCACCGGTGCAATCAGCAGCATGGCATTGGCCGTGAACACAGGCGCGGTGAAGGTCGGCAGGCCGAACCACGCCGCGTTGGCAATGCCGCTCAGGTCCACCGGCTTGCCCAGGCCCATGCCGTTGGTAAGCGCCGCATAAATCACGGTGGCCAGGATCAGCCCGACCAGGATCAGCAGGCGCTGCAGCATGCCGCGCGTGAACACCGCCACCAGCCCCACGCAAAGAAAGGTCATGGCCTGCATCCAGGCGTCGAAGTTGCCGGCCGCCATGTTCTTGACCGGCACGCTTGCCAGGTTGAGCCCGATCACCGCCACCACCGCACCGGTAACCACCGGCGGCATGAAGCGTTCGATCCACCCCGTGCCCACGGCCTGCACGATCGCGCCGATAAGGATGTAGATCACCCCGCAGGCCACGATGCCGCCCAGCGCCACTGCAATGTTGGCGTTCGGCCCCTTGCCCGCATAGCCGGTGGCCGCAATGACCACGCCGATGAAGGCGAAGCTGGAGCCCAGGTAGCTGGGTACCTTGCCGCCCGTCACCAGGAAGAAGATGAGCGTGCCGATGCCGCTCATGAGAATCGCGATGTTCGGATTGAAGCCCATGAGGATGGGCGCCAGCACCGTGGCGCCGAACATCGCAATGACGTGCTGCACGCCCATGGCGCCGGTCTGCAGCCAGGGCAGGCGTTCGTCGGGCGCGACCACGCTGCCCTCGGTGGCGGCGACTTCGCGCCAGCTGAATAGATTGCTCATGAGTGGTTATCTCCTCGGTAGTTTTATGTGCCTTGTGGGCTTGTTCTGGCCGCTTTTATCGGCCCGCTGCCGCCCCGCGCGCCGGGCGGCTGTCTTGTTCGCTAGCGCGGCGGCAGCACCGCCATTGTGATGCGCGAGACGCAGGTCAGGTCGCCCGCGTCGTTGGTCATGTCGATCTGCCACACCTGCGTGGTGCGCCCGCGGTGCACCGGCCGTGCCGTGCCCGTGACCCAGCCGCTGGTGGCCGAGCGGATGTGGTTGGCGTTGATGTCCAGGCCCACGGCCCGGTCGCCCTCGGGCGCCGAATAGTGCGCGCCGCACGAGCCCAGCGTTTCGGCCAGCACCACCGACACCCCGCCGTGCAGGATGCCGTAGGGCTGGCGCGTGCGCTCGTCCACCGGCACGCGGGCGCGGATGAAGTCGTCGCCCACCTCCAGAAACTCCATGCCCAGCGTGGAAACGGCGGTGCCGATGTGGTTGCGGGTGAGCTCTTCGACCGAGATGTCTTTCTTCCAGATTCGCATTCGTTTTCTCCGGTACGGATGTTCTGGAAACTATAGCGATGGCGGCTGACAATGGCAGTCTCCTTTGCGTGCTAACTTGCTGCGATGAAGCGCCCTTTCAGACTCTGGCTTGCCGGCATTGCCGCGGTCCTGCTGCTCGGAGCCGGGGGGCTGGTGTGGGTGGTAAGCACCCGCTTGCCCAGCGACGAAGAGGTGGCGGTCCGGATTTCCGAAGCCTTCGAAAAGCGCTTCGGCGTTGGCCTGAAGGTGGGCGGTGCGCATTGGGCGCTGCTTCCGGCGCCCGTGCTCGTGCTTTCCAACGTCGCTACCGATCAGCCCCGCCCGATCACGCTGCGCCGCATCACCCTCCAGTTCAAGCTAGGTGAGCTGCTGCGCCGCGTCGTCGCCCTCGACGAGGCCGAGATCGAAAGCCTGGTGCTGCCGCGCGAATCGTTCCGCGCATTTCGCGGCAAGGAGCCCAAGCCGAAGGAAGCCGGCAACATTGTCGCGCTGCCCTCTCCTTGGACGCTCGCGCCCGTGCCGCTCGAAAAGCTGCGCTGGCGCGACGTGGTCTGGATCGACCGGCGCGATATTGCGCTGGCCTATGACGGCGAGATCAGCTTCGATGCCAACTGGCGCCCGCGCCAGGCGCGCCTCGAACGCGCCGGCGCATCGCCTCCCGCCCGGCTGCGCCTGGACCGCGCCGCGGCAGGACAGGACCGGTGGCGCACCCGCATCGACGTGGGCGGCGGCACGTGGAACGGTGTCACTCTGCTGGAAACGCTGCCGGAAGACAGGCTGCGCGTATCGGCCGAACTCGAGCCGCGCCAGATCGACCTCGAAGGCCTGGTGCAAGCCTTCGGCCGGCGCACGGCGGTCGTCGGCAAGGTTTCCGGCTTTTCCACGCTGGTGGCCGAGGCCGGCGACCTGGGCGGGCTGATCCGCGGCATGCGCTCCCGCACCACCTTTTCGGTCCGCCCCGCCACGCTCACCGGGCTGGACCTGGCCAAGACGGTGCTCACCGCGGGTACCGAGCGCAGCGGCACCACGCCGCTCGACGAGCTCACGGGCACTCTCGAAACGCAGGGCACCGAAGACGGCATCGTGCTGCGCTACACCAACCTCAAGGCGCGCTCCGGGGTACTTACCGCCAGCGGCAACCTGCGGTTCTTCAACCGCAAGCTGGACGGCGAGCTGGCGGTCGATATCGTCGACGGCGTGGTCGGCATGCCGCTCAAGATCGGCGGCACCGCCAGCGACCCACAGATTTCCCTGACCGGCGGTGCGCTGGCCGGCGCCGCGGTCGGCACCGCGGTGCTGCCGGGCGTGGGCACGGCCATCGGCGCGCGCGTGGGGCAGCAGGTGGAAAAGCTGTTCGGCGCGGAGACACCCACCAAAAAGGCGGCGCCTGCGCCACGGAAGCCGGGCGTCACGCCAGCTCGTTGAACTGGATCACACCCTCCTTCATGACCAGCGGAATGCGCTCGCCTTGCCCCAGCAGGCACGAGACGTCGCGCAGCGGATTGCCGTCGACCACCAGGAGGTCGGCCAGCGCACCCGGCACCAGGCGGCCCAGCCGGTCTGGCATGCCCAGCACTTCGGCGCCGATCACGGTGGCACTGGCGATGGCCTCGGCCGGCGACAACACCTCGGCACGCAGGCGGAACTCGTCGCTCTGCAGCCGCTGCGATTCGCCCAGCAGGTCCGAGCCGAAGCCCATCTTCACGCCGGCCGCCTTGTAGATCTCCAGCGAGCGCAGGCCGGCCTCGCGCACGTCGGCCACCTTGGCGACGCTTTCCTTCGGCAGGCCAAAGCTCTCGCCTTCATTGGCCAGCGCGTCGTAGGTGACCAGCGTCGGCACCGCGAAGGCGGCCATTTGCGCCATGAGCGCCGCCGTGGGCGCGTCCACCAGATTGCCGTGCTCGATGGTGCGCACACCGCAGCGCACGGCCCGGGCAATGGCCTCTGCGGTGTAGGCGTGGGCCAGCACATAGGTGCCGCGTGCCCGCGCTTCCTCGACGATGGCGCGGATCTCATCCTCGCTGTAGCCGAAAGCGCCCACCGGGTCGGTCGGCGAGGCCACGCCGCCCGAGGCCATGATCTTGATCTGGTCCGCGCCCATCTGCAGTTCTTCGCGCACGGCCCGGCGCACCGCGTCGACCCCGTCGACCACGCGTGCCAGCGCGCCCACCCGCACGCAGGTCGGACAGGGGCCGTTGGGGTCGAGAAAGTCGGAGCGCGCCCGCATGTCGCCGTGACCGCCCGTCTGGCTCAGCGCGCGGCCCGAGACGAACAGGCGCGGGCCCTGGGCCAGCCCGGATTCGACCGCCTGCTTGAACGCAAACCCCGCACCGCCGGCATCGCGTACGGTGGTGAACCCGCGTCGCAGCATGCCGCGCAGCATGGACACGCTGCGCAGCGTAATGAGCACGTTCGGCATGTGCACCTGCCGCGAGAGATTGAGCTCCACCGCGACCACGTGCACGTGCAGGTCGATCAGGCCGGGCATCAGCGTCTTGCCCTTCAGGTCGATGACCCGCGCTGCCTTGCTCTGCAGCGGCTTGTCGGAGACCTCGCGCACCACGCCGTCTTCCACCAGCACGTCGTGCCCTTCCATCAGTTCGCCGCGTAGCGGATCGAGCAGGTAGGCGTTCTTGAAAAGCACCGTGTTCGTCATGCCCTGGACTCCTTGCTGTGTTGCGCCATCACGGCGGGCACCGCCAGTTGCGCGAACACGCGCGCGAGCTCGACATGCCCGGTGCCGTACCAGTTCTCTTCATGCAGCATGTTGAGCGTGCCCAGTGTTTCGCCGCGCCAGCGCAGCGGAATGTTCAGCACGCTGCGGCAGCCCAGCGAAACGATGAGTTCGTGGTCGTAGAAAACGTCGCGCAGGTCGTCGGCGTTGCGGCCGATGTAAGGCAGGCCGCGCTGCATTACCTGCTGCATCCACGGTGAATCGGTAACCGGCTTGCGCCCGCCCACCGGGTAGGCCTCGCGCATGTTGGTGTACACGCGCTCCGACTCTCGCGCCTCCCGGTGGTGCACCAGGATGGTGAAGAGCCGGTGGCCGATGGTTGCGGCCACAGCCTTGTCGAGCGCGCCGAAGGTGGCCTGGGGTTGCTGCGTGTCGGCGTGCGCGCGTGCGACGACCGACAGCGATTCATCGAGAAGCTTGGGTTGCATGGATGTCTTGTGTCAGGAAAGTTCGGCTGCCGCAATGTCTTCGAGCGAGCGGCCACGTGTCGGAATGCCCATGAAGGTGACGGCCGCCGCGCCCAGCAGCAGCACTGCCGTGGTCATGCCGAACACGCCCGCAAAGCCCAGCGCCGGATAGATAAAGCCCACCAAGATCGGCGCCGTGATGCCTCCGATGCGCCCGATGGCCGACGCCAAGCCCGAGCCCGTTGCTCGCACCTGGGTCGGAAACACCTCTGGTGTGTAGGCATAGACACCCGCGTAGGTGCCGTTCATGAAGAAGGACAGCAGAACGCCTGCCGCCATGATCTGAGCGTCGCTGTGCGTAAAGGCCAGCCCCAGCGCAGAGATGCCGCCCAGCAGCATGTAGCTCACGATGGTGGCTTGCCGGCCGATCTTCTCGTTGAGCCATGCGGCCGAGAAGTAGCCCGGAATCTGCGCGAGGTAGATCACGAGCGAGTAGCCGAAGCTCTTGGTGATCGTCATGCCGTTCTGGATCAGAAGGCTGGGAATCCAGGTGAAGAACGAGTAGTAGCTGAAGGTGATCGCCAGCCACATCAGCCAGGTCATGGTGCTGATGCGGATGAGCTTGCGGGAAACCAGCGTGGCGTAGTTCTTCAACAGGCTGCCGCGGCTGTTGCTGGGCGGCGGCGCGGCCACGTCTTCCGCGTTGAGCGCGGGCAACGCAAGGCCGCGCTCCACCGTCTCGGACTCCATCGCGTCGACGATGGTTTCGGCTTCGGCCTGCCGGCCCTGGCTTTCGAGCCAGCGCGGCGATTCGGGCAGTGCGCGCCGCCACCACAACAGCAGCAGCACCGGCATCGCGGTAATGAAGATGACGATGCGCCATCCTTGCGGATGCGCCGGCACGATGAAGTAGCCCAGCAGCGCCGCCGCGACGAAGCCGAACGAGAAGAAGCCCGCGAGTGCGCCGGTGAAAGTGCCCCGGTAGCGGCGCGCCACGAACTCCGAAAGGTAGGGCGCAATGATCGCGCTCTCGGCACCTGCGCCGAAGCCGGCCACGATGCGCAGCGCAAGGAACACCGTCCAGCTGTCGACCATGCCGCTGAAGAGCGATGCCACGCAGTAGATCGCCAGCGCCGACATCATGACCACGCGCCGCCCGAACAGGTCTCCGCAGGTGCCGGACGCGAGCGCACCGAAGAAGAAGCCGATGAAGTTCGCGCTTGCCAGCACGCCTATCTGCACGCTGCTGAGCCCCCATTCGGTGCGCAGCACCGGCAGTACGAAGGCGATTACCGCGGCGTCCATTGCGTCGAAGGTGTAGCCCAGCCCTCCCATCATGAGCAGCCGGCGGTGAAAACCGGAGAAGGGCAGGCGCTCGATACGAGCCGACAGCATGGTCATGTGAATCCCTCGACTTCGGTGGTAGTGCGATGAAGCGGCAGATCGTAGGATCGCGGGGATATCACGACAAATTTATACGTGTGATTGTGTTTATAGATTCAGTGAATGGTCAGGCCGCACAATGAACTACCGCTCCGCCGATCTCAACCTGCTGAAGGTGTTCGAGGCCCTCATGACCGAAGGCAACGTCACACGCGCAGCCAGCAAGCTGTCGCTCACGCAGCCGGCGGTCAGCAATGCACTGCGCCGCTTGCGGGAAACCTTCGACGATGCGCTGTTCGTGCGCAGCGGCGCCGGCGTCAACCCGACTCGGCGGGCCATCGACCTGTGGGAGCCGCTGTCGCAGTCGCTCCATGCGATTCGCGGCACGCTCGATGTAGAGCGCTTCGACGCCCTGCGCAGCACAGCCAGCATCAGCATCGCGATGTCAGACTACGTGTCGGGCATCGTGGTGCCGCGGCTCGCCAGCAAGCTCAGCAAGGCGGCGCCGTCGATGCAGATCCATGCCATTCCCAACAGGCTGGTGGATTTCGACAAGGTGCTGGCTGACAACAAGGCCGACTTCGCGATCAGCGTCTACAACGAGGAAGTGCAGCGACCGGCATTTCTCAAGTCAAGGGCGCTGTGGTCGCCCGATTTCGTCTGCGTCATGCGCACCGGGCATTCACTGGCGCGTGCCGACAGGATCCCGCTGAAGAAATTCCTGGCGGCGCGCCACGTGGACGTGAGCCTGGTTGGCAAGACCACGCCCACCTACGACCTGTTCCTGCACAGCCGCGGGCTGCAACGCAACCTCGTCGCGACGGTGAACCACTATGGCGCGGCGTACGAGGTGGTGCGCCGTTCCGACCTGATCGCAGTGCTGCCGTGGTCCGAGAAGTTCGAGCCCGCGCGCCTGGCCGGCCTGCGCCGGATGCCGGTGCCGCTGGAGGCGCCGGCGCGCATCATCGAACTCTTCTGGCACCAGCGGCACGAGACCTCCGCGCTGCACCAGTGGCTGAAGAACACGCTGCTGGCGCTGTTCGAGCAGCCCTCGTGATTCAATCGCCCGGGCGTATCACCTGCAAGTCGTGCCCCGCGCCGGCATGCAGCCGTGCCACGTCGGCCGCGCGCCGCGTGAGCACCGCGCGCTGGTTGATGTAGCCCTTGTCGGTGATCTCGCCCGCATCCAGGCTCGGCGGCTCGATGAGCACCAGCGCGCGCGTGGGGCACTGCGACGATCCCCCGCCTTCGTCCCGCAGCGTGCGCAGCACGTCGGCGATTCGCGCGGCCAGTGCCTGCGGCGCAGCCTGGGGAGCGGCAAACACCAGCATGCCGATCTCGTCGCCGTCATGGCCGGTGAGCACCACGTCCTGCGCATGCGGCGCCAGCATCGACACCAGCTTGACGCGCAGGGTACCCACCGACACCCAGGTGCCGCTCGAGAGCTTGAAGTCTTCGGCCACGCGGCCGTTGAAGACCACGCCGCGCTCGGGCCGGCCGGCATCGGCCAGATAGCCCGCATCGCCGATGCGGTAGTAGCCCTCTTCGTCGAACGCCTCCGCCGTTTCGCGCGGCGCATGGCGGTAGCCCGGAAATACCGAGACGCCCTTGACGCGCATCTCGAGCTTCTGCCCGTTGGGCACGAACTTGAGTTCGAGCCCCGGCAGCGGTGCGCCGATGCAGCCCGCGCCGTCGAGCTTCCAGTGCGCCGAGGTGATGGCGGGCGAAGTTTCGGTCGCTCCCCACGAGGTGGTGAGCCACAGCGGCCGCTCGGGCCGCACGCGCTCGGCCACTGCTTCGAGCCGCTGCCAGGTCGAGGGCGCGAGCGCCGCCGCCGCATAGAAGGCGAGCCGCAGCCGCGAGAACACCTCGGCCGCGAGCGCATCGTCGGCTTCGAAAAACGGCAGCAGCATGTCGAACCCGCGCGGCACGTTGAACAGCAGCGTGGGTTTTACCTCGCGCAGGTTGCGCACGGTCTTTTCGATGAGCCCCGGCGCAGGCCGGCCCTCGTCGATGTACAGCGCGCCGCCGTGGCACAGCACCATGTTCAGGTTGTGGTTGGCGCCGAAGGTGTGGCTCCAGGGCAGCCAGTCGACCAGCACCGGCTTCTCCTGCGTGAGAAAACGCCAGGTCTGCGCCATCATCTGCTGGTTGGCGCACAGCATGCGGTGCGTATTGATCACCACCTTGGGCTTGCCCGTGGAACCCGAGGTCAGCAGGTACTTGGCGTGGGTGTCGGGCAGCACGGCCTGGTAGGCCTGCATCACGGCCGGCGTTTCGCTGGCCTCGAGCAGTTGCGCGAGGGGCAGGGCGCCGGCATGCACATCGGCATTGCGGCTGAACACTGCCACCGCCTCCACGCCGCAGCCCGCGAGCGCGCCGCCGTACACCTTGGCGTCCGATGCGTAGACCAGCGCCGGTTGCAGCGCCTGCAGCATGCCGTGCAGCCGCGACGGGTCCTTGGCCATGCGCGAGTACGCGCTCGACAGCGAGCAGGCCGTGCGCCCGATGTGCATGGCCGCCAGCATCAGCACGGCATGGTCGATCGAGTTGTCCGAGAGGATCGCGATGGGCTTGCCCTCGGGCAGCTTCAGGTCGAGCAGCGCCTGCGCCACCGCGCCCACGGCTTTGCGCAGCGCGCGGTAGTCGAGCCTGCGCCAGCCTTCGCCGCTCTCGTCGCGCTCCGCAAAGGCCAGCGCGTCGGGGGTTTCGCGCGCCCAGCGCTCGATCCATTCGCCGATGCAGCGCGCATAGGGCCGCAGGGCCACCGGTGAACGCAGCGCGAAGGAGCCGTCGTCGAAGTCGATGCGCACCGTGCGGGGCGGGGCGATGTGGCTCTCGTCCAGGAGGAAGTCGTCGTCGGTCATTTCTAGTCGAGTCTGCCGGTATCGGCCTTGGCGCGAATCAGGTCTAACAGCAGGATGTCCCGCGCTGCTTCCAGGTCGGTAACGCGCCGCGCACCCAGTTCCTCGGCCACGCCTTGCGTCACCTGCTGCTTGAGGTCAGGCGTCATCGACGGCGCACCGAGGTCCTTCCACCAGTCCTCGATCGGCCCGCCCAGGTGCGCGAGCACGTGTTCGATGCCGCCCGCACCGCCGGAGAGATGCAGGTTCATGAACGGCCCCATCACCGCCCAGCGCAGGCCCGGGCCGTGCGCAATGGCGGCGTCGATGTCGGCCACGCTCGCCACGCCTTCGTTGACCAGGTGAAAGGCTTCCCGCCAGAGCGCGGCCTGCAGCCGGTTGGCAATGTGGCCCTTGACCTCGCGCTTCACGTGGATCGGCCGCTTGCCGATGGCCGCATAGAACGCCATCGTGCGTTCGATGGTTTCGGCCGAAGTGCGCTCGCCGCCGACCACTTCCACCAGCGGAATCAGGTGCGGCGGATTGAACGGATGGCCCAGCACCACGCGTTCCGGGTGCTTGCATTCGGCCTGCACGGCACTGATGGCAAGCCCTGAAGAGCTCGACGCCAGGATGGCATGGGCCGGCGCGGCCTCGTCCATGCGCCGGAACAGGTCCGTCTTGAAGTCCAGCCGCTCGGGGCCGCTTTCCTGCACGAAGTCGGCGTGCGCCACGGCGTCTTCAAGCCGGGCGTGAAAGCGCAGCCGCCCGGCCGAAGCCCCGGCCGCCAGGCCGAAGCGTTCAAGCGTCGGCCAATGCGCGGCCACCGCCGCGCGCAGCCGCGCCTCTGCATCGGGCGAGGGATCGGTGGCGTCTACGTCCAGCCCCTTTGCCAGGAAGAAGGCGGCCCAGCTGGCGCCGATGACGCCCGTCGCAACCACCGCCACGCGCTGCGGGGATTTGGCAGGGTGGGGAGTCGGTTCCATCCGCATCGCCTCAGGAATCCGCCGTGAAGCCGATCTTCTTCACCAGCGGCCCCCAGCGCTCCGCCTCGGCCCGCTGCGAACGCGCCATCTCCTCGGCCGTGGAGCCCTGGGCGATCAGGCCGACCACGGCCAGGCTGTCCGTCACCACCTTTTCCTTGATGGCTGCGTTGATTGCGGCATTGGCCGCGGCCACCACGCTAGCGGGGGTTTTGGCCGGTGCGTAGAAGCCAAACCACTCTTCGGTGGTCAGCTCGCCGAAGCCCTGTTCTGCAAAGGTCGGCACCTCCGGCGAGAAGGGCGAGCGCGCCTTGCCCGATGTGGCAATCAGCCGCAGCTTGCCGGCCTTGTGGTTGGGAATGAAGTCGCCGCTGGGGGTGACCATGGCGGCAATCTGCCCGCCCACCACATCGGTCACGCCTGGAATCGAGCCGCGGTAGGGCACGTGCTTCAGGTCCACTCCGTTGTTCAGGCCCAGCAGCGCGCCGATGAAGTGCGGCGTGGAGCCCGCCGCGGGCGAGCCGTAGCTGGCCTGGTTGGGGTTGGCCTTTGCCCAGGCGAGAAAGTCTTTCACCGTGCGCACCTCGGGCGGCACCAGCGGGCCGACGGCAAGGCCGTGGTGCATGACCGCGGCAATCGACACCGGCACGAAGTCCCTGGCCGGGTCGTAGCTGAGCTTGCTGTAGATGTGCGGATAGATCGACGTGCACGAGAACGGCGACAGTGCCAGCACGCTTCCGTCGGCCGGCGCGCTCTTCAGGCTTTCGAGCGCAATGCGGCCGCCCGCTCCTGGCTTGTTCTCGACCACGGCCACGTTGCGCGTGTAGGCCGAGCCCGCGAGCTTTTCGCCCACGCGGCGCGCCACGCTGTCGCCCGCGCTGCCGGCCGGAAAGCCGTAGTAGATCTTGACCTGCTCGAGCGCCTGGGCCAGCGCGGCCAGCGGGGAGAGGGTACCCAGCGCAGTGGCTGCGCCGAGCGTGTGGAGGAAGTGGCGGCGGTTGTTCATGGAATGTCTCCTGTTTTTCTGGCGGGTTCTGGCAAGGTTCTGCGGGGTTGATCGGCCGCTTCAACGCGGCGCGAACTCGGGGCGCGGCCCGCCTCGGCGCGGCAGTCCCATCATCTGCCTTGCTTCGGCCGGCGTGGCCACTTCCATGTCGAGCTCATGGATAACGCGCACGATGCGTTCGGTCAGCTGCACGTTGGTGGCGAGCTCGCCGTGGCGGAAATAAAGGTTGTCTTCCAGCCCCACGCGCGCATGCCCGCCCAGCAGCAGCGCCGCCACATTGGCCTCCAGCTGCGAGGTGCCGATGCCGCTCACGCCGAAGATGCTGCCCTTGGGCAGGGTGTCGACCATCATCTGCAGGAAGCGCGGCGAATACGGCATCGCGTTCTGGAAGTTGCGGTGCACGTTCATCACCAGGTTGATGAAGTAGGGCTCGTCGTCGTGGCCCTCGCCGATCAGCGTGGTCGTGTCCTGCAGGATGTGCGTGGGGCTGAACACCTCCCACTCGGGCTTGATGCCGCGCGCCTTCATGCCGGCGGCCAGTTCGCGGCCGCGGGTGATGGGCGTGTCCATCAGGATCTGCCTGCCCTCGAAGCTCAGGTTCAGGGTGGTCGCATCCAGCGTGCACATCTCGGCACCGGCGTCCATGCCCTTGATGCGCTCTTCCCACGCAATCTCCCAGCGGTCGCCCGCCAGCGGCTTCACCATGTCGCCATGCACTCCGCCGCCAGTGGAGTTGTTGATGACGATGTCGCAGCCGGCGTCGCGGATGCGGCTGTTGATGTCGCGGTACACCTCGGCGTCGCAGGTGGCGCCGTCGTCGGGCCGCCGCGCATGGATGGCCGCCACGCTGGCGCCCGCGTTCCAGCAGCGCAGCACGTCGGCCGCGATTTCGGCCGGCTGGGTGGGAAGGTGCGGGTTCTGCGACTTGTGCGCCATGCCGCCCGTGGGGGCAATGGTCACGATCACTTTGCGCTTCGACGACATGCTCCGGGTCTCCTGGTGTCTTCGTTCATGAGGGGCGCGCTATTATTTTTTGGAGGCGCAGGCACACTCAGTCATTGCGACGACATTTGGAGTCAGGGTTTACGCGGCGCGGCCCCCTTTTCCGCGCCATCAGGAGCTTTCTTTTCATGTCCACGACGAAGCCGGCCATCAAGGCGGCATCGCTCACGATCGAGCAGCTGCTTCAGCGCTCGGCCTGGTTTCCGCTGCTCGACGAAGCGGCGCGCGAGCGCGTGCTCGACGAGATGCGCGAAGTCGAGGTTGCGGCCGGCGCCGCGCTGTGCCGCCGCGGCGATACGCCGCTGCACTGGTACGGCACGCTCGAAGGCCTGCTCAAGTGGTCGATCACCTCCAGCGACGGCCGCTCGGTCACCTTTGGCGGGCTCTCGGTCGGCTGCTGGTTCGGCGAAGGCACGCTGCTGCGCGCCGCCCCGCGCTCGGCCGACGTCATTGCGCTACGCCCCAGCCGTGTGGCCCAGCTGCCGCTGGAAACTTTCGAGTGGCTGCACCGCACGCAGCGCGGCTTCGATCACTTTCTGCTGCAGCAGCTCAACGAGCGGTTGCACTGGTTCATGGGCAACTACGCGGCGCACCGGCTGCTCGACGCCGACAGCCAGGTGGCACGCGCGCTGGCGGGGCTGTTCCATCCGTGGCTGTACCCGGGCAGCGAGCTGCACCTGCAGACCTCGCAGGAAGAGATTGCGAATCTTTCGGGGGTCTCGCGGCAGCGGTGCAATGCGGCGTTGAACCGGCTGAAGGAGGCGGGCTTTTTGCGCATCGAGTACGGCGGCATCACCGTGATCGACCTGGAGGGGCTCCGGCGGTTCATCGAATAGGCGCGGCTCGCCGCGCCCGGGCGCCTTCACTTCGCCGGCTTCGCCTTTTCTGCCAGCCGCTTGCGGTACTCCGTCGTCGTCAGGCCCGCAAACCCCCAGTCGTCGGTGTCGATTTCCTCGATGACGATGTGCGTCCACTCGGGCGGCTTGTTCAGCACGCGTTCAAGCGTTTCCGTGAACTCGGCGATGACCTGGGTCTTCTGTTCGCGCGTCACGCCGTCGCGGGTGATCTTCAGGTTGATGAAAGGCATGGTGTGCTCCTTGGATGATTGAACGAGGTGATTACCACTTGCCCGTGCTCATGCCGCCGTCCACCGGCAGCACCACGCCCGTCGTGAAATCGGCGCTCGTGAGGTAGAGCACCGCATCGGCGATTTCGCGCACGGTCGCAATGCGTCCGGCGGGCGCAAGGCCGTTCAGGAAGCCGTGCTGCTCGGGCGTGTACAGCGGCGTGTCGACGATGCCGGGCGCCACCGCATTCACCTTGACGTTGTGCGGCGCGAGTTCGAGCGCCAGCGCGCGCGTTGCGGCGTTGATGCCGCCCTTGATGAGCACCGGCAGCAGGGCGGGCACCTGCTGGTTCGGCTGCAGTGCGATGCTGGCGGTGATGTTCACGATGTGGCCCTGGCGGCGCGCCACCATGTGCCTTGCCGCGGCCTGCGAGGCGTAGACAAAGCCCTTGAGGTTGGTGGCCACCAGCTGGTCGAGCTCTTCCTCTGTGTATTCGACGAACGGCTTGGCATTGAAGATGCCCGCGTTGTTGACGAGCACGTCGACCTGGCCGAAGCGCTCCACGGCGCGGTCGATGAGCTGCTGCGCGGTATCGCGCTTGCCGATGTCGCCCGCCACGCCCAGGAAGCGCGCCGGGTTGCCCAGCTGCTTTGCGGCGGCGGCAAGCCGCTCTTCGGTGCGCGCATTCGCGACCACGTTGAAGCCGCGCTCCAGGTAGGCCTGCGCAAGGCCCAGGCCGATGCCGCTCGAGGCGCCGGTGATGACGACGGTGGGTGAGTTGCTGTTGCTGTCTTGCATGTCGGTTCTCCAAACAGGTTGATGACGTGAGGAGAACTGTATTGATGACACCGCAATAGATAAATCACTAGACTCGCACTTCACTTGATACGCGGGGTAATCAATCCATGCAACGGCAGTTCGGCGACATCCTCCTGGGCAGCATCGAACTCTTCTGCCTTGCGGCAGAGACGGGCGGCTTCACTTCGGCGGCGCTTGCGGCCGGTGTAACGCCGGCGGCCGTAAGCCGCTCGATCTCGCGGCTCGAAAAGCGGCTGGGCCTGCGACTGTTCGTGCGCACCACGCGCAGCGTGCGGCTCACCGATGCGGGCCGCACCTACTTCGCGCAGTGCCAGCAGGCGCTGGCGCAGCTTGCCGATGCCGAGCGCGAGGTGATGGGCCACCAGGCGCAGCCTTCAGGCACGCTGCGCATCAGCGTCCCTACCACCTACGGCCACCACCGCATCCTGCCGCTGCTGCCGGCGTTCCGCGAACGCTTTCCCGACATCCGGCTGCACGTGCACCTGAGCAACCGCAACATCGACTTCGTGGAAGAGGGCTACGACATGGCCGTGCGCGTGCGCGCCCAACCCGATTCCACGCTGATCGCACGGCACCTGGAAGATGCCGGCCTGGTGGTGGTCGCCACCCGAAAGTACCTGAAGAAGGCCGGCACACCGCGCACGCTGGACGATCTTGCCGCGCACGAGTGCATCCAGTTCGAGCTGCCGAGCAGCGGCCGCCGCATCTCGTGGCTCTTCAAGGAGAACGGCAAGGACCGCGAGGTTTTCGCGGACAGCGCCTACAGCTGCTCCGATGACGTGCTCGGCGGCGTCACCCTGGCCAGGAGCGACGCCGGGCTGTTCCAGACCTATCGCTTCGTGGTGGAAAAAGAGCTGGCCGACGGCACGCTCGTCGAAGTGCTCAAGCCCTTTGCGGGCCGCTCGCGCCCCTACACGCTGCTGTATCCGGACGGGCGCCACGTGCCGCTGCGCATGCGAGTGTTCATCGATTTCCTGATGGCGCAGCGGCCGGGCTGAAGGCTCAGCGGCAGGCGAAGCTGGTCGCCGCCTTCACGTCGCCGCCAAGATACGCAAGCTTCTTCGGATAAGTGCACAGTGGCCGAGCGAGCGATTGGTCGGCGTTCTGCAGCACCAGGTTGTCGGGCGCCACGCCTTTCTCGACCCAATCGGTCAACGCGGCAAACAGCTGGTTCGGTGCCGGCAGCGGCGGGTTGGCCGCGGGGCTCACGCCGGCCAGGCCGTTGACCGAGCCCACGCCCGCGCAGTGGCCCATCGCGGGGATCTCGAGGTAGCGGTAGAACTTCTGCGTCTCATCGATGCCGCCCATGGCCTTGGCCGCGCGCTCGTAGTAGTTGGCCGTGCCCGAGTTCGGAATCAGCTGATCGGCGAGCCCGTGGTACGTCAGCAGCTTGGCGCCGCGGTCGCGGAACCTGGCCAGGTCGGGGTTGTCGGCATTGATGTTCGCGAAGGCGGTTTGCAGTGCCTCGCCGCGGTCGCTGGCGTTGGCCAGTTGCGTATACGACAGCGCCTTCCAGTTGTTCGCGCCATTGCCGGTTGCGTTGATGAAATCGGGCGTCGCAATCGTCGGGTCTTGCAGATTCAGCGCCACCTGGTGCGCTGCAATCGGAAACGGGTTGGGCACGCCGCCCGTGGAATCCGCGAGCGAGAACCCCGGCATACCGGGGCTGTTGAGCGCGGTGCCGCGCGCGAGGCCGTACCAGAGCTGGCCCGAGGCCAGCGTGGCGCCATAGCCCACGTCGCTTGCGGGCACCGGTGCGCTGCCGTCGCGCGTCTGGCCGTACCAGATCTTGTTGACGGCCTGCGCCTGCACGGTCGTCAGGCAGGCGGCGGTGGCATTGCTGCCGCCGCTGCCGGTGCACAGCACGGCGGTGTCCTGCGTGGGGTCGTACTTGCAGGCGGCGGGGTCGCTGATGAAGCCTTCGTGCTGGCCGGTCAGCGTGCTGTCGCAGGCACTCACCGCGGCGGACGACACCAACGTCATCTGATCTGGCGTGAGCGGCGTGCCGCCCAGGTCGCGCTGCATCACGATCTGCGGATAGAGCTCGGCGGTGATGAAGGTGGTCCAGTTGATCGCGCTGTTGCCCGCCAGGATGCCGTCGAAATCGTCGGGGTTCACCTGCGCCTGCATGTGGCCTTGGCGGCCGCCGGTGGAGCAGCCATCCCAATAGGCGTACTTTGCGTCGCGCTGGTAGAAGCCGGCCGCAAGCGCCTTGGTCTTCACCGCCATCTCGTGGATACCGCGGCTCGCGAAGTCCGTCCAGAGCGTGGTGTTGATGGTGCCGTTGGGGTTCATTGCGAACGAGCCGTCCACCGCGCCGATGGGCAATTTCGATGCATGCCCCGCGTCGGTCACGGCGCTCACAGAGCCTTCACCCGTCGCAATGGCGGCTGCGCCGGCGCCGCCTATCTGCGTTTTTGAGCTGATGCCCGCATCGCCCACGAAGCCGCCACCGCCGAGCACGCGCAGGCGGTTGTTCCATTTGGCCGTGGCCGGCAGCCACACCTCGATGCCGATGCCGGACGAGGTGGACGGCGCATCGGCCGGCCCCGCATGGCCCGGGCCGACGTTGAGCTTGACCATGCAAACGTCGCTGGCCGCCACGGTGCCCGAGGCCTTGCCATCCAGGTTCAGATCGTCGCCCTGCTTGAACTGCTTCACCACGGTGACGGTGGTGTTCGCATCGGGCTTGAAGGCGGTCTTCAGGCTTTCGTCGCAGGCCAGCGCGGTGGGCGTCGTCGGGCCGGCGGGCGGCGGCGATGTGGGAATGAAAGGCAGCGAGGGCCCAGAGGAGTCGCTGCCGCCGCAGGCCGTGAGCGCCGCGGCGGCGCAAATGCCCATGCACAGCGCAGTCAGCGCCGGCGCAGCGCGTGGAGGGGTTCGCGTGTTTTGTCCGGGGCGCAGGGTCGTTCGGGGCATCTTCTTGTCTCCTGTGGTGTGGAGATCGAATTTGCCTTTCGCCTGCGTCCCGGTCTATCGACAAGCGATCATCGCTTGCGGGATCCATTCACCTCGCACCGGGACTTACCCGAGCCGTGCGCGCGCGGGCGTGGTGCCCACCAGCTGCTTGAACACCTGCGTGAAATGCGCCTGGCTCGAGAAGCCGACCGTGTGCGCGATCTCGGCCAGCGACAACCGGCCCTCCAGCAGCGTGAGCGCGTGGCGCACGCGCTGCTCCATCACATAGCGGTACGGCGTCGAGCCGGTGCTGGACCTGAAGAGGCGCGTGAAGTGCACCGCGCTCATGTTCAGCTCGGCCGCGAGTTCGTCGATGCCGAAGTCTTCGCCCAGGTGCTGCATCACCCAGTCGTACACCTTGCGCAGGTCCGCCTGCGAAAGCCGCCCCGGCGCGCGCTTTGCGTTGCGCGCGCCCCCGTAGCGGCTTTGCAGATAGCTCACCAATGCCATGGACAGGCCCTGCGCGTGCATGCGGCCCGATGTGCAGCCGCGCTCCACTTCGTCGCGCATGGCAATGGCAAGCGAGGTCAGCGTGGCATCTGTGGTCGAGAGATGCGTCTGCAGGTGCAGCTCGCCATTGCTCTCGGGCATCAGGCTGCGCAGGGTTTCGGGGCGGATCTCCAGTGCAATCACTTCGTCGCACTGGCCGGACCATGTCACGCGGTCGACCTCGTAGCCCTGGTCGAAGATGCAAACGCTGCCGGGCCGGCTCTCGACGTGGCTGGTGCGGCGCCCCGTAGTCATTGCGGACTTCACTTGGCCGCGCATGCAGAAGGCGAGCAGCGGATGGGGGTTGTAGCAGGCCGGGTTTTCGCCGTCGCCGTGCATGGCGCGCACTTCCAGCGCAAAGCCCTGCCATGGCGTGGCGGCCGCGTTCATCAGCATCCTGCCGTCGAACCGCACGGGCTTGCCCGAAAGGTCGAGGAGGCTGATCTCGCGTGCCATCGCCGTGCGCTCCTTCTACATTCCGCTCTACACGCCCAGCAGTTCCTCGAGCGCCTTCGGCTCCGCCAGCAAATCGGCCGAAGCCCCGTGCCGCACGATCTGGCCCTTTTCCATGACCACCGCAAGGTCGGTGTGCGCAAGCACCTTGCGGTAGTCGCGGTCCACGATCAGCGTGGCGATGCCGGTTGCGCGGATCTCGCCGATCACGCGCCAGATCTCCGCGACGATCAACGGCGCGAGACCTTCGGTGGCCTCGTCGAGGATCAGCAGGCGCGGGTTGGTCATGAGCGCGCGGCCGATGGAAAGCATCTGCTGCTCGCCGCCCGAGAGCTGCTGGCCGCCATGCGAGAGCCGTTCGGCCAGCCGCGGAAACGTGGCCATCACGCGGTCGAAGGTCCAGGCGCGGCGGCCGTCGATGCCCGCGCGCTCGCTCATCACGAGGTTTTCGCGCACCGAAAGGTTTGGAAAGATGCCGCGGCCTTCGGGCACGTAGCCGATGCCCAGGCGCGCCATTTTTTCGGGCGGCCAGCCGGTGACGGTGCGGCCATCGACCTGCACTTCGCCCGACGCCGGCCGCACGTAGCCCATCATGCTGCGGATGAGCGTGGTCTTGCCCATGCCGTTGCGCCCGAGCAGGCCCACCGACGTGGCAGCCGGTATGCCGGCATGCACGCCGCGCAGGATGTGGCTGTTGCCGTAGTAGGTGTTGAGATCGCGGACGACGAGCATCAGTGGTCCTCTCCGAGATAGGCGGTGCGCACTTCGGGGTTTTCTCGAATCGAGGCCGGGTCGCCGGTGGCGATGACCGTGCCGTTCACCATCACCGTGATGCGGTCGGCAATGCGGAACACCGCATCCATGTCGTGCTCCACCAGCAGGATGGCGTGCGTGGCCTTCAGCCGCGTGAGCAGGGTGAGCATGCGGTCGGTTTCCTCGGCGCCCATGCCCGCCAGCGGCTCGTCGAGCAGCAGCACGCGGGGCTCGGTGGCAAGGCACATCGCCACTTCGAGCTGCCGCTGCGCGCCGTGGCTCAGCGTGCCGGCAATGCGCTGGGCTTCGTTCGCAAGGCCTGCCGCGTCCAGCGCCGCATCGGCCGCCGCATTGCTGGCCGCGCAGCGCTGCGACGACTGCCACACGGTCCACGGCCGGGCCGTGGCCGCCTGCGCCGCGAGCCGGCAGTTCTCGTGCACGCTGAACTCCGGGAAGATGGTCGTGCGCTGGTAGCTGCGGCCCACGCCGGCGCGTGCGCGGCGCCACTGCGCGCGTTGCGTGACGTCGGCGCCGTCGAGCGCGATGCGGCCTTCGGAGGCCTCGATCTCGCCCGAGAGCATGTTGATGAGCGTCGACTTGCCAGCGCCGTTGGTGCCGATGACCGCATGCACTTCGCCGACGTGCAGGTCGAGGGTGACGGCGTTGACGGCGGTGAGGCCGCCGAAGCGGCGGGTGAGGCCTTGAACGGAAAGGAGAGCGGTGGCGTTCATGATTTAGCTCCTTCCCCTTCCGGGGGAAGGTTGGGATGGGGGCAGCCAGAGCGCCCGATGGTGGCGCCGCGTGCCCCCACCCCGGCCCTCCCCCGGAAGGGGAGGGAGAACGACGGAAGGCGGAGGTGGCTCATGCAGCCCCCTTCGGCGACAGCCGCTTCGCAAGGCCGATCAGCCCCTTCGGCAACAGCGCAACGAACACGATGATCGCGATCCCCAGCGTCAGCTGCCAATGGTCCGCGAGCGGCCCCATCACCGCATGCGTGGAGAAGATCTCCTTCAGCAGCGTGAACGCAACGGCGCCGATGACCGCGCCGCGCAAATGCCCCAGGCCGCCCAGGATCACCATCAGCAGCACCTCGCCCGAGTTATGCCACGCCATCAGCTCGGGGTTGACCACGCCGTCACGCGAGGCCAGCAGAAAGCCCGCCAGCCCGGCTAGCGCACCCGCCAGCACGAAGGCCGCGAGCTTGTAGCCGTACACCGGAAAACCCGCTGCGCGCATGCGCTGCTCGTTCACCCGAATGCCCGCCAGCGCCGCGCCGAAGCGCGAGCGGCGCACCAGCGCCAGGAGGCCGTAGGTGAACACCAGCGATGCGAGCACCACATAGAACAGCACCATGCGGTTTTCCATGTCGAGTTTGCCGATGGCAGGGCGCACATACATGTAGATGCCATCGCTGCCGCCGCCGACCTTGGTGTCGTGGAACACGAAGAACGCCATCTGCGCGAAGGCCAGCGTCACCATGATGAAGTACACGCCGCGCGTGCGCAGGCTCAGCGCGCCCACGAACAATGCATAGAGCGCAGCAGCACCCATGGCCCCGGGCAGCAGCAACGCGAGGTTGCCGCCCTCGTTGCCCGAGGCCAGCACCGTGACGTACGCCCCGATGCCGTAGAACGCCGCGTGGCCCAGGCTCACGAGGCCGGTCATGCCGACCAGCAGCTCGAGGCTCAGCGCGAAGATCGACAGGATCATCACCTTGACGACGAAGTCAGAGACGTAGTTGCCCATGAGCGGGCCCAGCACGCCGATGGCAATGGCGCAGATCACCGGCACGAGAAACGCGCCGCGCCGCATGGAGGTGTGCGCTTGCGTCATGGCCGCCTCCCCATCAGCCCTTCAGGCTTCCATATCAGCACGATGGCCATCAGCAGGTAGATGCCGATGCCGGCAAGGTCCGCGAAGAACACCTTGCCGAAGGTGTCGACAAAGCCCACCAGCAGTGACGCCAGCAGCGCGCCGGTGATCGAGCCGATACCGCCGATCACCACCAGCACGAAGCAGATGATGAGCACGCTCGCGCCCATGTTCGGATACACCGACGACATCGGCGCCGCGATCATGCCGGCCAGCGCCGCAAGCGCCACGCCCGCCGCAAACACGATGCGGTAGAGCCGTTTCACGTCGATGCCCAGGCCGCGCACCATGTCGCGGTTGCTTGCGCCGGCACGGATCATCATGCCCAGCCGCGTGCGGTTGACCACCCAGTACAGCGCCACCGCCAGCACGATGCATGCGGCCGAGGCGAAGAGCCGGTACCACGGGTAGCTCATGACATTGCCGAGCGCAAAGCTGCCGTCCAGCCATGCCGGCACCTTGACCCCGTGCACGTCGTTGCCCACCAGAATGGAGCGCAGCTCCTCGAACACCAGGATCAGCCCGTAGGTCATGAGCACCTGCTGCAAGTGGTCGCGCTGGTAAAGGTAGCTGAAGAAGGCCCATTCGAGCAGGTAGCCGAAGATGGCCGCCAGCACCACGCCGGCCACCAGCATCAGCAGAAACTGGTCGCCGAACAGCGGCGCGAGCGCAAAGGCCATGTACGCGCCGATCATGTAGAAGCTGCCGTGAGCCAGGTTGATCACGCCCATGATCCCGAAGATCAGCGTGAGCCCCGAGGCCACCAGGAAGAGCAGGAGTCCGTACTGAACCGAGTTCAGGCACTGGACAAGAAAGGTGCCGAAATCCACGTTAGATCATCCCGGTAGAGGGCTCAGAGAAAGAGCGAGGCGCGCAGCGCCCGCGATGTTCGGGGGACACCGCGGAACCGGCTTCGCCGGGCCGCCGGTGTCGCCCCCTCGAGGGGGGAGTCGAGCTACACGAAGTGAGCGAGGGACGGGGGTGGGTCACATGCGACAGCCGCGGGCAGGGTCCGTCAGGCCCTTGATCGCGATGCTCACCAGCCGGTTCTCCTTGCCCTCCACCTTGCGCAGGTAGATGTCCTGCACCGGGTTGTGCGACTTGCTCATCGTGAACGCACCGCGCGGGCTGTCGATCTTGGCCTTCTCGATGGCGGCGGTGAATTCGGCCTTCTTGCCTATGTCGCCCTTGGTGGCGGCCAGGCCCACGCCCAGCATCTGCGCCGCGTCGTAACCCTGCACGGCATACACGTCGGGCTGCAGCTTGAACGACTTGGCATAGGCCACGCGGAACGCGTTGTCGCGCGCCGTGTTCAGGCCGTCCGCGTAGTGCAGCGTGGTCAGCATGCCTTGTGCGGATTCGCCCTGCGCGTCGAGCGTGCCGTCGGTCAGGAAGCCCGGGCCGTAGAGCGGAATCGTCTTGTTGAGGCCGGCGGCCTGGTAGTCCTTGACGAACTTCACCGCACCGCCGCCCGCGAAGAAGGCATACACCGCGTCGGGCTTGGCCGCTGCAATCTCGGTCAGCAGGGCCTGGAACTCGACGTTGGGGAACGGCAGCGTGAGCTGCTTGTCGACCTTGCCGCCGGCCTTCTCGAAGCCTTCCTTGAAGCCGTTGACCGACTCTTCGCCGGCCGCGTACTTCCAGGTGATGGTCATGACCTTCTTCTTGCCCTGCTGCTTGGCCGCCACTTCGCCCATGGCGTAGGCCGGCTGCCAGTTGCTGAACGAGCTGCGGAAGATGTTGGGCGCGCACATCGGGCCGGTGACGGCGTCGGCGCCGGCGTTGGGCACGATGAGCACGGTGCCGCTTTCCTTGGCGGCCTTGGCCATGGCCATGGCCACGCCCGAATGCACGGTGCCCACGATCACGTCGACGTTGTCGCGCTTGATCAGCTTGTTGACGTTGTCGGTCGCCTTGGCCGGATCGGACTCGTCGTCGACCTTGAAGAACTCGATTTCGCGGCCCGCGAGCTTGCCGCCTTGTTCGTCGACATAGAGCTTGAAGCCGTTTTCAATGGCCACGCCGAGCGCGGTATAGGTGCCGCTGTAGGGCAGCATCAGGCCGACCTTGAGTTTGCCGGTGCCCTGGGCGCCGGCGGCGGATGCCAGTGCGGCGAATGCGAT
Organism: Variovorax paradoxus; assembly: GCF_009755665.1. Taxonomy (NCBI): domain Bacteria; kingdom Pseudomonadati; phylum Pseudomonadota; class Betaproteobacteria; order Burkholderiales; family Comamonadaceae; genus Variovorax; species Variovorax paradoxus. The sequence goes on from NZ_CP046622.1 coordinate 93,431, forward strand.
CGCGGTGAGCGCGAGGCGTGCTGTGCGGATGGTCATGGTGTTTGTCTCCTGTTTTTGGTAATGAAAGAAGTGGTCGCGACGATGACACGATCCGGCTGATCGCGATGCGGGGAATGCCCGCATTCAGGGATTTCGAGCAGCTCGCATCCACTGACGCGCGCCGCGATGCCGCGGATCTGCGCGAGCGTGCCGTACTCGTCGTCGATACCCTGGATGGCCAGCATCGGGCAGCGGATGGCGTCGAGCTCGGCCTCGATGTTCCATTCGCGGAACGGCGGGTGCAGCCAGATGCGGTTCCAGCCCCAAAAGGCCGAATCGGCGCTGTCGTGATAGCGGCCGAGCTTCTTAGGCAGGTCGGTGGAAAGGTACGCGGTGCGGGCCTGCTCGATGTTCGCGACAGTCACGTCTTCCACGAAGATGTGCGGCGCCAGGACCACGAGGCCCTGCACCTTGTCGGGAAAGCGCGAGGCATACAGCAGACTGATCGAGCCGCCGTCGCTGTGGCCGAAGAGCCAGGGCTTTTCATCATCGCCGAGCTTCAGTGCGGCGAAGAGGGCGGGCAGCACCTCATGCGCCTGGCGGTGCATGAAGTCGACGTCCCAGATCTCGTTTTCTTCGCGCGGCGTGGAGCGGCCGTAGCCGGGGCGCGAGAACACCAGGCCGCGGGCATTGGCGGCTTTGCAGACCTGGGCGGGAAAGTCCTTCCACATGGCGACGGAGCCGAGGCCTTCATGGAGGAAGACGATGAGCGGGGCATCGGTGCGCTGGGGGGCGATCCATTGGCATTCGATGCGGATGGGGCGGTTGCGCCAGTTGATGGTGGCGAAGTCGGGGGTGCTCACGGCCTTGCCCCTGGCTGTTGCCCCCTCTCCCTCCGGGAGAGGGCGGGGGTGAGGGCCAGCGGCGCTGGGGAAAGCAGTGCGCTTGCGACGGCCGACGCCCTCACCCTAGCCCTCTCCCAGAGGGAGAGGGGACAACGCGGGAACCTCATGTCCCTGCTCATGCCTGCCTCTCCCGCTCACGCAACCTGAACCTCTGGATCTTTCCCGTCGCCGTTTTCGGCAGTTCCTGCACAAATTCAAGAAACCGCGGGTACTTGTACGGCGCGAGCCGCTCCTTCACGAACGCCTTCAGTTCCTCGTCCGTGACCGACTGTCCTTCCTTCAGCACGACAAAGGCCTTGGTCTTGGTCAGCCCGTCCGCATCTTCCTTGCCGATCACCGCGGCCTCGAGCACGGCCGGGTGCTGCATCAGCGTGGCTTCCACTTCGAAGGGCGACACATAGATGCCGCTGACCTTCAGCATGTCGTCGCTGCGGCCGGCATAGGTGTAGTAGCCGTCGGCATCGCGCGTGTACTTGTCGCCGCTCTTGGTCCAGCCGCCCTGGAAGGTTTCGCGCGACTTCTCGCGGTTGCACCAGTACATGAGCGCCGCGCTCGGCCCGCGGATGTAGAGGTCGCCCACTTCGCCGTCGGGCACCGGGCGGCCGTCTTCGCCGCGCAGCTCCACCTCGTAGCCTTCCACCGGCCGGCCCGTGGTGCCGTAGCGCACGTCGCCGGGACGGTTGGAGATGAAGATGTGCAGCATCTCGGTGGAGCCGATGCCGTCGATGATCTCGCAGCCGAAATGCGCCTTGAAGCGCTGTGCGATCTCGCCAGGCAGTGCCTCGCCGGCGGAAGAGCACATGCGCAGCGCCACCTGCTCGCGCGCCGGCAGCTTCGAAGAGGCGAGCATGCCGGCAAAGCCCGTGGGCGCGCCGAAAAAGACGGTCGGCTTGTGTTCGGTCCAGCGGCGGAAGGTGGCATCTGGCGTGGGGCGCTCGGCCATCAGCACCACGGTCGCGCCGACCGACAACGGAAAGGTCAGCGCATTGCCGAGGCCATACGCAAAGTACATCTTCGCGGCCGAGAAGCACACGTCGTTCTCGGTGAGCCCGAGCACCGGTTTGCCGTAGAGCTCGGCCGTCCACCACAGGTTGGCATGCGTGTGGACCGTGCCCTTGGGCTTGCCGGTGGAGCCGGATGAATACAGCCAGAAGCCGGGGTCGTCGGAAGCCGTGGCCGCGGCGGATGCCATCGGCTCGGCAGCGGCGATCAGGTTGTCGAACTCTAGCGCGCCTCCAGGCAGCGCGCCCGTCGGTTGCGAGACGATCAGCGTGTGCACTTCATGCGTGCCGCGGCCCATCGCCTCCTGCAGGCCCGGCAACAGCGCACCCGACACCAGCGCGGCCTGCGCGCGGCTGTGGTCGAGCATGTAGGCGTAGTCGTCTGGCGTGAGCAGGGTGTTGACCGCAACGGGCACCACGCCGGCATAGAGGCAACCCAGAAAACCCACGGGCCAGTCGCTGCTGTCGAGCATGAGCAACAGCACGCGTTCCTCGCGCCGCACGCCAGCGGCCTTCAGCGCGGCGGCCAGGCGGCGCGCGCGTTCTTCGAGCTGGCCGTAGCTCAGCGTGCCGCGGTCGTCGATGTAGGCGATGCGTTCGGCGCGGCCGCGGTTGAGGGCGAACAGGTGTTCGGCAAAGTTGAATCGTGCGGGCGGGCTTGTCATGCGTGTCTCCTGGGGCCGTGTTCTTTTCTTCTCGGTTCTAAAGGGCTAGAGGCCGAGTTGCGCGAGCACGCCGGGGCTCGCTTGCACCGCGCTGCGGCGGTGATAGAAATCCAGCGCGCGCAATCCGCCGAGCTCGGCGCCGCCACCCGCGCGGCCCGGGCCGCCGTGCAGCGACATCGGCATCACGTTGCCATGGCCGGTGTGGGCCTGCGCCACCTCGGGCGTGATCACGTGCACGCGTCCGTGGCTCGGCGCAACGGCAACCGCGGCCTGCGCCAGTGCGGCGTCGTCGCTGCCGTAGAGCGACGTCACCAGCGAGCCCTGGCCGCGGTGCGCCAGCGCAATGCCGTGCGCAAGGTCGCGGTAGGGCAGCAGCGTGGCCACGGGGCCGAACACTTCCACGTCGTGCACGCGCTGCGCCGCATCGGCATCGCGCGCGCCCAGCAGCACCGGGCCGATGCAGGCGGCGACCGAAGGCTCGGCATCGATCAGCGGGGTGTTGCGGCCGTCATGCAGCACCGTGGTCTGTGCCGAGAGCGCTTCCAGTCCCTCGCTCACCGCATTCAGCTGCGCGCGGCTCACGAGCGAACCCATGCGCACGCTCTCGTTGCGCGGATTGCCCACCGTCACGTTCTTGAGCTTGGCGCCGATGGCTTCAGCGGTGGCTTCGTACACCTCGGCCGGCACCAGGATGCGGCGGATGGCGGTGCATTTCTGGCCGGACTTCACCGTCATCTCGCGCACCACTTCGCGCACGAGCAGGTTGAAGGCCTCGCTGCCGGGCGCGTCGCCGGGCAGCAGCAGGGCGCTGTTCAGGCTGTCGGCCTCGATGTTGACGCGCACCGCGCGCTCGGTAACGGCCGGGTGCGAGCGGATGACCGCCGCGGTTTTGGCCGAGCCGGTGAACGAAGCCACATCGAAGGGCTGCAGCGCGTCCATCAGGCCGGCCGAGCTGCCGCAGATGACGGAGAGCGCACCCGCGGGCAGCACGCCGGCATCGACCACGTCGCGCACCATGCGCTGCGTGAGCCAGGCGGTGGCCGTGGCGGGCTTCACGATCACGGGCACGCCCGAGAGCAGCGCCGGCGCCGCCTTTTCCCACAGGCCCCACGACGGAAAGTTGAACGCATTGATGAAGAGCGCCACCCCATGCGTCGGCACCTGCAGGTGCTGCGACATGAACACCGGCTCCTTGCCGAGCTTCGCCGCATCGCCGTCGCGCAGCGCGCGCACGTCGCCGAGCGTATCGCCCCACTTGGCGTACTGGCCCAGCGTGAAGATCGCGCCGTCGATGTCGACGGCCGAGTCGTTCTTCACTGTGCCGGAGTTGGCCGTCGCAATCTCGTAATAGGTGTCGCGATGGGCCTGCAGCACCTTCACGATGGCAGCAAGCAGCCCCGCGCGCTGGCGGTAGGTGAGGGCGCGCAGTGCGCCGCCGCCCTGTTCGCGTGCAAAGGCAAAGGCCGCGGGCAGGTCGAGCCCGGTGGCGTCGACGCGCACGAGCTCGGTGCCCAGCACCGGGTCGAAAAGAGGCGTGCCGGCGCCCGAACCGCTTTGCCAGCGGCCTGCGACATAGTTGGAAAGGAGCTCGGTCATTGGGTGAACTTGATCTGCCCTTCGGGCAAGAGATAGAGAACGAGCGCGCGGCCTTGCGCCACGGTCGGGCGGTGCGCGGTGCCGGGGCCGTAGACGCACCAGCCCGCGGGCCGGCCGTCGAAGGTGGCGCCGGCACTGCTTTCGAGCGGCATGATCAGGTCGATCTCGCCATTGGGATGCGTGTGGTGCGGCCCCGCGATGTCCTGCATGTCGACCACGTCGACGGAGAAACGGTGCAGTGCGTCTTCGGCCTTGAACACGCGGCCGTAGCGGATGCCGCCGCCCTCGCGCTCGCACATCCAGCCTTCGGCCACGCCGCCGATGCAGGCCTGGCGAAGTTGCTCGAAAGTGGCGGTGCCCACGCCGTGCGTGGCGTTCAGCCAGTGGTCGAGTTGTTCGTCGAGAGGCCGGCCGGCAATTTCGGCGGTCAGGCCGGCAATCAACTGGTGAAATGCTTCCTTGCTGGACATTGGCGGGCTTCCTTTTTGGAGGCTGGCTGGCAGGGGGGCGCCACAGCGAACTTATGAACTACATTGCAGGATCGTTGCGTGTGCAGTATCTTGCTTGTGGTCGAACGATAAGCACCGAGTCAATAGGTGTCAAGCAATATAGTGCATATATGGTGTTTACCCTGAGCGCGCACAATCCCGGCCAAGAACGAGGACTTGCATGAACGAGCATGTAGACGCGGTGCTGTCCACCGCGCACGACGGCAATCACGTCGGCAACGCCGCCGCCGCATCGGCCGGGGAGGCCAGGAACCCATTGCTGGCGGCATTGGGCGATCGCGTGCGCAACCTGCGAGCGCAGCGCGGCCTCACGCGCAAGGCGGTGGCCATTTCGGCCGGCGTGTCGGAGCGGCACCTGGCCAATCTTGAATACGGCATCGGCAACGCATCGATCCTGGTGCTGCAGCAGGTGGCTGGTGCGCTGCATTGCTCGCTGGCCGAGCTCGTCGGCGACGTGACCACCAGTTCGCCCGAATGGCTGCTGATTCGAGAACTGCTCGAGAACCGCAGCGAAACCGACCTGCGCCGCGTGCGCCTGGCGCTGGGCGAGCTGCTGGGCACGGCCTCGGTCGATCCGGCCCGGCACCGCCGCATTGCGCTGGTGGGCCTGCGCGGTGCAGGCAAGTCCACGCTCGGGCAAATGCTGGCCGACGACCTGGAGCTGCCCTTCGTGGAACTGAGCCGCGAGATCGAGAAGCTTGCGGGCTGCAGCGTGCGCGAGATCCACGACCTGTATGGCACCAACGCCTACCGCCGCTACGAACGCCGCGCGCTCGAGGAAACGATCCAGATCTACAGCGAAGTGGTCATTGCCACGCCGGGCGGCATCGTGTCCGACCCCGCCACCTTCAACGAACTGCTCGCGCACTGCACCACCGTGTGGCTGCAGGCCGCGCCCGAAGAGCACATGGGCCGCGTGGCCGCGCAGGGCGACACCCGTCCCATGGCCGCCAGCAAGGAGGCGATGGAAGACCTGCGGCGCATCCTGAACGGGCGCGCCGCCTTCTATTCGAAGGCCGATCTCTCGGTGGACACCAGCGGCCGGAGCCTGGCGCAGAGCTTCCAGGCCTTGCGCGGCGTCGCCCGCCAGGCCATGGGCATCGGCGCCTGAACTGAAGTTTGAAAAAAAGCGATTCAGGCATTGACTTGCCTGTTCGCATGCAGCATGATGCATGTCATCGGAACCAGAAGATGCACTATTCTTCCGGTTTGCATCTGGCCCCCACAGGAGACTTCCGTATGACCGAGACCACGACCCTTCAGGCGCCTCCGCGCGTCGACTACCGCATCGAGCCCACCCAATACAAGCACTGGAAGCTCAGCTTCGACGGCGCGGTGGCGCGCCTGGTGCTCGACATCGCGGAAGACGGCGGTATTCGCCCCGGCTACAAGCTCAAGCTCAACAGCTACGACCTGGGCGTGGACATCGAGCTGAACGACGCGCTCAACCGCGTGCGCTTCGAGCACCCTGAAGTGCGCAGCGTGATCGTCACCAGCGGCAAGGACCGCATCTTCTGTTCGGGCGCCAACATCTTCATGCTGGGCGTCTCGAGCCACGCCTGGAAGGTGAACTTCTGCAAGTTCACCAACGAGACGCGCAACGGCATCGAAGACTCGTCGAAGCATTCGGGCCTGAAGTTCATCGCGGCCGTGAACGGCGCCTGCGCCGGCGGCGGCTACGAGCTGGCGCTGGCCTGCGACGAAATCCTGCTGGTGGACGATCGCTCCTCGGCCGTGTCGCTGCCCGAAGTGCCGCTGCTCGGCGTGTTGCCCGGCACTGGCGGCCTCACCCGCGTGACCGACAAGCGCCACGTGCGCCATGACCTCGCCGACATCTTCTGCACCAGCGTCGAAGGCGTGCGCGGCCAGCGCGCCGTCGACTGGCGCCTGGTCGACGCGGTCGCCAAGCCCGCGCAGTTCGCAGCTGCCGTGCAAGACCGCGCCGCGCAGCTTGCCGCCGGCAGCGATCGCCCCGCGGGCGGCAAGGGCGTGGCGCTGACCCGCCTGGAGCGCGAGGAAACCGCCGACAGCCTGCGCTATTCGAATGTCGAGATCCAGATCGACCGCAGCAAGCGCACGGCCACCATCACTGTCAAGGCGCCCACCGGCGCGCAGCCGGCCGGCGTTGCAGACATCGAGGCCGCAGGCGCCGCATGGTGGCCGCTGGCCGTGTGCCGCGAGCTGGACGACGCCATTCTTCACCTGCGCACCAATGAGCTCGACATCGGCACCTGGCTGCTCAAGACCGAAGGCGATGCAGAGGCCGTGCTCGCATCGGACGCCATGATGCTCGCGCACAAGGACCATTGGCTGGTGCGCGAAACCATCGGCGCACTGCGCCGCACGCTGGCGCGCCTGGACGTGTCGTCGCGCAGCCTGTTCGCGCTGGTCGCGGCCGGCTCGTGCTTTGCCGGCACGCTGGCCGAGCTCGCTTTTGCCGCCGACCGCAGCTACATGCTGGCGCTGCCCGACGACGCCGAGCGCGCACCGAAGCTCGTGCTCAACGAATTCAACTTCGGCTTCTATCCGATGGTGAACGACCAGAGCCGCCTGGAGCGCCGTTTCTATGAAGAAGCCGCGCCGCTCGACGCAGCACGCTCCGCCGCCGGCAAGCCGCTCGACGCGGACGAAGCGCTGAAGCTCGGCCTGGTGACCGCCGCGCCCGACGACATCGACTGGGACGATGAGATCCGCATTGCCGTCGAAGAGCGCGCCGCCATGTCGCCCGACGCGCTCACCGGCCTGGAAGCCAACCTGCGCTTTGCCAGCAAGGAGAACATGGCCACCCGCATCTTCGGCCGGCTCACCGCCTGGCAGAACTGGATCTTCAACCGCCCCAACGCCGTCGGCGAAAAGGGCGCGCTCAAGGTCTATGGCACCGGCGAGAAAGCCGGCTTCGACCTCAATCGTGTATGACCCCCAGTCTTCGCGCACTTCGTGTCGCTTCGCCAACCCCCTTCCAGGGGGCAACGCCAGCGGCCCGGCAAAGCCGGTTCCGCGGCGTTCCCCGCACAGACATCTCTCCAGCAACCCATCGATAAAGGTTTCGCCATGAGCACGATCAACTACAGCGAGAAGATCCCCAACAACGTCAACCTCGGCGAAGACCGCACGCTGCAGCGCGCGCTCGAAGGCTGGCAGCCCAACTTCATCAACTGGTGGGACGACGTGGGCCCCGAGGGTTCGACCAACCACGAGGTGTACCTGCGCACGGCGGTGAGCGTCGATCCGCAGGGCTGGGCGCAGTTCGGCCACGTGAAGATGCGCGACTACCGCTGGGGCATTTTCCTGAACCCGGGCGACGCCAACCGCGAGATCCACTTCGGCGACCACAAGGGCGAGAAGGCCTGGCAGGACGTGCCGGGCGAACACCGTGCCAACCTGCGCCGCATCATCGTGACGCAGGGCGACACCGAGCCCGCATCGGTCGAGCAGCAGCGCCACCTGGGCCTGACGGCGCCGAGCATGTACGACCTGCGCAACCTGTTCCAGATCAACGTGGAAGAGGGCCGCCACCTGTGGGCCATGGTGTACCTGCTGCACAAGCACTTCGGCCGCGACGGCCGCGAGGAAGCCGAGGCGCTGCTGCAGCGCACCTCGGGCGACGAGAACAACCCGCGCATCCTGGGTGCCTTCAACGAGCGCACGCCAGATTGGCTCGCGTTCTTCATGTTCACCTACTTCACCGACCGCGACGGCAAGTTCCAGCTCTCGGCGTTGGCCGAAAGCGCGTTCGATCCGCTGGCGCGCACCACCAAGTTCATGCTCACCGAAGAAGCGCACCACATGTTCGTGGGCGAAAGCGGCGTGTCGCGCGTCCTGGCGCGCACCGCGCAGGTCATGAACGAGCTGAAGACCGACGATGCGCAGAAGGTGCGCGCGGCCGGTGCCATCGACCTGGGCACCATCCAGCGCTACCTGAACTTCCACTACAGCGTGACCATCGACCTGTTCGGTGCCGACCAGTCGAGCAACGCCGCCATCTTCTACAGCTCGGGCCTGAAGGGCCGCTACGAAGAAGGCAAGCGCACCGACGACCACGTGCTCAAGGGCCAGACCTACAAGGTGCTCGAGGTGAAAGACGGCCAGCTCGTCGAGAAGGACGTGCCGATGCTCAACGCGCTGAACGAAGTGCTGCGCGACGACTTCATCAAGGACTCGGTGGCCGGTGTCGGCCGCTGGAACAAGGTGCTCGAGAAGGCCGGCATTCCCACCCGCCTGGTGGTGCCGCACAAGGCCTTCAACCGCCAGATCGGCGCACTCGCCGGCATCAAGATGTCGCCCGAAGGCCGCGTGGTGAACGAGGTCGAATGGGCCGCCAGGAAGAACGAATGGCTGCCGAGCGCCGAAGACTTTGCTTTCGTGGCATCGTTGATGGGCCGCGTGGTGGAGCCGGGCAAGTTCGCCGGCTGGATTTCGCCGCCGGTGATGGGTATCAACCGCCAGCCGGTGGATTTCGAGTACGTGCGTTTCGGGTAATCGGTATTGCTCCTTCCCCCTCTGGGGGAGGGCAGGGATGGGGGCAAGCAGCGTGACCACGACAAGCGCCGCTTGCCCCCACCCAACCCTCCCCCGGAAGGGGAGGGCTCTAGGAGAACAACATGGACATGGCCGTTGAAGCCGGGGTCATCAAGCAGCACCTGATCGACCCCGAGATCTGCATCCGCTGCAACACCTGCGAGGCCACCTGCCCCGTCAACGCGATCACGCACGACGACAACAACTATGTCGTTCGCGCCGACATCTGCAATGGCTGCATGGCCTGCATCTCGCCGTGCCCGACGGGTTCGATCGACAACTGGCGCACCATGCCGGTGGTGCGCGCGTATTCGATCGAAGAGCAGTTCACCTGGGAATCGCTGCCGGCAGAGCTCTCGCCCGAAGAGCTCGAAGCCGCGGGCGTTGCCGCCGATACAGGCGATGAAGCCGGGGCGGCACCCACACCCGTGCCGACGCAAGCACAGGCCGCTGCCGAGCCCGTCGAGCCCGTCTTCAATTCGGCCCAGTACGGCGCCACCGTGCCGCCGTGGTCCGCCGCGCACGCCTACACCAATCTCTTTCCGCCGAAGTCCCCGACGACGGCGACGGTGGTCGGCAACTTCAACTGCACCGAGGCGGGCTTCGACAGCGAGACGCATCACATCGTGCTCGACTTCGGCGTGGTGCCGTTCCCGGTGCTCGAGGGCCAGTCGATCGGCATCATTCCGCCGGGTGTGGACGCCATCGGCAAACGCCACCATGCGCGCCAGTACTCGGTGGCCAGCCCGCGCAACGGCGAGCGGCCTGGCTACAACAACGTGTCGCTCACCGTGAAGCGCGTGACCGAAGACCACCAGGGCGACCCCGTACGCGGCGTGTGCTCCAACTATGTGTGCGACCTGAAGGTGGGCGACACGGTGCAGGTGGTGGGGCCCTTCGGCGCCTCGTTCCTCATGCCGAACCATCCCAAGTCGCACATCGTGATGATCTGCACCGGCACCGGCAGCGCACCGATGCGTGCCATGACCGAGTGGCGCCGGCGCCTGCGCAAGAGCGGCAAGTTCGAAGGCGGCAAGCTCATGCTGTTCTTCGGCGCGCGCACCCAGCAGGAGCTGCCGTACTTCGGCCCGCTGCAGTCGCTGCCGAAGGACTTCATCGACATCAACCTTGCGTTCTCGCGCACGCCGGGCCAGCCCAAGCGCTATGTGCAAGACCTGATGCGCGAGCGCGCCGCCGACCTGGCCGCGCTGCTGAAGGACGGCGCAAGCCACTTCTACGTGTGCGGCCTCAAGAGCATGGAAGAGGGCGTGGTGCTCGCATTGCGCGACGTGGCGAAGGAAGCGGGCCTGGACTGGGACACCGTGGGTGCCGCACTGAAGCGCGAAGGTCGGCTGCACCTGGAGACGTATTAAGCTGCGGCGGATGAAGTTCGCCGACTTTCACACGGGGCAGGTCATCGAGGCCGGGCCTTACGTTGTTTCCGAGGCGGAGTTGGTCGGGTTTGCGCAAGCGTACGACCCGCAGTCGTTTCATACCGACGCAGAGGCCGCGGCCGGCAGCGCGTTTGGCGGGCTCATCGCGAGCGGATGGCACACCTGCTCCATCGCGATGCGGCTGGTGGTCGATGCCGCGCTCGCGGGCTCCGAGTCGTTCGCGTCGCCGGGGCTCGAGCATGTGCGCTGGCCCCATCCCGTGCGGCCCGGCGACGCCTTGCGGCTCGTGGCCGACGTCATCGAGGTGCGGCGCTCGGAGAAGCGGCCCACGCTGGGCATCATGCGCTGGCGCTGGCGGCTCTTCAACCAACGCGAATTGATGGTGCTCGATGTGGAGGTCACCAGCCTTTTCAGGCTTGAAGCGACAGGCTGACGCACCGTGAAAAAAAGCCCGCAACGCCTGGGCGCTGCGGGCTTCCTGGCCACTAGCGGCCTTTGGGCACGAAACGGTTTACTTCGTTACGTCGACCGCACCCGAGCCCTTGGCCTTGCCGCTGGCTTTCGCGCCCACGGCTGGAGGCTTCACGGCACCGCCGGCCGAACCCACTGCACCTGTCGCGCTGTTCAGCGTGCCGCCTACCGTGTTGGTCACCCCGCCGGCTGCATTGGTTGCGCCGCCCACGGCGCCCGTGGCACCGCCTACCGTATTCGTTGCGTTACCCACGGCACCCGTTGCACCGCCGACCGCGCCTCCGAGGGTATTGCCCAGGCCGCCCGCTGCGCCGCCGGTGCCACCGCCGGGATTGCCGCTGGCAGAGGTGCCCGCTGTTGCGGCCGTTCCCGCCCCTGCACCTGCGCTGCCCTGGGCCGGTGCGGTCTTGACCGCGCCCGACGTGTTGACATCGGCATTCACGCCTACACCGACTCCGACGCCTTGCGCCTGTGCAAAGCCGCTCAGTGCGAGCAGGCTTGCGAGCAAGGCGCCGACGACGATGGACTTGTGTTGTTGTTGCTGCTTCATAGGTAACTTTTCCTTTCGATTGAATGGTCGGATGACCAGAACCGGCTTTGGGCCAGTTCGGTCGCTACCGTGACCACAGCGAGATATGTCGCCGTGTACGAAGCAGTCGCTCACTTGCGTGGGACGCCTCCGTCGGCGGAAACGGGGGCTCGCGCGTTAGCCCCCGGAGCTCGACACGGCCAATCAAAGCAGCAGGTGCGTGCTGAAGAAGATGATTGTCTTGCGGTTCACCTCGGGCAGCGCGGTGGCGCGGTCGAACCCCGGCGGATCGTTGAGCATGTCGCCGAGCAATCCCGTGAGCCCCGGCGGCAGCGGCGAGAGGAGCGAGCCATGTCCGCCTGTGGGCAGGTCGGCAATCAGTTGGCAGCGCGGCAGACATGCGGCGAGCACCCGGTCGCTGTGATAGCGCGGAACCAGCCAGCGGTCCTGCCGCGCGGTGATCAGGCCCAGCGGTACACGTGGCGTGGCGAGCGTGGCCAGGTCGAAGTCCGCCGAAAAAGGAACACCTGCCACCACGGCGGCGATGCGCGGGTCGTGGTGCTCATGCGGCACCGCGTCGCTGAAGCGCCGGCGGATCACGAACAGCGCGCCCCACTTCCTGATGTGGTCGAGCCAGCTTCCTGTCAGCCGTGTGATCAGGCCGACGCAGGCCTGGAAATCGCCTTCGAGGTCGGCCTCGCAATGCCGCGTGAAAGCCGCCGGCGACCAGCGCCCGCCTGCCAGGCTCAGCGCGGTGTGGCCACCGGCCGATATGCCGTACATCCCGACCTTGTCCAGTTCGAGCAGCGGCGCAAGGCGTGCATCGCGCGCGATCGAGTCGATAGCGCGCGAAACCTCGCCTGGGCGCATGGCCCAACTGTCGGGCCCGGGATTGCGGACGTCCTTGTAGTTGTCGGCCCTGTGCTCGGGCATGGCCACGACGAAGCCCGCCTCCACCAAGCCCCGGACGAGGTCTGCATGAACCCACGGGGCACCGCCAGACCCGTGCGAAACGACGATCAGCCGGCCGTTGCCGCGAACCGGAGTGCCTTGCTCGGCCACGTCCAGCGTGAGGCGGCCATGCCGCACCGGCAGGGCCTCGCTGCTGGAGGGGTAGAACACAGTGACGGGCCCATCGCCCGCGGCGCCGGGAATCTCCGAAAGCCCCATGGCGCCATGCGCCAATCCGGCCAACAGCGCCAGCCCCCAAGCCGGCAGCAAGAAAAACACACGTTGCATTGAATCGAACTCCTTGTGGTCGTCAAAGGCCCATGCCTTTGGCGGCCGGAACGATGCCGCGGCGCGCTTGCTGCGTCTTGCCGAAAACCGCAAGCGCGGCTTTCGGCTGCCCGTTTTCAGGAATCGGCCAGCTTTTGCTTGCGGAATTCAGTTGGCGTGAGGCCAGTCGCCGTCTTGAATGTGCGGTTGAACGGTCCGATCGACTGAAAACCCGCGGTGAGCGCGATGGTGAGAACGGGCAGATCGCGCTTGTCCGGATCGGCCAGTGCGGCCATTGCCTCGGCAAGCCGAAAGCCATTGACGAAGGCGCTGAAGTTGCGATGCCCGAGCCGCTGGTTGATAGCCCGCCGCAGGCGGTACTCGGGAACGGCCAACCGCGCGGCCAGGCTGGCGATGCTCAGGTCTTCGCTGCGGTAGGCACGGTCGACCGCCATCGCGCGCTGAAGCGATTCCACCAGCCGGTCGTCTGCGGGATCGGACGCGGCTTCGAGCCTGGCTCCGCTTGAGGAGGGCGCAGCGGCGGGCTCGACCGCTGCAGGAAATGCGGCAGGAAGTACGGCGGGCGGCCTGGCCGGAGCTGCCCCGGCAAGTACTGGCGGGAACAGTTCCGAAGCTCCCAGGCGCACCATCCGCGCCGTCACGACCGCCACGATCAGCAGCAACATCGCGACGTCCGCCGCGGCCCATACACTTGACAACTGGCCATGCGGCGACGCCAGCCTCACTCCGAGCATTGCAAGGCTGTAGCCGATGCCGGTCACCAAGATGAACACGCGCAGCCTGCGCCGCTTCTCCACCAGGTCGCCGCGCCAGCAAGAAGCCGCCGCCAACGCGGCAAGTATCGCGAACACCAATGGCACAGCGCGCTGCAGACCCAGCGTGACGGCGGCGGTCGCCGAAGCGGCTTCGGGCACGGCTGCGCAGTTGAACGCGGCCAGCGCGGCGACCCCCGCCCAGGCGGCCACGTGCATTGGCCGCAGCGTGAAATCGTCGTCGAATAGCGCCTGCACGAACACCCAGAACAGCACCGCATTGCCGACAGAGACCGCAACCAGCGGCGCCTGCCAGGGCCTGGGCACGAGCGCCTCGAACATCGGGGTGGAGCCGACCACCTGCACCGCAAGACCGAGCGCCAGTGCCGCGCCTGCACGCGCGGCCGGCAGGCGGGGCCTGTCGCGGCCCAGCACCAACGCCAGCAGGAGCAGCAATGCGATCAAGACGCCGCGAAGGGCGGCGTCGGCCAGGGTCGAGGGCGCGGAGACGGACATGCAGCGGCTGGAGAAGGGAAGGAATGCCTTGAAAGCGGCCGAAGATAACAGGCGACCAACCGACAACCTTGGGACGCGAAGGGTCAAGAGTGACTGCGGCTACCACCTTGATAGTCATGCAACTAATAATGTTGCATGAAACGAGACAGCAAGCTTTCCGCCGTTCTTCACGTGCTGCTGCACATGGCCGAGACTGACGGGCCCGTCACCTCCGAATCGCTGGCCGTCGCAATGCACACCAACCCGGTCGTGGTGCGGCGGGTCATGGCAGGCCTGCGCCAGGCCGGCTTCGTGAGCTCGGCCAAGGGCCATGGCGGCGGGTGGGTGCTGTCGTGCTCGCTGGCCGCGGTAACGCTGGGCGACATCCACAACGCGGTCGGCTCGCCCGCGCTGCTGGCCATGGGCAACCGCACCGAGAGCCCCGGCTGCGTCGTCGAGCAGGCGGTGAACGCCGCGCTCGACGGTGCCTGCCAGGAGGCCGAGGCCTTGCTGCTCAAGCGTTTCAACAGCATCACCCTGGCCGACTTGTCGAAAGACTTTCATCGCCGCATGACGGGCGGCGGCTTCACTCAGAAGGACATTGAACATGCGCTATGACGCTCTTGTCGTGGGCGGCAGCTTTGCCGGCCTTTCCGCTGCAATGCAGCTTGCCCGTGCGCGCAAGAAAGTGTGCGTGGTCGATGCGGGCGCGCCGCGCAACCGCTTTGCCGCCGCCTCGCACGGATTTTTCGGCCAGGACGGCACGCCGCCGATGAAGATGATTGCCGATGCCCGCGCCAAGGTGCTGGCGTATCCGAACGTCGCCTTCATCGAAGGGAGCGTGGCGAGTGCCCATGCCGATGGCTCGGGCGGGTTCAATGCGTCCCTGGAAGGCGGCCAACAGCTATCGGCCGGCAAGATCGTTCTGGCATTCGGCGTGCAGGACGGCTTTCCGGACATCGCCGGCGTGCGCGAACGCTGGGGCACCAGCGTGCTGCACTGCCCCTATTGCCACGGCTATGAGTTCAGCGGCAGGCAACTGGGCATCCTGCTCGAAAGCCCGCACCCACCCGAGCACGCAATGCTCATCGCCGAATGGGGGCCGGCCACGCTGTTCTTGAACGGCAACAACTCGGTCGACGAAGAAGTGCGCACCAAGCTGCAGGCGCGCGGCGTGACCATCGAAACGGATCGCGTCGTGGCGCTCGAAGGGCCGGGGCAGGAACTGTCCGCCGTGCGCGTTGAGGGCGGCCGCCTCGTGCCGCTCGACGCGCTGTTCCTGGCGCCCCGCACGCGGCCAGGCAGTCCGCTGGCCGAACAGCTGGGTTGCGCATTCGACGACGGTCCGTTCGGCCCGGTGATCCGCACCGACGCGATGAAGATGACCACGGTGCCCGGCGTCTTTGCCGCGGGCGATGCCGCCATGCTCATGCACAACGCCACGCTGGCGTCCGCCGACGGCGTGATGGCGGGGGTGTCTCTGCACAGGTCGCTGGTGTTCGAAACCTGACCCCGCCGAAACGGCTCCAAAATCCCTCTATAATTCGACTCCTGAAATGCGGGAATAGCTCAGTTGGTAGAGCGCAACCTTGCCAAGGTTGAGGTCGAGAGTTCGAGACTCTTTTCCCGCTCCACATTTCGTGCAAAAGGCCACCTCACCGGTGGCCTTTTCTTTTGGGCGCTGCAAAGTTTTCAGCCCCGTGCCGGCAGCACCGTCCCCCGGCTTTCGCCGAATCCGATGCGCGCGTGCCCCGGCTTCTCGCACCAGCCGCGCAGCAGCACCGCATCGCCGTCTTCCAGAAAGCCGCGCTGCTCACCGTTGGCCAGAGTGACCGGGCTTTGTGCGGCGCGCGTCAGTTCGATGATGGCGCCGGCCTCTCCGGGCCCCGGCCCCGAGATGGTTCCGCTGCCGAACAGGTCGCCAGGGTTCAGGCTGCAGCCGCCCACCGTGTGGTGCGCCACCATTTGCGCCACGCTCCAGTACTGGTGCTTGAAGCTCGTGCGCGACAGGCGGGAGGGGCCGCTCCTGTCGCTCCGCGCCTTTTCGCTTTCGAGCCACACCTCGAGCCGGATGTCGATGGCACCGCTCTCGCGGTTCGCTTCGTTCTCCAGGTAGTCGAGCGGCTGGGGCTCGTTCGCGGGCCGCGTCCAGGCCTGGCGATACGGCGCCAGCGCTTCCATCGTCACGATCCACGGCGAGATGGTGGTCGCAAAGTTCTTTGCCAGAAAGGGCCCGAGCGGCGCCATCTCCCAGAACTGGATGTCTCGTGCCGACCAGTCGTTGAGCAGGCAGATGCCGAAGATGTGTTCTTCCGCATGCGCGAGCGGAATGGGCTCGCCCGCCGCATTGCCTTCGCCGATCCACACGCCGAGCTCGAGCTCATAGTCGAGCCGCGCGCAGGCGTGGTACGTCGGTGCCTTTGCGCCCGGCGCCATCGTCTGTCCCATGGGGCGGTGAAAGCGCTGGCCGCTGACGCCGATGGTCGACACGCGCCCGTGGTACGCCGTCGGAACCCAGCGGAAGTTCGGCGTCACGTCCCCATCGGGGTTCATCAGGCGGCTGATGTTGAGCGCGTGGTCGATGGAGGTGTAGAAGTCGGTGTAGTCGCCGATGCGCGCGGGCACCGTGTATTCGACCTCGGTTTGCGGCACCAGGCATTCGCGCACGGCGTTTCTCGTCGCGATCGGTGCGTCGCCCCGCAGCAATGCGAACACCGCGTGGCGCAGCGCCTGCCATGCGGAGCCGCCGAGCGCGAAGAAGTCGTTGAGCGCAGGCAACGCGGCGGCGCGGGCCGCATCGAGCGCGAGCCCGTCGAGCAGCTGGCGCGCCGAGAGCGCCGCAACGTCGAGCACCTGGTCGCCAATGGCGATGCCGCCGCGAAACGGCTCCGGACTGCCCGCACGGCGGAACACCGCATAGGGCAGGTTCTGGATCGGAAAGTCTGTTTCAGCGGCATTGGCCGCGTCGAGCCAGCTTCTGATGCCGGCGTCATGCGTGTGGTTGAGCGCGCTCATTTTGTCTTGAAGCCCTGGGGTTCAGACCGACGCCATCAGCGCATCGTCGAAGATCGCGACCGCGCGCGTCCAGCCCGCGGATGCGCCGCGGATCTTGTGCGGAAAGCAGCTGATGAAGAATCCGGTGGGCGGCAGCACCTCCAGGTTGTGCAGCTTCTCGATATGGCAATAGCCGATGTCGCGGCCGGCCTTGTGGCCTTCCCAGATGAGCGAGGCATCCTTCGTTTCGCCGTACTTCTTGGCCGTGTGCACGAAGGGCGCATCCCAGCTCCACGCATCGGTGCCCGTCAGGCGCACGCCGCGCTCCAGCAGATACATGGTGGCTTCGTAGCCCATGCCCGCGCCGGCCGACACATAGTCGGGGTTGCCGTAGCGCGAACCTGCACGCGTGTTCACCACCACGATCTCCAGCGGGCTCAGCGTGTGGCCGATGCGCTTGAGCTCGGCTTCCACGTCGTCGGCCGTGACCACATAGCCATCTGCAAAGTGGCGAAAGTCGAGCTTCACGCCCGGCTGAAAGCACCATTCGAGCGGCACGTCGTGAATGGCAATGGCCGGCTTCTTCTCGCCCAGCGCCTTGTCCATCGTGGAGTGGAAGTGATAGGGCGCATCGAGGTGCGTGCCGTTGTGCGTGGAAAGCTGCACCAGCTCCACGGCCCAACCCTCGCCGTCGGGCAGGTCTTCTTTCCTGAGGCCGGGAAAGAAGGGCTCGATCTGCTCGTACGTCTGCTCGTGCGTGAAGTACTGGATCTTCGGCGCGAAGGCGGGCGGATCGGAGAGCACATCGTTCTCGAGAAAGATCGACAGGTCGACAAACTTGCGTGGCATGGCGGGGCTCCTTGCAGGGTATTGATGTTGGCGTGAAGATTTCGTCAGGGCTGCTGCCAGCGCAGCAGCCGCTTCTCGGCAAAGGCCAGCAGCGCGTTGCTCACGAAGCCGATGAGCCCGAGCAGCACGATGCCGGCGAAAAGTTCGCTGGCGCGAAACGCGCGCGCCGCGAGAAGAATGGCCTGGCCCAGGCCGCTTTGCGAGGCGATCATTTCGCCCACCACCGCAACGATGAGCGCAATGGTCAGCGCGAGCCGCATGCCGGCCAGGATGTCGGGCATGGCATTGGGCAGGCCCATCTTCCAGACGAAGGCCGCGCGCGACATCTGCAGGCAGCGCGCCACTTCCGAAAGCCGCGGCTCCACGGCCGCGAAGCCGTGCACCGTGGCCAGCAGCACCGGCCACATCGCGCCGAAGGCCACCACGAAGAGCACCATGCCCGGGTTCAGTCCGAAGATCGAGATGGCCAGCGGCAGCAGCGCCGAGGCCGGCAGCGGGCGAATGAATTCAAGCGTTGGCTGCACCCACGCGCGCACTGCGGGTGACACGCCAATGGCCGCACCCAGCACTACGCCGAACAGCGAGGCCAGCAGCCAGCCCTGCACCATGCGGCCCACGGTGGCCTGCGTGAAGCCGAGCAGTTCGCCGTTGCCCCCATTGACGTTCGCGCCCGAGAGGTTGAGCCCTTCGAGCAGGCTCGCGAAGGTGGCTTGCGGCGTGGGCAGGAACACGCGACTCACCCAGCCGGCATTGCTTGCAACCCACCACAGTGCAATGAGCGCGCACAGCACGGCGAAGGAGCCGAGCCACTCCGTGCCGACGCGGCGGCGGCTTGCCTCGTTCATGGCAGCACCCCCATGCGCCGCGCGACCACGCGCTGCAGCAGCACCATGCCCGCATTGATCGCAAAGCCCACTACGCCGATCCAGCCAAGCCAGGCGAGCATCAGCGCAGGGTCGAAGCTCTGCTGCGCGATCATCATCGCGTAGCCCATGCCGTGCGGGTTGGCCGCAATCTCCACCGTCACGGCCACCACCAGCGCCACCGCCACGCCGAGGCGGAGTGCGACGAACAGGCGCGGCACGATGGCCGGCAGCACGATCTTGAAGGCCCGCTCGCGCGGCGAGAGACCCAGCACGCGGCTCACTTCGAGCAGCCGGGGCTCGATCTGCTGCACCGCCGACTGCACCAGCACCAGCAGCGGCCAGAAGGTGGCGAACGCGACGATGGCCAGCTCCATGCGCACGCCGAAGCCGAAGGTCAGCATTGCGAGCGGAATCAGTGCGACCGAAGGCACCGGCCGCAGCACTTCGATGGAAAGCGAACCAAGCTGCGCCGCGCGGCGCGAGAGACCGATCACCAGCCCGAGTGCAATGCCGAGCACCGCGCCCACCAGCAGGCCGAGCGCGGCCGTGCCCAGCGTGAAGCCCGTGGCCTGCCACAGCGAGCCGTCGAGCGCCGCGCCCATGAAGGCCTTGGCCGCGGCGCTCGGTGGCGCAAGCGCGTCGCTGCCCAATGCGGCCGCGCGGCGTGCGTACCACTCGAACGCGCCGACCAGCATGGCCGGAAAGACCCATGGCCGCAGCCACCGAAAGATGCCGCGTTCAGTCATGGCCCTGCTCGATGAAGGCGAACAACTCGCGGCGCAGCCGCAGATACTCCGGATGCTCCTTGGTCGTGAGCTGGTCGCGCGGGCGCGGAATCTTCACGTCGATCATCCGCGCGAGGCTGGGCCGCCCCGGGCCGGGGTTGGCTTGCAGCGCGATCACGCGGTCGCCCAGATAGATGGCTTCTTCCAGGTCGTGCGTGACGAACAGCACCGTCAGCCCGTCGTCGCGCACCAGTCGCGCGAGCTCGTCCTGCAGGCTCTGGCGCGTAAGCGCATCGAGCGCGCCGAAGGGCTCGTCCATCATCATGAGTTCGGGCTTCTGCGCCAGGCAGCGAGCGATCTGCGCGCGCTGCTGCATGCCGCCCGAAAGCTGCACCGGAAACTTCTGCGCGTGCTTTGCAAGGCCCACCTTGCCGAGCACGTCGGCAATGCGCGGCGCACGCTCGGCCGCGGGCACACCGGCGGCCTCGAGCGCCAGGCTCACGTTGCCTTCCACCGTGCGCCAGGGCAGCAGCGCGCGGCCATAGTCCTGGAACACGAAGGCCACTTCGCGCGAAGGCTCCGTCATCTTCACGCCGTTGCGCCGCACTTCTCCGGCACTGGCGGTGACAAGGCCGCTGGCCGCGCGCAGCAGCGTGGTCTTGCCGCAGCCGCTCGGGCCGACGATGCAGACGAACTCGCCGCGCGCCACGTCGAACGAAGTGGGCGACAGGATCTCGCGCCCGCCGAGCCGGATCGCGACGCCGTCGAAGCGAAGAAAGTCGGCGGCAGCGTTCACTTGGCAATCAGCTTTGCAACGTCGATGGAGGTCTTCAGCATGTCCTGGTCCTTCATCAGGCCGACCCAGTAGCCCAGCTGCTTTTCGTTCACCGTGGCGCCCGGCGGCGAGATCTGGATCTTCGCGAGCACCTCGGGCGGCAGCTTGATGTACTTGCCGATGGCCGCGCGCACCTTGGCGTCGTTCTTCGGCTGCTGCATGAAGGCCGCGGCCTCGACCAGCGATTCGCGGAACGCGCGCGCGGCAGCCGGGTTCTTTGCCACCCATTCGCGCTTGGCCGCATGCACGATGGTCTGGTTGTTCTCCGGCAAGAAGGTGGAGTAATAGGAGGCCACGTAGCCCGCGCCGCTCTCGGTGATGCGGCTCATGAACGGGTCGGCCGACACCACTGCATCGACCGAGCCGCCGCGCAGCAGGTCGGCGTGCTGCGGAAACGACGCCTCGACGAAGTTGACCTTGCGGTAGTCCACGCCGCTGTCCTTGAGCCATGCGCGAAAGGTCACGTGCAGGAACGCGCCGAGCCCGGGCACGCCGATTTTCTTGCCTACGCAATCCTGCGGGTTCTTGATGCCCGAGCCCGCGCGCGCCACCAGGCCGAAGCCGGTGATCGTCTTCGACGTGAGTCCGCCGCCCGCGACCAGCACAAGGTCGAGCCCGCCATCCACCGCCTGCAGGAACACCGAGGGCGTGGGCCCGCCGATCTGCAGCGAGTCGGACTGCAGCGCCGCGGGAATGGTGGAGTTGAGCGGAATGAACTTGAGCTCGACCTCGAGGTTGCGCTTCTTGAAGTAGCCCTCTTCGGCGGATACGAACACCGAGGCGAAGTCCGACACGGCCGTGTAGCCGAACACGATCTTCGGGTTCGATTGCGCGCGCGATGGCAGGGCCGCGGCGGCCGATGCGGCGCCCAGCACCGACAGCAGGGTGCGTCGTTTCATCATGTCTTTTGTCTCCTGGGAGTGGTGGTTTTCTTTGGCGGGGCCTTCGGGCGCGGCAGCGCTGCACGCAGCCCGCCGACGATGAAGTTCACGAGCATTGGCGTGGCCGCCGGATCGCTGCGCACGTTCTCGCCGTGCGACAGCCGTTCGATGCGGCTGTCGTTCAGGTGATGCAGCAGCGCCCCCAGCGCGAACTGGTAGGCCCACGCCACTTGCCCGCGCGTGGCGTGCGGCATGGCGAGGTGCAGTGCATCGATGTACGCCTCGGCCAGCGGATCGAAGTAGCCGCGCAACACGCGGTCGGCTTCTTCGGTGGCGTGGTAGAGCTCGCGCGCCACCAGCAGCGCGTAGTACTCGCCCTCGGCGCTGGCGCGCAGCGCAAGCACCGGACCGGTGAAAGCTTCGATGATGCGCGGCAGCGTGCGCAGGTCGGCCGGGTCGATGTGCACCGCCTTGAGGCCCGCCAGCCGCTCATCGATGCTGTGACTCCAGTGCTCGAAAATCGCATGGAAGAGCTCGTGCTTCGGGCCGTAGTAGTAGCCCACCAGGGCCAGCGGCACGCCCGCCTCTTCGGCAATCTGGCGGATCGTGACCGCGTGGTAGCCGTGCTGTGCAAAGAGCTTTTCTGCCGCCAGCAGAATGGCCTGCCGCCGGTCGGGCCGGGTGGCTTCAGCCACGGGGGCCGCAGCCCGGTGGGCGCTTCGTTTGGCGGGCGGGGTCCGGGTGTTCATCGGGCGTATTGAACGGCCGTACAAAACTATTGAACACGCGTACAAACCCTGAGGTCAACCCCGATTGAGCGGCGTGGAATGCGGCATTACGCTCAATGCCATGCTCGCTCCCAACACTCCCCAGATCCGCCTCTACCAAGACTGGCTGCGCGACAAGCGCGGCCTGTCGTTCGACACCTACGACGCGCTGTGGCGCTGGTCAGTGACTGACCTGGACGCCTTTTGGCAAAGCATCTGGGACTACATGGGCATGCAGTCGCCCACGGCGCACACCGCGGTGCTGGCCGGAGCGCGCATGCCCGGCGCCACGTGGTTCCCGGGCGCGCAGGTCAACTACGCGCGCGAGGTGCTGCGCCATGCCGATGCGGCGCACGTGGCCGGCATGCCCGCCATCGTGAGCGACAACGAACTCGGCCAAGTGCGTGAGATGTCGTGGCCCGAGCTGCGCCGCCAGGTGGCTTCGGTCGCGCTCACGCTGCGCTCGCTTGGCGTGCGGCGCGGAGACCGCGTGGCCGCCTACATGCCCAACGTGCCCGAAACCATGGTGGCGTTTCTCGCGTGCTCGAGCATCGGCGCGGTGTGGAGCGTGTGCGCGCCCGACATGGGCACGGCCGCCGTGGTCGACCGCTTCCGGCAGATCGAACCGACGCTGCTGATTGCTGCCGACGGCGTGCACTACGGCGCCAAGCCCATCGACCGCAGCGCAGTGGTGCAAGAGCTGCGCGGCGCACTGCCCAGCGTGCAGAAGCTGCTGCTGCTCAGAACACCGTATGCCGCGCAACAGCTTGACGCCGACGCCGGTTGGCAAGACGCCATTGCGCGCAATGACGCCGAGGTGGCCGCGTTCGAACCCGAGTGGCTGCCCTTCGACCATCCGATCTGGATCGTCTATTCGAGCGGCACCACCGGCCTGCCCAAGCCCATCGTGCACGGACAGGGCGGCATCATCATGACGATGTATGCCTGCGGGCTGCACAACGACGTGGGCGCGAGCTACGGTGCCAACAACTTCGGCGAGCGCTTTCACTGGTACAGCTCCACGGGGTGGGTCATGTGGAACTGCCAGCTCGGCGGGCTGGCCTTCGGCTCGACCATCGTCATCTACGACGGCCATCCGGCTGGCAGCAAGGAGAAGCCCGACTGGGCCGTGCTGTGGCGCTTTGTCGCCAAGCACCGCATCACCTTCTTCGGCGCCGGCGCGGCCTACTTCACCAATTGCATGAAGGCCGGTGTGGTGGCCGCCGAATGCGGAGACCTCACCCGCGTGCGCGCGCTCGGCAGCACCGGCTCGCCGCTGTCGGAAGAAGTGCAGCGCTGGGGAACAGAGCAGCTGCTGGGCGCGGGCGCCGACAGCGTGTGGTGGTGCAACATTTCGGGCGGCACCGATTTCTGCGGCGCATTTGTCGGCGGCAACCGCGAGCTGCCCGAGGTGCCCGGCCAGATGCAATGCCGGCAGCTCGGCCACTCGGTCGAGGCATGGAACGAAGACGGCCAGCCCGTCATCGGCGAGGTGGGCGAGCTGGTCTGCACCAAGCCCATTCCATCGATGCCGCTGTACTTCTGGGGCGACGAAGGCAATGCGCGCTACCTGTCGAGCTACTTCGACACCTACCCCGGCATCTGGCGCCACGGCGACTGGATCAAGATCGGCGAAGACGGCGGTTGCATCATCTACGGCCGCAGCGACGCCACCATCAACCGCCAGGGCCTGCGCATGGGCACCAGCGAGATCTACAGCGCCGTGGAAGGACTGCCCGAAGTGCTCGACTCGATGGTGGTCGACCTCGAATACCTCGGCCGCGAAAGCTACATGCCGCTGTTCGTGGTGCTGCGCCCCGGCGTGCCGCTGGACGACGCCATGCGCGCGAAGATCAACGACGCCATCAAGACATCGCTCTCGCCGCGCTTTGCGCCCAACGACATCTTCCAGGTCGACGAGATCCCGCGCACGCTTTCGGGCAAGAAGCAGGAGCTGCCGATCAAGAAGCTGCTGCTCGGCCAGCCGATCGAGAAAGTGGTCAACCGCGAGGCCATGGCCAATCCCGGCAGCCTCGACTGGTTCGTGGCCTTTGCAGCGCGGCGCGCGGCTCAGGCCAGCAGTTCGTAGAGCACCATGCGCGTGCGGCGCCCGCGAATCTCGGCGTCTTCCTCGATGCGGCGCGTACGCAACCGCCCGCGCAGCGCTTCATAGGTGGCCTCCGACACTAGCGTTTGCGTGCCCAGCTGCTTGTTGATGCCCTCGATGCGGCTCGCCACGTTGATCACGTCGCCGAACGCGGTGTAGGCCAGGCGGTCGTTCGACCCGAGCACGCCGGCGATCACCACGCCCGTGTGAATGCCGATGCGCGTGCGGAATTCAGGCAGGCCTTGGGCGCGCCATTTGCGGTTGAGCTCGCCCATTTCGGCGTGCAGCTGAAGGGCCGCTGTGCAGGCCTGGTATTCGGCGTCGCGCAGGTCCGCGGGCGCGCCCCACAGCACCATGATGCCGTCGCCGATGAACTTGTCGATCACGCCGCCGTGCTGCGCGAACACGCGCGCCGCAAGATTGAAGTACTCCGTCAGCATGCCCACCAGCACGTCAGGTTCAAGCGATTCGGAGATACGGGCAAAACCTTCGACATCGGTGAACATCGCGGCAATGCGGCGCGGCGAACCGCTGGGCGCCAGCGTGTGGCCTTCGGCGATGAGCCGGTTGATCACGTCCACCGGCACGAACTTGCTGAACGCCTTGAGGCTTCGCGCCGATTCGTCCAGGGCCTGGTCCAGGTGCTGGATCTCGAGCACCCGGCTCGGCTCGCGCGGCAGGTTGTCCAGCTCCAGCAAGCCGATGCGCCGCGCAATGCGCGAGAGGTTCTCGACCGGAGACGTGACCAGCTTGGAGAGCCGCAGCGACAGCAACAGCGTCGCCGCCAGGAAAATCACCGCCAGCAACAGCCCCCACAGCACGGTCCGCTGCAGGCTGCCCAGCAGCATGTCTTCGGGCACCCAGCTCACCAGCTGCCAGCCGGTGGACGGAATGCGCGAGTGCTGCACCAGATAGCGCTTGCCCTCGAACGCGATTGAAAAGCTGGTGTCGTGCGGGCCTGCCGCAAGGCCGTCGGCAGCCATGTGCTCGTGCAGCGCGCCCAGAATGCCGCCCTTGGCCGGTGCCAGTTCGCGGACCACGCCCGGTACGTCGCTGCGGGCGAGCACTTGATAGTCGGCGCTCAGCAATGCACTGTTGCCTTGGCCGCTGCCGCTGCTGAAGAGGCGCACGAATTCGGACAACCGCCCCAGCGATACGTCGCCCGCCACGACCATGGCGCCCCCGCTGCCTTCGTCCGGGCCGCGCCTGCTTGGCTGTGCATAGGTCACGCCCAGCTCCTGCGCGGCGGCAAAAACGTAGGGCTGGGTCCAGATCGGGCCCTTGGCCTGGCGGGCCTGCAGGTACCAGCTGCGCTGCGTCGGGTCGTAGCTGCTGCGGTAGGCCTCGATGCGCGTCGTGCCGTAGCGCTGCCGCACGTCGCCCGGCACATTGGAGGCCGGCTTGTACTGCCATGTTTCCGTGGTGAAGGCCGGCCCGCGCGAAATCTGACGCACCGCCAGCGCCGGGTAGCGCAACACCATCAGCATCTGGCCGTCGTTGTTGGCCACGTAGGTGCTGTCGAGTTCGGGCGATTGCTGCAGCAGCGTCCACAGCAGCTCGGCGGTCTGGCCGGAGTTGTCACCCGCGGGGCGCAGGTTGGGCGAGTCGCTGATTGCGCCCACCACCGATTCAGTCTTGGCCAGGAAGGCGAGCACCTTGTCTTCGGTGCGGTCGTGGTTTGCCTTGTGGGCCGATTGGCCGATGCTGGAGACCAGGCGCTGCGAGCCCCAGTAGCCCAGCGCCACCAGCAGCAGCGACTGGCTCAGGGCAACGGCGCTGACGACAGTGCCCACGTCCACTCTGAAGCGGCGCGGCTTGCGATAGGGGCCCGTGGCCCTTGGCGGTGTTGTTGTTGTCTCCACAAAAGCAAAAGACGGCTGCCCCGTCGAGGAATGCAGCGGTCATTTTGCGTTGAGTGCGCTAACAGGTGTCAGCGTAAGTGTGCATTGCGCTACTAACGCACTGAAGTTTTCAACCGAGGTGTGCAGGATTTCGCGGCTGCCGCAACACTTCCGCGGCGCACGGGAACTATTTGGGTCAACGCGCGTCGTGAAAAATAATTCCGAGCGTGTGCCGCCGCCCGGAGCGCACGCGGCTCACGCCATGCCGCATGGTCACACGGTAGGTGCCGCGCGTGCCTGCCACCGGCCGCTGGTTGACCGCGAAGATCACCGCCTCGCCCTGCGCAAGCGACACCACCTCGGCGCGCGACTGCATGCGCGGCCGCTGCTCGGTCAGCACGAATTCGCCGCCCGTGAAGTCTTGTCCCGGGCGACTCAGCAGCACCGTGAGCTGCAGCGGAAACTGCAGGTCGCCATACAGGTCCTGATGCAGGCAGTTGTAGTCGCCCTCTTCGTAGCGAAGCAGTAGCGGCGTGGGGCGCAACTGGCCCGCCGCATGGCAGCGCGCGAGGTAGGAGGCGTGGTCCGCCGGGTAGTCGGCCGGCTGGCCCATGGCCGCGGCCCATGCGTTGGCAAGAGGCGCCAGCCGTTCGTAGAGGGCGCTGCGCCACCCGGCGAGCAAGGGTGGCAGGGGGTTGGCGAAGTACTGGTACTCGCCTTGGCCGAAGCCGTGGCGCTGCATCACCACGCGGCTGCGGAAATGACCGGACTCGTTGTAGAGCGCGGCCAGCGCGGTGCATTCCTTGGGGCTGAACAGCACGCCCGTCGTGGCGCAGCCGCGCGTGGCAAGCTCGGTTTCGATGCGCGGCCAGTCGAGGGCTGCAACGGATTTTTCGGGAGAGATCGTCGGCATGCGGGCAGTGTGCTGCCGGCGCAGCGGCGGCGCTGGCCGTTTCCGGACACCACTTCCTGCGTGCCTACCCGCGGCCTATATCCGCCCCGCGCTTATATCCACTTGCCGCTGCCCGTCGGCATCTGAATGTTGGTGGCTGGGTCGCCGCTGCTCACCAGCGCGCCGATGGCAATGCTCAGCAGCGAGATGAAGATGCTCGCGAAGAACGCGGTCCAGAAACCCGAGACCTTGAACCCGCGCACCAGCGCGGCCACCAGCATGATCATCAGCGCGTTGATCACCAGCAGGAAGAGGCCGAAGGTCAGCAGCGTCAACGGAAGGGTGAGCACGATCAGAAGCGGCTTGACCACGGCATTGGCCAGGCCGAGCAGCAGGGCCGAGATCACCAGTGCCGAAGTGCTCTCGAACTTGAGGCCGCGGAAGATCAGGCTTGCGACCCACAGCGACAGCGCCGTGATGGCCCAGTGCACGAGAAAGGGGGCGAGGTTGTTCAGCATGGTGTGAGAGGCGGAAGAGGCGGAAGACGGTCCGCCTGGTGGTTCAGGCCATCATATCGGCAGCGTCTCAGGATGAGTCGCGCCGTGCCTCGGCCAAGAGCCAGTCGCTGAAGAACTTCAGCAGCGGCCGCTGGTCGGCGCGTTCGGGCGTTACAAGGTAGTAGTTGCGCTCGCCCGAGAGCGGCCGTGCGCAGGCCACCACGAGTTCGCCGCGTGCAAGCTCGTCGGCCACCAGCATCGTCGGCATCAGCGCCACGCCAAGGCCGTGCGAAGCCGCCGCGGCCAATATGGAAAACAGCTCATAGCGCGGCCCGCCGCGCGCATTGGGTGCATCGATCTGCTGCGCGTCGAACCACTGGCGCCAGCCGTCCGGCCGCGTGCTCTGTTGCAGCAGCGGCATCTTCGCGATGGCCGCGGGCGCCACCGGCTTGCCACGCGGCAGAAGCGAAGGGCTGCACACCGGCACGACGTCTTCATGCATGAGCATGACGGTGTGCGTGCCGGCCCAGTTTTGTACCTGCGCGGGCGTGCCGGCGTACAGCGCGGCGTCGAACTCCGCATCGGCAAAAAGAAACGGCCGGGTGCGCGTCTCGATGTGCACCACCACGTCGGGCTGCAGCGCTGCAAAGCCCTTCAGGCGCGGCATCAGCCAGCGCGTGGCAAAGGTGGGCACGGCCGCCAAAGAGAGAGAGCCGCCTTCGCCTTGGTGTGCCATGGCGTCGAGCGTGTCGCGCTCCATGGCTTCGAGGCGTTTGGTGATCTGCCGCGCATACGCCGCGCCGCTCGCGGTAAGAGCCACGCCATGGCGGGTGCGGCGGAACAGCGCCACGCCCAGGAAGGCCTCCAGCGTGCCGATCTGGCGCGACACCGCGCTTTGCGTAAGCGCGAGTTCCTGCGCGGCGCGGGTGTAGCTCTCGTGGCGCGCGGCGGCGGCGAAGCATACGAGAGTCTGCAGGGGTGGGATCTTGCGGCGCATGTATGCCGCTAGTGTATGACTGGTGCCCGGCCGCTACCAATGGAAACACCTCTGCGCAGAGCCACAAGTTGTGCGTGGTGCGCATATCTGGGTGAGGATTCATCGTTTGCGCCCGGCCCTTTGCATGGCTAGGATCGGCCCATTCCCCCTCGGTTTCTTTTTTTCCCCTATTCCGGAGACAGCCACATGGCCGCCAAAGCGCAATTCCACTGGGACGACCCCCTTCTTCTCAACCAGCAACTGACCGACGAAGAACGCATGATCCGCGACGCGGCCAATGCCTACTGCCAGGAGCGCCTGGCGCCCCGCGTCATCGAAGGCTTTCGCACCGGCGAAACCGACCCCGCCATCTTTCGCGAAATGGGCGCGCTCGGCCTGCTGGGCCCCACGATTCCCGAGCAGTACGGCGGCCCCGGCCTCAACTACGTGGCCTACGGCCTGATCGCCCGCGAAGTCGAGCGCGTCGATTCGGGCTACCGCTCGATGGCCAGCGTGCAGAGCTCGCTGGTCATGGTGCCCATCTTCGAATTCGGCACCGAAGCGCAAAAGCAGAAGTTCCTGCCCAAGCTCGCCACCGGCGAATGGATCGGCTGCTTCGGCCTGACCGAACCCGACCACGGCTCCGACCCCGGCAGCATGGTCACCCGCGCCAAGAAGGTGCCGGGCGGCTACTCGCTCAGCGGCGCCAAGATGTGGATCAGCAACTCGCCCATAGCCGACGTGTTCGTGGTGTGGGCCAAGGAAGTCAGCGAAAGCGGCACCGTGGGCCCGATCCGCGGCTTTGTGCTCGAAAAGGGCATGAAGGGCCTCTCGGCTCCTGCGATCCACGGCAAGGTCGGCCTGCGCGCCAGCATCACCGGCGAGATCGTGATGGACGGCGTGTTCTGCCCTGAAGAAAACGCGTTCCCTGAAGTGCAGGGCCTCAAGGGCCCGTTCACCTGCCTGAACAGCGCGCGCTACGGCATCTCGTGGGGCGCACTCGGCGCCGCCGAAGACTGCTGGCACCGCGCTCGCCAGTACACGCTGGACCGCAAGCAATTCGGCCGCCCGCTCGCGGCCAACCAGCTCATCCAGAAGAAGCTGGCCGACATGCAGACCGAGATCACCCTGGGCCTGCAAGGGAGCCTCCGCCTGGGCCGCATGAAGGACGAAGGCACGGCTTCGGTCGAGATCACCTCGATCATGAAGCGCAACAACTGCGGCAAGGCGCTCGACATTGCCCGCCTGGCACGCGACATGATGGGCGGCAACGGCATCAGCGACGAATTCGGCGTGGCGCGCCACCTGGTGAACCTCGAAGTGGTGAACACCTACGAAGGCACCCACGACATCCACGCGCTCATCCTGGGCCGCGCGATCACCGGCATTGCGGCTTTCGCGAACTAAACACGCATGGCCAAGCCCGCAGCCCTGGACGGCATCAAGGTCCTCGATCTGTCCCGCGTGCTCGCGGGCCCGTGGTGCACGCAGATCCTCGCGGACCTCGGCGCCGATGTCATCAAGATCGAGCGCCCCGGCGTGGGCGACGACACGCGCACCTGGGGCCCGCCGTTCATCAAGGACGCGAACGGCAACGACACCGACCAGGCCAGCTACTTCACGGCCTGCAACCGCAACAAGCGCTCGGTCACGGTCGACATGGCCACGCCCGACGGGCAGGCGCTGCTCAAGCAGATGGCGGAGCAGGCCGACATCGTGGTCGAGAACTTCAAGACCGGCGGCCTCGAGCAATACGGCCTCGACCACAAGAGCCTTCGCGCGGCCAACCCGCGGCTCATCTACTGCAGCGTGACCGGCTTCGGCCACAACGGCCCTTATGCCGAGCGGGCGGGTTACGACCTGATGATCCAGGCCATGACCGGCATGATGAGCATCACCGGCCGCCCCGACGGCGAGCCCGGTGGCGGCCCGCTGCGCGTGGGCGTGGCTCTTACCGACCTGTTCACCGGCGTGTACGCGAGCACAGCCATCCTGGCCGCATTGCAGGTGCGCGACCGCACCGGCGAAGGCCAGCACATCGACATGGCGCTGCTCGACGTGGGCATGGCCATCCTCGCCAACCAAGCGAGCGCCTTTCTCAACACCGGCAAGGCGCCGCAGCGCCAGGGCAACACGCACCCGAGCCTTGCGCCTTATCAAGACTTTCCCACGCTCGACGGTTCGATGCTGCTCGCCATCGGCAACAACGGCCAGTTCGCGCGCTTCTGCGAGGCGGCCGGCCACCCCGAGTGGGCGGCCGATGCGCGCTTTGCCACCAACACGCTGCGCGTGAAGCACCGCGGCGTGCTCATTCCGATGATGGAAGAGCTCACCCGCACCCGCACCACGGCCGATTGGGTCACGCTGCTCGAAGACAAGGCCGTGCCCTGCGGCCCGATCAACGACATTGCGCAGGCCTTCGACGATGCACAGGTCAAGGCCCGCGGCCTGGCCGTGACGCTGCCGCGCGGTGCGGGCGACGGCATTGAAAGCATCACCGGCGTGGCGAGCCCTCTGCGCCTGACGGCCACGCCTCCCGTGCTGCGCCACGCACCGCCGGCGCTCGGGCAACACACGCGCGAGGTGCTGGCGGAGTTCGGCATCGACGCCGCGCGCTTCGACACCCTGCGCGCGGCGGGCGTGGTCTAAGAAGAAAGCGAACAAGGAGAGCAAGCCATGACGGACCCGACGCACAGCCTTCCGTTCTCGGTGCTGCGCATCGACCACGTCGTGCTGCGCGTGGAGGACGCCGAGCGCGCCATTGCCTTCTACCGCGACGTGCTCGGTTGCGCGGTCGAGAGGCGCCGCGAACACCTCGGGCTCGTGCACCTGCGCGCCGGCACCAACCTCATCGACCTTGTCACGCTCGACGGCCCGCTCGGCAAACAGGGCGGCGCGATGGCCGGCAAGGAAGGCCGCAACGTCGACCACATCTGCCTGCGCGTCGAGCCCTTCGACGAAGCGGCGATCCGCGCGTTGATGGCACGGCACGGCGTGCCGGTGAACGGCGAGGTGCAGAACAACTTCGGCGCCGAAGGCGACGGGCCTTCGATCTACATCACCGATCCTGACGGCAACGGCATCGAACTCAAGGGTGCGGCGGGCTGATTCTGTTTGCCGCGGTTTCAGGGTCGGCGCTGCTGTTCGTTCAGGGCGGCGCTCCCGCCGACGGGGTACCTTTCTCCGCAAATGTCCCCCGGCCTGCGGCCTCCTCCTTTATTTCGCTGCGCAAGGCACCCCGCCAGCGGGTGCGTTGCACACGCCCCGAATGCACCCGCACCTAGGTTACCGCTCCGCCCCTTGAGCTTCGCGGAGAATCGGCGCGCGCCATCGCGCACACAACGATTCTTCAAGGGAGCTTTTCAATGTCTGAACATTCATCTGCCGCGCGTGCCACCGCGCGACTTTCCGTCGCCATGTCCGCGCTGGCCGTCGCCACACTGCTGGCCGCCTGCGGCTCGCGCCAACCGGCCACGCCCGAGCCACCACCCGCGACCGCCACGCCGCGCAACAGCGTCGTCATGCCCGCCATCGCCTACGGCACCACCACCAAGGGCGTGCAACTGTCGAAGGCCGACGACGCGTGCGATGTGCCTGCCTCGCTGCGGCAAGCCGTGCAGGATCAGCTGCTTGAGCCCTACGAATTTCTGCTCGCGCCGCCGGCACCCGCCAACGCGCAGGCCGCGCCCGTGCTGAAGCTGGAAATTACCGACCTGCTGGCGAACGCGGGCGGCCTCTACGGCGGCCCAAAGATCGTTCAGCTGCGCGGCACGCTGGAGCGCCAGGGCGACGCGCCCGCGAAGTTCACCGCGCAGCGCCAGATGTTCATCTACTTCGGCATGCCGCGCAGCACCTGCAGCATGGTCGGTGTCGTGACCTACAAGCTGGGCGAGGACATCGCACAGTGGCTGCTGAAGCCGGTGGACGGCGCGGTGTTGGGCGAGCGCCAATAAGGAATCCCGGGCGATGACTCAGATGGAAAAGGTCGAGGCGGTCGCTGTGCCGACCGTATTCGATGACCAGGGTGCCTGGGAGATCGTGCGTGTCGACTACGCGCTGCGGCAACTCACAGTCGTGGCCCAGGATGTAAAAAGCGATACGTCGATCAGGGTCAGGTTCGACGACGTCGTGGCCTATCGGGTCATGGACGAGCGCGACCTGGGCGAATACTGGCCCGCCTGTTCCCTGCCGAACGGATGGGTTTATTCGATTCGATCGGGTGGTTGGCTGTCACAGGAGTCGGCGCGCTCCGGCAGTTGCGTGGGGTTGTTCTATCCCGGTGTTCAGGAATACCTGGTGGCCGGATTCACTGACTGCGTCTCCGTTCTTTGTACCAGCGAGCCGCGGATCGAATTGGACCCGGGCAACAGCTAGCCGGCACGCCCAACGATCGCCACGCCGAATACCACCACGCCGAGCGCGAGGTTCAGGCTCACCAGCTTGCGCACCATGTCGAGCCGCCCGGCCGCCACGGGCCAGGCGCTCTCGTCGACCGCGCGACGCAGCGCCCTGAACACCGACGCGCGGATGTACACGTAAATGCCGGCCATGACGATGGCAATGCCCATCATCGCCTCGACCCGCCAGTGCACGCCGCGGAAACCGCCCATCAGCAGGATCATCGTCACGCCGGTCACGAACAGCAGCGTGACCGCCGCATCCACGCCGACGAAGAAGCGCCGCAGCGCCGCGGCCATCATGCGCAGGCGCAGCGGCGGCTCGAGCGTGGCGACAGCGGCGGGGCGCACCGCAAAGTGCAGGGTGGCCATGCCGCCGACCCAGAAGGCGGCGGCCAGGAGGTGGATGAAAAGAAGGATGACGTGTTGCATGGGGACCGATCAGAACACCGAAAGGCGCGAGTGCGCAATGTCGGCGCTGTTGCGTTAAAACTCCGTCTTTCGCATGCAAGAAAGAAAGACGAGGCTTCGATGACCCGCACCATCGCGCAAAAACGCGCCGACTTCCGCGCCCTTCATGAACAGGGCTGCTTCGTCATTCCCAACCCCTGGGACACGGGCAGCGCGCGCTACCTCGAAGGCCTGGGCTTCAAGGCACTGGCCACCACCAGCTCGGGCTTTGCATGGTCGCACGGCAGGGCCGATGGCGCGCTGGATCGCGGGCTGATCTTGGACCATCTGCGCGAGCTGGTCGCGGCCACCGACCTGCCGGTGAACGCCGATTTCGAGAACGGCTTTGCCGCCGATGCGCAGGGCGTTGCCGAGAGCGTGGGGCTTGCGGTCGAGACCGGCGTGGCCGGCCTTTCGATCGAGGATTCGACCGGCGATGCCGCGAGCCCGCTTTTCCCGATCGACGTGGCCGTTGAGCGGCTGCGCGCCGCGCGCCAAGCCATCGATGCGGCGGGCGGCGACACCTTGCTGGTGGGCCGCGCCGAGAATTTCTTCGCGGGCCGGCCCGACCTGGACGACACCATCGCGCGGCTCAAGGCCTATGCCGAAGCCGGCGCCGATTGCCTCTACGCACCCGGCATCAAGACGCGCGAGCAGATCGCCGCAGTGGTTGCGGCCGTGGCGCCGAAACCGGTCAACCTGCTGGTCGGATCGACCAGCGAGCTCACCATGCAGGACATCGCCGAACTGGGTGTGCGGCGCGTGAGCGTGGGCGGCGCGCTCGCGCGCGCGGCCTGGGGCGGGTTCATGCGCGCCGCGCGCACGCTGGCGGAAGAGGGGCGCTTCGACGGTTTTGCGGGCGCCGCCATGGGCAGCGAACTCGACGGTTTCTTTCGTCCGTTCGGAAAGAGGTAGGCGAGGAAAAGCTTCGAGCCGGGTCAACCGACGATGGATACGCTGCTTGCGGAAATCCGCAGCTGCAAGGCCTGCGTGGCTTACCTGCCGCTGGGGCCGCGGCCGGTGGTGCAGGCCAGTGCCAGTGCGCGGCTGCTGATCGTCGGCCAGGCGCCGAGCCTGACGGTGCACACCACCGGCGTGCCGTGGAACGACAAGAGCGGCGAGCAGTTGCGCCGCTGGCTCGGCATCGACCGCGAAGTGTTTTACGACGCGTCGCGCGTGGCAATCATGCCGATGGGCTATTGCTACCCGGGCCGCGGCAGCAGCGGCGACCTGCCTCCGCGCAAGGAATGCGCCGCGCTATGGCATGAGCGCCTGCTTGCGCAGATGAAGGAGATCGAACTGACACTGCTCATCGGCCAGTATGCGCAGCGCCACTTCCTCGGCAGCGCCAGCAAGGGCGGCGTGACCGAAACCGTCGAAGCCTTTGCGGAATACGCACCGCGCTTCATTCCGCTGCCGCATCCGTCGCCGCGCAACACGGGCTGGTTCAAGCACCATCCGTGGTTCGAGCGCGACGTGCTGCCGGTGCTGCGCGAGCGCGTGCGCCATGTGTTGGCAAATGCCGGCTAGCTGAGCTAGGCGGATTTTCGAACAGCCTTCTTCCGCGCCGCGGGCCGGCGCGGCGGCTTTGTCTCTAAAACCAGCTCGGCCGGCAGCGTGTCATTCCATGACTCGGTGAAATAGGCGCGGTCGCTCGGCACGAGTTGGGGCAACGCTTCGCGCAGCAGATCCAGGGACTGCCCGGCCGCTTTCAGATCGCCTGCATGCGCCGCATACCAGGCGTGCTCGAAGAGCAGGCTGCAATGCTGCAGGCCCGGATAGCGACGGCGTCCGGCCAGGTGATCGGCCAGCCGCGCCTGTGCCACATCGACCCACCGCGCAGGCCAGTGCGCCGCATCGAACGCATCCGCAAGCGGTCCGGCGAGCTTCGATATTGCGGTCGGGTCCAGCGGCTTCTGCGCACGGAATTGCGCGAGCGTGGGTTGCGGCTCGGGGCGGCAATGGCCGCGCGCGATGCGCATCAGGTAGATCGCGTTCCACGCCGAGCGGCCCTGCCCGTCGGTGTGGCCGCAGAGCCATTCGCTGAAGGCAATCCACTGCACGGCGCGGCGCGTGGTGTCGGCATTGCCGTCATGCGCAAGGGCCGGCAGGTCGGAGAGGCCGACGCGGTCGAACAGCCACGCGGCCATGCCCATGTTGGCGGCCACGTGCTGCGCCGCGTCGAAGGAATGCGACTCGAAGGCCGCGGCCAGCGCCTCACCGAAGCGGCGCAATGCCTCTTCCGCCAGTGCAGCGGCGGCGGGTTTGTCGTCGGCGGCAAGCCCCAGCGCGCGCGAGCGGCACACCAGCGCCCATAAGTTGCACCACTCGAAGCGCACGTCGGGGTGGTGCCGCAGCACCAGGCCGCGCGCCGCGTCGCGGGCCATGCCGCCCAGCAGCGATTCGGCCAACGGCAGGTCGCGCGCGGTGTAGGCGCACCACGCCGAGACGATGCATTCCATCGCACCCAGATAGTCGTTGCCCGCCACATGGTGCGCGAGGCGCTGCTTCTTGAGCGCCTGCAGCCGGCGGCGCGCCTGTTCGTTGTCGCCAAGCCGGCGCCAGAGCATGGCCTCGCTGAGCGTGACCAGCGCGCGCTGGAAGTCCGTGGCGGCCAGCGTTCCGGCCAGGCGGACGGATTCGAGTGCGCTGGCCGGTTGGCCAGGCGTGCTGCCGCCTGCCACGGGCGCCATCAGCCGGCCTTGCCGCGCCGCCTGCTGCGAGGCGACCAGCTGCTTCCAGAACGCGGCGTCTTGCAGGTGCACCGCATCGGGCGCCATCGGCGAGCTGATCGCCGTTGAACTTGTCTTGCGCGAGCGCAGCCCAAGAAAAGAGGCCACCTCGGCCGCCGTGGCGGCGCGGCCACCCGCCAGCAGGCGTACACGCTTCGCCTCCGCCGCGGGCAACCAGAAGGGCCCTTGGCTGCGCCGTTCGTCGTTCAAGAAGCGCGGCTCGCGCTGCGTGTCCTCACCCCAGCCAACTTCGATGTTCCACGCCTTGAAGTCGCGGAAGGCCCGGCTCACCACCATGCGCAGCGTGCTCGCGCCGGTGACTTCGCCGCGGAGGTCCGAGAGCCGCACGATGCCGCCTTCGGCATCGTGCGCGTGCTTCATGCGCGCGAGCAGCCAGAGCGACTGGAAGGACGCGCGGCGGCCGTTCACCGATTGCGGCGAGGTGAGTTCGATGGAAAGCGGGGCGGGTGTAGCGGGTTTGGGCACGCCCCGGATTGAACCTCAAATTGCGCGAGAACGTCTGAAGGTCGAGGCCGTTTTCTTTCAGTACTTGTCTCGCTCGATCAGCGCTTGGACCTGGCTGCGCCCGAGGCCCAGGTCTCGCAGCTCATGGTCGCTCATGCTGGCCAGATGCTGCGAGTCGGCGCGGCTGCGGCGGTGCTCCGCGGCACGGCGGCGCCAACTGCGCAGGGCGTGCATCAGGCGTTGATGAAAGGGCGAGTGCGTTGGCGCTGTCACGATGGGCTCCTTGTTGGGAGCACTGATCTTGCGGCGAGGCATGCTATTGTGGAAGTTGAGATTTCTGACACTTCCAATCAGCATTCCTGATGCGACAACTCAACCTCGACCAGCTTCGCACGCTCATCGCGATTGCGGACCTTGGCACTTTCTCTGCGGCGGCCAGTGCGCTGCATCTTGCGCAGCCCACGGTAAGCCTGCACATCAGCGAACTCGAATCGCGGCTGGGCACGTCTCTGGTGGTGCGCGGCAACCGCCGCGTCACGCCCACCGCGGCTGGCGCGGCATTGGTCGAGCGCGGCCGCAAGCTGCTGCGCGATACCGACGATGCCATCGAAGCCGTCAAGCGCCAGGCCGAGGGCCGCACCGGCCGCGTCCGCCTGGGCACGTCCACGGGCGTGGTGGTCGACCTGCTGCCGCAGGTGCTCGAGGCATTGGGCGTGGGGCATTCGGGTATCGACGTGGAGGTGAGCATCCTCGGCTCGAACGACGCAATGTCCCGGCTGGCAGCGGGCACGCTCGATATTGGCTTGGTGGCGGTACCGCAGCCGCCGCTGCGCGAGCTGGTCGTGACGCCATGGCGGGACCAGCCCATGATGGCCTTCGTGCCGCAGCGCTGGAAGGCGCCCAAGCGCGTCTCGCCCGCATGGCTGGCGGCGCAGCCGCTGATCTTCAACGAGGCCACCACGCACATGTACCGGCTCACCATGGAGTGGTTTGCGGCGGCGGGCTTCGCGCCGCGCGCGCGCATCGAGTTGAACTACGACGCGGCCATCCGCAGCCTGGTGGCGGCCGGCTATGGCGCCGCGCTGTTGCCGCTGCAGCAAACCACCGACGCGGCGCTGAACGAGCGCATGCAGATCCTGCCGGTCACGCCCAGGCTCACGCGCCGGCTCGGCATTGCACACCGCCAGCGCGCCACGCTCGACGGCGCCACGCTGAGCGTGTTGAAGGTGCTGACGGAGTTTCGCCAGCTCTGATTTCAGCTGCGCGTGGCTTCGTTCGGAAGGCCTTCGATCGGGCATTCGGCGGTGCCGATGGTGCTGCGCGTGAACGACTCCACCTGCTTGCGCGCCGCTTCGGGGTCTTCGATCCACTGCTTGTAGAAGTCGAACGGGCATTCGGCCACGCCCTTGTCGCCGTCGCCCGAATTGATGACGCCGGTGTAGCCGCGGTGCATGAGCTTGAACAGGTGGTTCTGCGACTGGCCGTTCTTGCGCGCGTCGCGGATCAGCCCCATGGACAGCTCGGCGTAGTTGATGCCCATTTCTTCCTCGCCGCATTCGCCGAGCGTGCGGCCGTCGAAGCCGATGATGGCCGAGTGGCCGAAGTACGAGTACACGCCGTCGAACCCCGCCGCGTTGGCCACCGCCACGTAGGTGTTGTTCATGAAGGCCATGGCCTTGGACACAAGGATCTGCTGCTCCTTGGCCGGGTACATGTAGCCCTGGCAGCGAATGACGAGCTCGGCGCCGCGCATGGTGCAGTCGCGCCAGATCTCGGGGTAGTTGCCATCGTCGCAGACGATGAGGCTGATCTTCATGCCCTTGGGGCCGTCGCTCACGTAGGTGCGGTCGCCCGGGTACCAGCCCTCGATGGGCACCCACGGCATGATCTTGCGGTACTTCTGGACGATCTCTCCCTGGTTGTTCATGAGGATCAGCGTGTTGTAGGGCGCCTTGTCCGGATGCTGCTCATGGCGCTCGCCGGTCAGCGAGAACACGCCCCACACGTTGGCGCGCCGGCAGGCGTCGGCAAAGATGGCGGTCTCTTCCCCGGGCACGGTGGCGGCGGTGTCGTACATCTCCTTCGCGTCGTACATGATCCCGTGCGTGGAATATTCGGGAAAGATCACCAGGTCCATGCCCGGCAGCCCCTTCTTCATGCCGACCAGCATTTCGCCGATCTTGCGGGCGTTGTCCAGCACCTCGGCCTTGGTGTGCAGGCGGGGCATCTTGTAGTTGACGACCGCGACGCCCACGCAATCGCTGCTGCTCGAAATATCACCATGTCGCATGACGCTGCTCCTGAAGGATGGTTGAGAAACAAGAAAAAAAGCCCGGCCCGGTGTTCATCCGGCTCGGGCTTTTTTGCGGTGCGGCGGTGGGTGTCGTCGAAGCCGATTGTTCTCAACTCAGCGGGGGCTGCCCATACGTCATTTCGCTGATTGCGGCGGCCTTCAGCGCGGGCGTGCGTAGTCCGATTCGATCCAGGCCGTGGCGCTTGAGATGGTGAGCCTGAAGGCGGGCGAGACGTTGACGCTGGCAAGCTCGGTGTCGTCCACATCGTCGTGCGCGGTGAGCGTGGCGGAGGGGCTGTCTTCGTCGGGCACGATGGCGAGCGACACGCGCACGCGCTGGTCGTTGCGGGCGGTGACGGTCACGCTCTTGTTGAGCGTGGCGTGGAGCTGCTGCTCATGGCGGCGAATGACTTCGGCGGCGGTCTTCACCAGCGTGGAGAAGGCGGGCCCGTCGAGCGGCTTGGGGTTCTTCTTGTCGCGGCCCATGGTCCACGGGC
This sequence comes from Variovorax paradoxus, assembly GCF_009755665.1. Lineage (NCBI taxonomy): Bacteria > Pseudomonadati > Pseudomonadota > Betaproteobacteria > Burkholderiales > Comamonadaceae > Variovorax > Variovorax paradoxus. Next base: position 132,548 of record NZ_CP046622.1, read on the forward strand.
CGACCAGCGCAGGTTCCGGGTCGCCGTGGCGGGTCATCTCGACGGCCCAGCCGTCGTCTTCCTCGTTCTTGATCACGCGGGCGGTCCACTGGCCGTCGCGCCAGAGGCGGGCTTCCTGAAGGGGGAGGGTGTCGTCGGAGTCGGTGGAATCTGTGGCTTCGGTCATTCGGATGCTTGTGAGGGCGTGGATTCGTGCGCGGCCCATTTTCGCCTGCGCGCCAGCGAACGGGCGCTCAGAAGACCGACAGCCCGGTGCGCGCGACGAAGAGCTCCAGCGCCTTCATGCCGAGCAGCGAGTTGCCCGTGGCGTCCAGCGCAGGAGACCAGACGCACAGCGTGAGCCGGTCGGGCACCACGGCCACGATGCCTCCGCCCACGCCGCTCTTGCAGGGCAGGCCGATCGAGAACGCCACGTCGCCAGCGGCGTCGTAGGTTCCGCAGGTGAGCATCAGCGAATTGATGCGCCGCGCCTGCCGCTCGCCGGTTACATCGGCCTGGCCGTCGATCGGATGCGCGCCGTCGCGGCACAGGAACGCCGCCGCCCGTGCGAGCTGGCGGCAGTTCATCCGCAGCGCGCACTGATGAAAGTAGGTGTCCAGCACATCGGCCACGTCGTTGTCGATCTTGCCGAAGCTCTTCATGAAGTTGGCCAGCGCGATGTTGCGAAAGCCCGTGGCTGCCTCGGAGCGCGCCACCTCGTCGTCGAATGCAATCGGCTCCCCGCACAGGTTGCCCATCAACGCAAGAATGTCGGCCTTGGCGCTGCCGCCGGCGGCAAGCGCCTGGCTCACCAGGCGGTCGGCCACTGCAATGGCGCCCGCATTGATGAACGGATTGCGCGGCTTGCCGTGCTCGTTTTCCAGCTGCACCAGCGAGTTGAAGGGGTTGCCCGAGGGCTCGCGTCCGATGCGCTCCCACAGCGCGTCGCCCATGCGCTGCATGGCGAGCGTGAGCGTGAAGAGCTTGGACACGCTCTGGATCGAGAACGGAGTTTCGGCATCGCCCGCATAGGCCTCGGCGCCCTGGCAGGTGCGCAGTGCAATGCCGAGCTGGCGCGCATCGACGCACGCCAGCGCCGGAATGTAGCTGGCCACCGTGCCGGCCGTGCCCAGCAATGGCCGCAGCGTGGCGACGATGTCGTCGAGCACCGGCTGGAAGTCTGAGCCCTTCATGGCCGCGCCTTTCGCCGGTTGACCAGCACGATGCCCAGGGCGACACCCGCCAGCGCCAGCATGAGCTGCAGCGTGAGCGGCTCGCTGAGCAGCACCACGCCGAACACCAGCGCGAACAGCGGCGTCAGAAAGCTGAACGACGACATCTGCGTGGCGGGATAGTGCCGCAGCAGCCACATCCAGGTGAGATAGCTCGCGAATGCGCCGATCACGGTCTGCAGGCCGATCGAGGTCCACGCCCAGGCCGAGTACGAGAAGCCCCACTTTTCACCCAGCACCAGCGAGATCACCGGGCACACCGCCGCGGTCACGCCGACTTGATAGAACAAGGCCTTCTCGGCGCTCGCGGTGGCAAGCCGCGTGGTGCGCAGCGCCAGCGTGGTCAGGCCCCAGAGCATGCCGCCCACGAGCCCCATCGCATCGCCCAGCAACTGGTTGGAGCTCGAGTGCCCGAAGCCCTCGCTGAACGCGAACACCACGGCTGCGAACGCGATGACGAGGCCCAGCCATTGCAAGCCCCGCAGGCGTTCGGCCGGCACCCAGCGCGGCAGCAGCAGCGACACCCAGAACGGCGCGGTGTACAGGAACACCGTGAGCCGCGAGGCCGAGGTGTGCTGCAGGCCCAGGTAGATGCAGGCGAACTCGCCCGCGAACAGCAGCCCCACCAGGAGGCCCCCGGGCAGCGTGCCGTCCCGCTCGAAAAGCGGCACCCGCCGCGATACGCACCAGAGCCACAGCAGCGCCACGGCACCCGCCATGCGGATGGAGGCCTGCCAGAGCGGCGGCACTTCGGTAACGGTGGTCTTGATGAGAATCTGCTGCAGCCCCCAGAACGCGCAGCATGCGATGAGAAGGCCAATGGCGAGGGAGTCGAGGTGGGTCTTGCGCTGGATCATTCGTCGGGTCAGAGCGGATGCTCGGTGTAGAAGCGCCCGCCGTGGAACAGCAGCGGCGAGGCGCCCGCGTTGTGCGTGCAGCGCTCCACTTCGCCGACGAAGATCACGTGGTCGCCTTCGTCGTAGCGGCTGCGGTTGAAGCACTCGAAGCTGGCCGCCGCACCTGCCAGCACCGGCGCACCGCCAAGGCCTTCGGTAAAGGCCACGTCGGCCCAGCGGTCGATGTTCTTGGTGGCGAAGCGCTCGGCCAATTCCTTCTGGTTGGCCGCCAGGATGTTGATGGCGTAGTGCGAGCCGGTGCTGAGCGCCGGCATCGAGCCCGCGGCGCGCGCCAGGCTCCACAGCACCAGCGGCGGCGCAAGCGACACCGAGTTGAACGAGTTCGCCGTGAGGCCGACCAGCACGCCGTCGGCCGAACGCGCGGTGACGATGGTCACGCCCGTGGCAAACATGCCGAGCGCGCTGCGGAATTCTTCGGTCGAGAAGGAAGGCGGTTGCGCCTGGGCGGGAGCGTTCACGAAAAAGCCAGAGAGTGCGCAGGATGACGCCGCTCTATTCTGGCCGAAGGCCGCGAGGACCGCCGAACGGCGCTTCCGGGTGCCGCTGATCTTGTTGACGATCAGATTCATATTCCGATGAGCCCGATGCTGTACGGACAGAAACGTATAGGGAAAGCTCTTATGTTTTCTTATTAACTTAACACTGATAAGATTAAATTGCGCCCTGCCACCGCCCGGTGGCGAGCCAGAAAAAGGAGACGACATGCTCGGACGACAACTCTCTCGGTTCCTGCGGCAGTGGGCGCCGTTTGCCATGCTTGCGCTCTTCAGCGCCGCCGCTGCGGCCGCCGCCGCCTACCCGGACCGGCCAATTCGGCTGGTTGTGCCCTACACCCCCGGGGGCATCAGCGATGTGCTGGCTCGGGCGTTGGCCGAGCGCATGCGCAAGGACCTGGGCCAGCCCGTGATCGTGGACAACAAGCCGGGCGCCAACACCGCGCTGGGCGCACGACTGGTGGCCTCCGCCGAGCCTGACGGCTACACGGTGCTGTTTGCCACCGGCGCCACTGCGGTGCTCAACCCGCTGCTCTATCCCAAGCTGTCTTACAACCCCGAGAAGGAGCTGCAGCCCGTAGCTCGTATCGCGGTCACGCCAATGGTGATGCTGGTCGGCAACAGCTCGCCGCACCGCACGCTGCGCGACCTGGTCGCCGACGCGAAGGCGAACCCGGGCAAGCTCAACTACGCATCCACGGGCACCGGCAGTTCGTTGCACCTGGCCGTCGAACTGCTGCAAAGCGCCACCGGTGTTTCGCTGGTGCATGTGCCCTACAACGGCAGCGCACCGGCCCAGGCCGCATTGATGGCCGGCGATATCCAGTTCTTTGCCGACTCCACGGGCAGTGCCATGGGCCTGGTGCGCGGCGGCAAGCTGCGTCCGCTGGCGGTTACCACCCGCGAACGGCTGCCGGCCCTGCCGGAGGTGCCGACGGTCGCGGAAAGCGGTTATCCCGACTACGAGGTCACCACCTGGTTCGGCCTCATGCTGCCCCGCAACGCGCCGGCTGACGTGGTGAGCCGCCTGAACGCCTCTGCGGGACACGCGGTGGCCGACCGCAGCTTCCGCGACCAGTTCGAGGCGCTCGGGCTGGTGGTGCCGCCGGCGCTCACGGCGGCCGAGTTCAACACCTACATCGGCCGCGAGCGTGAGCGCTGGGCGCCGCTGATCCGCGCCAAGCACATCGTCCTCGAATAGTCCCGCACCTCATCGGAACCCAGCTTATGTTCGAAGCCAATCTTTTGCGCGGCAAGCGCATCCTCGTGACCGGCGGCGGCTCGGGCCTCGGCCGCGAGATCGCCGAGCGCTACCTGCAATTGGGCGCCGAGGTCCATATCTGCGGCCGCCGCCAGCCGATGCTCGACGCCACCGCCGCCGAACTCACCGAGCGCCACGGCGGCGTGGTGCGCGCGCATGCGGTGGACATCCGCCATGCCGATGCCGTCGATGCCATGGTCGAGCGCATCTGGACCGAGCACGGCCCGCTCGACGGGTTGGTCAACAACGCGGCCGGCAACTTCGTCAGCCGCACGCAGGACGTGTCGCCGCGCGGCTTCGACGCCGTGGCCAACATCGTGCTGCACGGCACTTACTACGTCACCCACCACGTCGGGCGGCGCTGGATCGCCACCGGCCACAAGGGCTCGGTGATCTCCATCGTCGTGACCTGGGTGCGCACCGGCGCGCCCTTCGTGGTTCCGTCGGCCATGAGCAAGGCCGGTGTGGACGTGATGACCAAGTCGCTCGCCATCGAGTGGGGCCGCTACGGCATCCGGCTGAACGCCATCGCACCGGGCATCTTTCCGACCGAGGGCGCGAACAGCCGCCTCAGCCCCAAGGCGGCCTGGGAAGACGGCGCGGTGCGCAACCCGATGAACCGGCTGGGCCGCATGCCCGAGCTGCAGAACCTGGCAGTGTTCCTGATGGCCGATGGCGTCGAGTGGATCACGGGCGAGACCATTGCGATCGACGGCGCGGGCCATCGGCAGAACGGCGCGTCCTTCACCGAACTGGCCGACCTGGACGACGAGGCTTGGCGCGGCATGCGGGAGGCGATACGGGGGCAGGACGCACGCGACCGGGCACTGCGCGAAGCGGCTGGGCCGGATGCCGCGCCCCGGGGCGATTCATGAGGATCGACCGGATCGTCGACGAGGTGGTTGCAGCGGGCCGCAGCAATCACGCCGCGCTGGTGCTGGAGGACGGGCGCGCGCTGTCGTACGGGCAGCTGGCCGCGCGCATCGAAGAAGCGGCGGCTGCGCTTACCGAGGCCGGCCTCGCGCCGGGTCAGCGCATGGTGCTGGTAGGCGAGAACAGCGAAGACATGGTGGTGGTGCTGCTCGGCGCCATTCGCGCCGGCGGCTGGGCGGTGCCGCTCAATGCCCGCATGTCGGGCGGCGAGATCGATGCGATCTGCGCGCACTGCGAGCCCCGGCTCGTGTACTTTGCGGCCGGCGCATCGGGCGACGCGCTGGCCCACGCCGGACGCCGTGGTGCCGCCGGCGTGCTCGCCTGCGCGCCGGGAGGGCGCCTGCAGCGCTGCGAAGGCCCGGGCACGGCGGCCGAAGATGCGTCTGGCGACGTCGCCCTGATGATCTACACCTCGGGCAGCACCGGCCTGCCCAAGGGCGTGATGCTGACCCACGGCAACCTTGACTTCGTCACCCGTGCCTCGATGGTGCAGCAGGTGCTGCTGCCGGACGACGTGATCTTCCACGCGCTGCCGATCTCGCATTCGTTCGGGCTGATCTCCGCGCTGCTGTGCGGGCTGCGCGCGGGAGCCACGCTGCGCCTGGTGGGCCGCTTCTCGGCCGGGCTGCTGGCCGAGGCGATCACCAGTGGACAGGTGACGGTGTTCCAGGGCGTGCCCGCGATGTACGCGCGGCTGCACGAATGGTCGCAGCAGCAGGGCCGCCCGTTGACCCCCAACCGGCTGCGCATGGCCTATATCGGCGGCTCGCTGGTCGACGCCACGCGCAAGGCGCAGACCGAGGCGCTGCTCGGCCTGCCGCTGCACCACGGCTACGGCCTGACCGAGTCGGCACCGGCGGCAACCCGCACCTTCGGCCATCCGCCGCCCGCGGACGTGACCGCCGGCTGGCCGATTCCGGGCGTGGAGGTGGTGCTCGCAGATGCAGACGGACGGCCGGTCGCACGCGGCGAGCGGGGCGAGGTACTGATCCGCGGGCCCAACGTGATGAAAGGCTACTTTCGCGATCCGGCGCAAACGCGCACTGCGGTCGATGTCGAGGGCTGGTTGCACACCGGCGACATCGGCGTCTTCGGGCCGGCCGGCGACCTTTCCATCGTGGGCCGCAGCAAGGAGATGATCATCCGCGGCGGCTTCAACGTGTACCCGGCCGAGGTGGAGAAGGCGATCGCGGCCTTCGCGGAAGTGGCGCAGTGCGCGGTGGTCGGGCGCAGCGTGCCGGGCGACGAGGAGATCGTCGCCTTCGTCGAGCCGCTGCAGGGCCGCAGCATCGACGCCGCGCGGCTCTGCGCCTTTTTGCGCGAACGCCTGGCGCCCTACAAGGTGCCGGCCGAAGTGCACGTGATGGCGCAGCTGCCCGCCAGTCCCACCGGCAAGCTGCTCAAGGCGCAGCTGAAGGCGCTGGCGCAAGCCGTGCCGGCGCGGGTGCGGCCCTCGCTCGACCGGCTGCTGGCGCCTCGTTCGGTGGCGGTGGTCGGCGCGTCCGACAACCCGCACAAGGTCGGCGGCCGCCCGATCCGCTACCTGCTGGAACAAGGTTTCGGCGGCCGCATCTATCCGGTTCATCCGCGCGCCGGCGAGGTGCAGGGCCTGCAGGCCTACGCGGCGCTCGATCAGCTGCCCGAGGTGCCCGATGCGGTGGTGCTTTGCATCGGTGCCGACCAGGCGGAGCAGCAGCTTGCCGAGTGCGCGCGGCTGGGCGTGGGACATGCGTTGCTGTTCGCCTCGGGCTATGCGGAGGTCGGCGCCGAGGGCCGCGCCCGGCAGGAAGCCCTGGCCGGCATCGCCCGGGCCGGCGGTGTGCGCCTGGTGGGGCCCAACAGCATCGGTGTCGCGAGCTTCGACAGCGGTGCGGTGCTCTCCTTCGCATCGATCTACAGCGACCATGCGCCGCTCGACGGGCCGGTGGCCATCGTCTCGCAAAGCGGCGCCTTCGGTGTCTCCGCCTATGCGCTGCTGCGCGAAGCGGGCTGGGGCGTGCGCTGCGTGGCCGCCACCGGCAACGAGGCCGATGTCGACACGGCCGACCTGGTCGATGCACTGGCGCGTCAGCCTGGCGTGCGGCTGGTGCTGCTCTATGTCGAACATGTGCCCGACCCGGTGCGCATGGCCGCGGCGCTCGAAGCGGCGCGCCAGCGCGGCGTGGCGGTGCTGGCGGTGCGCTCCGGGCGTTCGGCACACGGCAGGCGTTCGGCCGACCTGCATACGGGCTCGGCCGGGGCGGCCGGTGCCGGGCTCGACGTCATGTTCGAGTCGCACGGCTGCCGCACCGTGGGCGGCCTTGTCGAATTGGTCGGCGCGGTGCCGCTGTACCTCGGGCCGGCGCCCGGTGCCGGCGGCGCGGGCGGGGTGCCGCGGCTCGCGGTCGTCAGCAACTCCGGTGCGTCGTGCGTGCTGGCGGCCGACGAGGCGCAGGCCCGCGGGCTGCCGCTGGCGCGGCTGTCGGCGGACGCGGAGCAGCGCCTGGCCGAGCTGCTGCCCAATTTTTCGCTCAACCGCAATCCGGTCGACCTGACGGCGATGCTGCTGGCCGAACCGGCATTGCTCGGCGCGGTGATGCAGGTGGTGCTGCAGGACGCGGCCGTGGACGCCGCCGCCCTGGGCTTGCTGGCGGTGGGCGGGCCAAGCTACGACCTCGCGCGCTTCGTGCGCGAATGCCGGGCGGTGGTGGATGGCGCGGCCAAGCCGCTGGCGGTCTACAGCCCGCATGCGCATGTACGGGCGGCCTTCGCCCGGGCCGGCTTTGCGGTGTTTGCCGGCGAGGCCGAAGCCATGCAGGCATTGCAGGCCTTTGCGCTGCACCGCGGCGCGTCGCCCACAAGCCGAGCGGCGCCTTCTGCATTCCCCTTCGATCTTCCGGAACCCCAGCATGCGTGATGCCGCCATCGTTTCCTATGCCCGCACGCCGATCGGCAAGGCCTTTCGCGGCACGCTCAACCTGACGCATGGCGCCACGCTCGGCGCCCACGTGGTGCGGCATGCGGTGGCGCGTGCCGGCATTCCCGCCGACGAGGTGGAAGACGTGATCCTCGGCTGCGCCTTTCCCGAAGGCGCCAACGGCTTCAACGTCGGGCGCATCTCGGCCCTTGCCGCCGGGCTGCCCGAGAGCGTGCCGGGCATGACGGTCAACCGCTACTGTTCGTCGGGCCTGCAGAGTATCGCCATCGCCGCGCAGGCGGTGCGCGCGGGCAGCCTGCAGGTGGCGGTGGCCGGCGGGACTGAATCGGTCAGCTGCGTGCGCGAGCACACCAACCAGTTCATGCGCGAAGAGCCCTGGCTGGCCGCGCATGCGCCGCAGGTCTACATGCCGATGCTCGAAACCGCCGAGGTGGTGCAGCGGCGCTACGGCATCTCGCGCGAGCGGCAGGACGCGTATGCGGCGCTGAGCCAGCAGCGCCAGGCAGAGGCAGAAGCGGCGGGCCGCTTCAACGCCGAGATCGTGCCGATCCACACCGCCGCGCGACGCCACGAGCGCGATGGCTCCGCGCGCGACGAGGCCGCCACGCTGGCGCGCGACGAAGGCCCGCGCGCCGGCACCAGCGCCGCAACGCTGGCCGGGTTGAAGCCGGTGCTCGCGAACGGCACCGTGACCGCGGGCAACGCCAGCCAGCTGTCGGACGGCGCGGCCGCCTGCGTGGTGATGGACGCCGATCTGGCGTCGCGGCGCGGGATTGCGGTGCTGGGCTGCTTCCGCGGCTTCGCGGTAGCCGGCTGCGCACCCGACGAAATGGGCATCGGCCCGGTCTTTGCCGTGCCCAGGCTGCTGCGGCAGGCGGGCCTTGCCGTGGACGACATCGGGCTCTGGGAACTCAACGAAGCCTTCGCGGTGCAGGTGCTCCATTGCGCCGACCGGCTCGGCATTCCGGTCGACCGCATGAACGTGAACGGCGGCGCCATCGCTATCGGCCATCCCTTCGGAATGTCGGGCGCCCGCATGGCCGGCCACGCGCTGCACGAAGGGCGACGCCGCGGCGTGAAGTACGTGGTGGTGACGATGTGCGTCGGGGGCGGCATGGGCGCCGCCGGCCTGTTCGAGGTAGCTCCGGGCTAGGCTGCCGCGGGCTGGTAGTCCAGCCCCGCGATGAAGATCGAGAACACGTCGTGGCCGATCTTCATCGGGTCCTTGCCGACGATGTCCCATGCGTTCTGGCGGTCGACCATCACGGTGGCCAGGCCATGGCAGGCCGTCCACGCGGCCAGCGCCGCCGGCCGCACGCGGGCGAGCGGCACGTTGCGGTGGCTCAGGTAGTCGCCCACGCAGGTTTCCAGAATGCCATAGGAGCGCGTGGCGGCCTGCTCCAGGTCGGGGAACTGCAGCTTCTGCGGAATGGCCGGGCCGTACATCACCTGGAACAGCGCGGGCCGCTCGATCGAGAACTGCAGATGGGCGAGCATCACGCTGAGCAGCCGTTCGCGCGGATCGTGCAGGCTGCGCAGGGCGCGGATGCGCTGGTCGAACATCATGCGGAAGCCCTGCGCGGCAATGGCCGCGAGGTAGCCCGACTTGCCCTCGAAGTGGTGCAGCGGCGCCGTCTGCGACACGCCGACGTCGCGCGCCGCCTGGCGCAGGCTCAGCGCGGCAAGGCCCTGCGCATCGAGGATCTCGATGCCGCGCATCACCAGTGCATCGCGCAGGTTGCCGTGGTGGTAGGTCGAACGCTTGGCCTCGGTGCCCTCTACCGGCGCACCTGCGCCGGATGCCGCCGGATTGGCGGACGATTCGGCGGGCGACCTTGACGCGGAGGTTTTCTTCATAGGCCTGCGAGCTTAAACCGGCAGCACCCTCGCAATGCTGCTCAGCCGAAGAACCAGTAGCAGACCGAGACGGCCGCCACCACGCCCGCCAGCTCGGCCACAAGCGCACAGGCCACGGCATGGCGCGCCCGCTGGATGCCCACGGCGCCGAAGTACACGGCCAGCACGTAGAAGGTGGTCTCGGTGCTGCCCTGGATGGTGGCGGCCACGAGCGCGGGGAAGCTGTCGACGCCTTGTGTCTTCATGGTTTCGATCAGCATCGCGCGCGCCGCGCTGCCCGAGAAGGGCTTGACCAGCGCGGTGGGCATGGCGTCGACAAAACGCGAATCCCAGCCGCCCATGTCGACCAGCCAGCGCAGCCCGCCAAGCACGAAGTCGAGTGCGCCCGAGGCGCGCAGCACGCCCACGGCGCACAGCATTGCGACGAGGTAGGGCAGCAGGTTCTTCGCAATGTCGAAGCCTTCCTTTGCGCCTTCGACAAAGCATTCATAGACCTTGATGCGGCGAATGGCCCCGGCCAGCAAGAAGACGATGATGATGCCGAACAGCGCGAGGTTGCCCATGAGCGACGAGAGCGAAGAAATGGCTGCCGCCGACAGGGTGCCCAACAGCGCCATGAAGCCGCCGAGCAGCAGCGCGCCCGGCACCAGGTAGGCCAGCACCACCGGGTCCCACAGCCGCAGGCGCTGCGCCACGGCCACCGAGAGCAGGCCCACCAGCGTCGATGCGCTGGTGGCCAGCAAGATGGGCAGAAACACCATCGTCGGATCGCCCGCGCCCTGCTGCGCGCGGTACATGAAGATGGTCACCGGCAGCAGCGTGAGCGACGATGCGTTGAGCACCAAAAACAGGATCTGCGCGTTGGTGGCTGTGACCGGGTCGGGGTTCAGCCGCTGCAGCTCGCGCATGGCCTTGAGGCCGATGGGCGTGGCTGCGTTGTCCAACCCGAGCGCGTTGGCCGCGAAGTTCATGGTGATGAGCCCCAGCGCCGGATGGCCCGCGGGCACGCCCGGCATCAGCCTGCGGAACAACGGCCCCAGCAGGCGCGCCAGCCAGCCCACCAGCCCCGCCGCCTCCGCAATGCGCAAGAAGCCGAGCCACAGCGTGAGCGTGCCGAACAGCAGCACCATCACCTCGACCGCGAGCCGCGCCATGGCGAACAGGCTTTCGACGATGGCCGCAAAAACGGCCGGGTCGCCGCCCACGAGCCAGCGCCCGAGCGCTGCCAGCATCGCCATTCCGAAGAAACCCAGCCACAAGCCGTTGAGCACGCGCGTTCTTTCCCTTTTTTGTGGCGTCGATCATAGGGCTCCGCTGGTGCTCGCCGCGGGCTACAGTGCGGTCCATGACAGCCACTTTGCTGATCCGCCGGCTCGCGGCCCTGGTGTGGGTTGCGGTGGCTTCGGCGTGGCTGGTGGGTTGCGCGGGCCTGCCGCCGCCGCAGCCGCGCACGCCGACCGCGGCCATCACCGACGTGGCCGGCACCGCGCTCGGCCAATTGGTGCGGGCGGGCGCCCCCGAGGCGGCGCCGCAGTCGGGCTTTCGGCTGCTGCCGGAAGCGGCCTTCGCCTTCGACGCCCGCATTTCGCTGGCGCGGCACGCCGAGAAGTCGCTCGACGTGCAGTACTACCTGATCCAGAACGACGACGTCGGCCTGCTGCTGCTGCGCGAGTTGCGCGACGCGGCGTCGCGCGGCGTCCGGGTGCGCCTCCTGGTGGACGACCTCTACACGTCGGGCGAAGACGAGGTGTTCGGCACGCTGTCGGCTTTTCCGAACGTGGAGGTGCGGCTGTTCAACCCGCTGCCATCGCGGGCCGGCTCGCTCGCGCTGCGGCTCCTGCTCTCGATTGCGGACTTCGGCCGCATCAACCACCGCATGCACAACAAGCTGCTGGTGGCCGACAACAGCTTCGCCGTTTCGGGCGGGCGCAACATTGCCAACGAATACTTCATGCGCGGCACGGCGGCAAACTTCATCGACATGGACGTGCTCTCCAGCGGGCCGGTGGTGCGCCAGATGTCCGAGGGCTTCGACCGCTACTGGAACAGCGAGCATGCGTGGCCCATCGAGCGCATTGCGCCGCTGCGCATGACAGTGGACGAGGCGCAGAAGCGCTTCGATGCCATTGCCGCCAAGGCCCAGCCCGACGTGCCGATTCGCCAGCGCGACGTGATGAACAGGTCGCCGGTGGGCGAGCAGCTCACCACTGGCAAGGTCGATCTGCGCTGGGCACCGTTCACGCTGTTCGTGGACGACCCCGCGAAGATCACGCGCGCGTCTGTGGCGGCCTATGCGGGCAGCGTGAACGAGGGTGCGCTGGGCGTCATCAATTCAGGCCGGCGCGAGGTCAAGATCGCGTCGCCGTACTTCATTCCCGGCCCGCGCGGCATGGCCATGATGAAGGCGGCCATCGATCGCGGCGGAAAGATCACCGTGGTGACAAACTCGCTGGGCGCCACCGACGAGCCGCTGGCCTATGCGGGCTACGAACGCTACCGCGCCGACATGCTCAAGATCGGTGTCAACATCTATGAGATTGCGCCGATGCTCAGCGCACGTTCGGCGCACTTCGGCAATTTTGGCCAGTCGATCAGCCGCCTGCACGCCAAGATCGCGGTGATCGACGACCAGCGCTTTTTCATCGGCTCGATGAACCTCGACCACCGTTCCGCGGCGGTCAATACCGAGATGGGGCTCGTGATCGACAGCCCCGACCTCGTGGCCGACTACGAAAAGCTCCTGAGCGGCGGGCGCGTGAGCCTGGGCTACCGGCTGCGGCTCGGCCCCAATGGCCGCCGGGTGCAATGGCTGGAATACGACGATGCCGGGGGCGACATCGTCCACGAGGATGAGCCCGGCGAGTTTCTCTGGTTGCGCTTCAAGAACTGGCTGCTGCTGCCAATCGTCGGCGAAGAGCTGCTGTAGCCCGTGCTCAGCCCACTTCGATCAGCAGGTCGGGCCGAAAACCTTCCTGTTCGCCCTTGCCCTTGTAGCCGAGCGGGTTGGCGACCACCCGGCAGCCGTCCTTCACATAGTCGAACGGGCAGTGCAGATGGCCGTGCAGCCACAGCTGGGCGCGGGGAAGCAGCGCATCGAGCGAATTGCAGAAGCCCGCAGTGCCGGGCGTGAGGCCGTAGCGCGGGTCGGCGCTGGCAAGGCTCGGCGCGAAATGCGTGATGGCCACCGTGGTGCCGTCGAAAGGCTCGGCCAGCGCCTGTTCGAGCCAGGTTTGGCACAGCAGCGCCTGCTCGCGCATCGCACCGGCCATGAACGGCTGGCCGCTGCGCACCGTGGCGGCCTTTTCCAGGTAGAAGTCGGCGGCACGCATCGCCTTGCCGCGCTTCTTGAGTGCGTCCGCAAGGCCGTCGGTGGGTTCCACCAGCGCATCGAAGTCGGCCCAGAGCGTGGTGCCGATGAAGCGGATGCCGCCGATGACGGCCGTCTCGCGCTCCAGCCACAGGATGTCGAGTTCCGCGCAGAGGGCGCGCAGGCGCTCGTGGGTCGCGTCGAAATCGGTGTTGTCGTACTCGTGGTTGCCGGGCACGTAGATCACGGGCACGGGCCAGCCGTTGCGGGGCGAAAAGCGGCCAAGGCCGAAGTCGGTTTCCGTCAGGCGGGAGCCTTCCTGGTACGAGCCGATGTCGCCTGCCAACACCAGCATGTCTGCGCCGGGCACCGGCTCGGCTTGGAAACGGGGGTGGGACTCCAGGTGCAGGTCGGAGAGCAGTTGCAGCTTCATCGTGCTCAGTCTAGGGCAGGCCTTTGGGAATGAGCCCATGCATAAAGCGCATGAAGTGGGGCTTTCAATATTAGGGATAACCCCTATTCTTGGAACATCAACCACTCCAGCGCAGCCAAGAGCAGCGCACTGTCATGTTCAGCCTCATTGCCCAAGTGGCCCGTTTCTTCCGTTCTTCCAATGGCAGCGCCTCGGTCAGTCACGCCGCCGCGCTGATGGAAAGCGCCGATGCCCGTGCCGGCCTCGACGCCCACCAGGCGCAGGAACTGCGTGTTGCAGCCAGCGCCTGGCTCTCCGTCATTCGCTAAAAAACCCGCGGGGGTCATCCGGGCACCTTCTGCCCGAGGATCGAATCCGCAAAAGCCGCCGCGGCGGAGCGCAACAGCGCGGTGCGCAGCCATTCGTGCGAATGCAGGTGCTGTGCGCGCCGGTGCCAGATGGCGTCGACGTGCACCATCGGCTGGTCGAAGGGCAGGTCGCGCAGCACCAGCTGGTCGTCGATGCCTGTCACGGTCACAAAATGCCGCGGCAGCACCGTGAGCAGGTCTGAATTGGCGACGACGCGCCCCGCCGTGAAAAACTGGTTCACGGTCACGACGATGCGCCGCTCCCGTCCCAGGGCGCCGAGCGTCTGGTCGATAAAGCCATATGGCCGGCCCGAAAAGCTCACCAAGAGGTGCCGCGCGGCGCAGTAATCATCGAGCGTAAGGGGTGCATCCGCCAGCGGATGGCCGCGGCGCATCACGCACACATACTGGCCCAGGTAGAGCCGCTGGGTTTCGAACGCCACCCCGACGCCCGATTGCCCGCGCGCCGCCAGGCTGGCGATCACGGCCGGAAAGTAGCCGATCGCCATGTCGACTTCTTCCTGCTCGAGCATGCGCCGTGGATCACGAGTCGTAAGCGGCAGAACGCGTAGCGAGATAGCGGGCGCTTCCTTCTCCACGATTTGCACCAGCCCGGGAATGAGCTCGGCGGCAGTGGCATCGGCCATGGCCAAGAGGAAGGTGGTGTCCGCGGTGGCGGCATCGAACTCGCCCGGCGCCAGGGTGTGCTGCAGCTGCCGCAGCGCCTCCCGCACGGTGGGCCAGAGCGCCAGCGCACGCGGCGTGGGCTCCACGCCTGCCCCGGCCCGGTTCACCAGTTCGTCGCCAAGCACGTCGCGCAGGCGGCGCAGCGCATTGCTCACCGCGGGCTGGGTGATCGAGAGGTTGCGCGCCGCCCGGGTCAGGTTGCGCTCCGCCATGACCTCGTCGAAGACGCGCAGGAGGTTGAGGTCGAGTGTGCGAAAGTTGACGTCCATCAGTGTTGTGAATGATAAACATCAGAAAGATAAAGTGGCGTAACACTAGGGCAAACCCTAATATCTACCCCATCGGCATCAGCCACTTATCCCTGGAGGGATTCATCATGACCAGCTTTGTCCACGTTGACCAACCCACTTCCCATCCCGGCGTGCAGCGCGCCGAGATTCTTTTCGGCCAGATCAAGGCCGCCCGCGCCGGCGCGAACGGTTCGCGTCCGCTGATCGCCCTGCTCGTCGTCGCCGTGATCGCGGCGGTGCTGGTGGTGGGCGACAAGCTCGTTTCCACCTGGGACGAAGGCGCTCTGCTCGCCGCCTGGGCCGTGCTCTGCGGCGCCGTCTTCGCCGGCATCGCGCTGTTTGCCAGCTCGCTGCGCGCCCCGGCCTCCAAGGTTGCAGGCCTGTGGAACGCAGCAGCCAAGCGCCGTGCGGCCAACCGCGCCGACGCCCGGTTTCTTGCCACCGCGCACAGCGACCCGCGCGTGATGCAGGAACTGCAAGCCGCCGTGTGGCGCCAGCAGTCGGAAGGCAAGGCTTCCACCGCCGTTGTTGCCAAGGTTGACGCAGTTGCCCGCAAGGCTGCGCGTGCCAGCAACGACGCCCGCATGCCGACGCTCTACGAAGCCATGCGCCGCATGAACAGCTCGCGCTACTACTGATCCTTCGATCGCTTCGCTAGCCGAGTCATGAAAAAGCCGCCCTAGGGCGGCTTTTTTCGTTGGTGCGGCTCGCGCCGCACAGTGGCAAGCGTCAGGCTGCCAGGCGTTGCTCGATGGCTGCCTTGGTTTCCGGCAGTTCCTTCGGCAGGTGATGCGCCAGCTGCTCGAACAGCTCGGCGTGCAGCTTCAGCTCGGCCTGCCACGCGGCCTTGTCGATGTTGGTGACGGTGGCGTACTGCTCGGCGCTGAAATCCAGGCCGGTCCAGTTGAGGTCTTCGTAGCGCGGGCTCACGCCGAAGACATGGTCCACGCCCTCGGCCTTGCCTTCGATGCGGTCGATGATCCACTTGAGCACGCGCATGTTCTCGCCGTAGCCCGGCCACACGAACTTGCCGTCCGGGCCCTTGCGGAACCAGTTGGTCGTGTAGATCTTCGGCTGCTTGGCGCCCGATGCTTCCAGCTTCTTGCCCAGGTCGAGCCAGTGCTGGAAATAGTCGCTCATGTTGTAGCCCATGAAGGCCAGCATGGCGAAGGGGTCGCGGCGCACCACGCCCACCTGGCCGACGATGGCGGCTGTGGTTTCGGAGCCCATGGTGGCGGCCATGTAGACGCCTTCGGTCCAGTTGCGGCCTTCGGTCACCAGCGGTACCGTGGTCGAGCGGCGGCCGCCGAAGATGAAAGCGTCGATCGGCACGCCGGCCGGATCGTCCCAGGCCGGGTCGAGCGCCGGGTTGTTGGTGGCGGCCACCGTGAAGCGCGAGTTCGGGTGCGCGGCCTTGGCGCCGGTTTCCTTCGCGATTTGCGGCGTCCAGTCCTTGCCCTGCCAGTCGATCAGGTGCTCGGGCAGCTTCTTGCCGGGCACGTCGTCTTCCAGGCCTTCCCACCACACGTCGCCGTCGTCGGTGAGCGCCACGTTGGTGAAGATCACGTCGCGGTCCAGGCTCTTCAGGCAGTTGGGGTTGGTCTTGAGGTTGGTGCCCGGGGCCACGCCGAAGTAGCCCGCCTCGGGGTTGATGGCGTACATGCGGCCGTCCTTGCCGGGCTTGATCCAGGCAATGTCGTCGCCGATGGTCGTCACTTGCCAGCCGTCGAAGCCGGCCGGGGGCACCAGCATCGAGAAGTTGGTCTTGCCACAGGCCGACGGGAACGCGGCGGCCACGTGGTACTTCTTGCCCTGCGGCGAGGTCACGCCCAGGATGAGCATGTGTTCGGCCAGCCAGCCCTCGTCGCGGCCCATGGTGGAGGCGATGCGCAGCGCAAAGCACTTCTTGCCCAGCAGCGCGTTGCCGCCGTATCCCGAGCCGTAGCTCCAGATCTCGCGGGTCTCGGGGTAGTGAACGATGTACTTCGTCTTGTTGCAGGGCCAGGTCACGTCCTTCTGGCCGGGCTCGAGGGGCGCGCCCACCGTGTGCACGCAGGGCACGAACTCGCCGTCGGCGCCGAGCACTTCGTACACGGCCTTGCCCATGCGGGTCATGATCTTCATGTTGACCGCCACGTAAGGCGAGTCGGAAAGCTCGATGCCGATGTGCGCAATGGGAGAGCCGAGGGGGCCCATGCTGAAAGGCACCACGTACATCGTGCGGCCCTTCATGCAGCCGTCGAACAGCGGCTGCAGCGTGGTGCGCATCTCGGCGGGGGCCATCCAGTTGTTGGTGGGGCCGGCGTCTTCCTTCTTTTCGGAGCAGATGAAGGTGCGGTCTTCAACGCGCGCCACGTCGCTCGGGTCGGAAGCCGCGAGGAAGGAGTTGGGCCGCTTGGCCGGGTTGAGCTTCTTGAAGGTACCCGCGTCGACCAGTTTCTGGCAAAGGCGGTCGTACTCTTCCTTGCTGCCGTCGCACCAGTAGACGGCCTCGGGTTTGCAAAGCGCGGCCATATCGGCCACCCAGGCAATCAGTTTTGCGTTCTTGACGTATGAGGGTGCCTGAATGGCAAGGCCCTGCATCGTGGGTGCGTTCATCGGAAATCTCCTAAGTTGAAAAATCGTCTTTCCGAACGGGACGCCGCGCCATCGAGGCACGGAGGTCCGTTTGAGAAAACGTTTCGCGTTGGGAGACTGCGTCAACGCGGGCCGCAAAGCCCGCGGACGAAGACGCTAATGCCTGTCAGGCCAAATAGACAGCAATGGATGCAAGCAAAAGCATCAGCACGCCGCCGGCCAATGGCAGGACGAGCGGCATCAGGTGCACGACCGATTCGACGGCGTCTTTTTCAACGGCGGCCGCGTGGTGCGGCTCGACGGGCGTAGGGTTGGACATTGAAAGTACCTCGAATACACAAATACAAAACTGCGGGCATTTTACCGATGGGCCCGGGCCCGGCGGTCTAGGGGCTTGCCAGGGCCCCTTCAGTGCTGCTCTTCGGCCTCGAAGCCCGCGTCATGCAGCGCGCCCAGCACGCTGGCCAGATGCGCCCGTCCGCGGGTCTGCAGCACCAGTTCGATATCGACATTCTGCGCTGCCAGCATGGTAAACGCCCGTTGATGATGAACCTCATCGACGTTAGCGCCCGCTTCCGCTACAGTGGCCGTGATCTGGGCCAATGAGCCCGGCACATCGCGTGCGCTCACCCGCACGCGCGCCAGCCGGCCGGCCCGGACCATGCCGCGTTCGATGATGGCGGCAAGCAGCAGCGGATCGATGTTTCCGCCCGAAAGCACCAGCCCCACGCGCTTGCCCCTGAAGCGCTCCGGGTGCCGAATCAGCGCCGCAAGGCCTGCCGCGCCGGCCCCTTCGACCAGGGTTTTCTCGATTTCGAGCAGCATCAGCACGCCTTGCTCGATGTCGCCTTCGTCGACCAGCAGCAGGTCGTCCACATGCTTGGCGATGATCTCGCGCGTGAGCACGCCGGGCGTGCCGACCGCAATGCCTTCCGCGATGGTGCTCTTGCCCTGCAGGTGCTGCGTGCCCTTCACGGCATTCACCATGCCCGGAAAGCGCGTGGTCTGCACGCCGACGATCTCGATGCCGGGCCGGCGGTCGCGCGCCGCAACGGCCATGCCGGCAATCAGCCCGCCGCCGCCGACCGACACCACCAGCGCGTCGAGATCGGGCACCACGTCGAGCATTTCGAGCGCCACCGTTCCCTGGCCCGCGATGATGGCCTCGTCGTCATAGGGATGTACGAAGGTCAGCCCTTCGCGCCCGGCCAGTTCCAGCGCATGCGCGCGCGCCGCGTCCAGCGTGTCGCCATGCAGCACCACTTCGGCGCCAAAGCCGCGCGTGCGTTCTATCTTTACGCCGGGCGTGAACCGCGGCATCACGATGAGCGCGCGAAGGCCGAGCCGCTGCGCGTGATAGGCCACACCCTGTGCATGGTTGCCGGCGGACATGGCGATCACGCCGCGCGCGGTTTCCTTGCCCTCGCCCTCGGGTCCGTTCTCCGAAAGATCGACCAGCTTGTTGCACGCCCCGCGTTCCTTGAACGAGGATGTGAACTGCAGGTTCTCGAACTTCAGGTAGACCTGCGCGCCCACGATCTCCGAGAGCGTGCGCGACTCGACGCAGGGCGTATTGAGCACCTGACCCTGCAGACGCGCCGCGGCGCGCCGGATTTCTTCGATTCCGACCATGGCGGGCATTGTGGCTGGAATCGCACCATCAGGGTTTTTACCGTTCCGGCGTCTTCCCCAAGCTAAAAGTCTGCGTTATGGTCGCTCCAAGAAGTTCCTCGTCTGGAGGTTGTCCGATGGTCAAGCGTGCGGGTGTCGATGTCGTGGCTGCTGCGGTACGCGGGCAGGCACTGCCGTCGCCCGGGCTCAAGGGCGCGCCGGTGCTCGAGCTCATGTGCTCGCACTTCGTGCTCACGCTCGCCGCCAAGCAGGGGCCGCGCTTCAACGTGCGCCGCGACATCAACGGCCTGCTGTCGCTCACCGGCCGCCATCTGGTGTGGCCCGTTGCGGTGCTGCAGCGGCTGCGCGAATTTCTCGGCCGGCGTTGCGCCGGCAACGAGGCCTGGAAAGGCGTGGAAGATTTCGACGGCCGCACGCTGCTCGAGCGGCATGGCGTGTGGCGCGGCCCGTATGAAGAAGGCACGCTGTTCTTCTATCTCGACGAGTACGCCAAGGACCATCCCAAGGACTTGCTGTCGGTGCTGGCCGTCACGCGCGACTGGCTCACGCATGCGCTGCGCAAGCAATCGACGCTGGTCGAAAAGAACATCGATGCGCTCGCGGGCCTGCTGCAGCTCAACAAGGCCGAGCGCGCGCTGCTGCTCTACGGCACGCTCGCGCGCTACCAGCGCGACCTGCGTTCGCTGCTGGTCGAGTTCAAGGTCAACAACGCGCCCGAAGCCTATGCAGCCATTGCCGACATTGCGGGCGTCAATGCGAGCGAAGTGGGCGAGGCATTGCGCGCGGGTTCGCGGCTCGAGCGCATAGGCCTGGTCGAAAACCTGATTTCCGAACACAACATCACCGACCTGGCCGACCTCATGAAGGTCAGCGAAAAGCTGCCGCCGGTGCTGATGCGCGAGTACCGCGACCACAATGAGCTCATGGCCGTGTTCACGCGGCCCTCCGCCAAGAGCACGCTCACCACGCACGACTTTTCCTTTGTGCAGGAAGACGCGCAAATGCTCGTCACGCTGCTGCGCGCCGCCGTTGCGCGCAAGGAGCCCGGCGTCAACGTGCTGCTCTACGGGCCGCCCGGCACGGGCAAGACCGAGCTTGCCAAGGTGGTGGCGCAGGCGGCGGGGCTCGAGTTGTTCGAGGTCGAATACGCCGACCGCGACGGCAATTCGCTGAGCGGCCGCGACCGCTACCGTTCGTTGCAGATTGCGCAGGTGTTCCTCAAGGGAAGCGCCCAGGCCGCGCTGCTGTTCGACGAGGTGGAAGACGTGTTTCCGCCCATCAGCACCGAAGCGGCGCAGTTCATGGCGCGCGCCGAGCAGATTCCGGCGCCCACCAGCGGCAGCGTGAGCGGCAAGGCCTGGGTCAACCAGATCCTCGAAGCCAATCCGGTGCCCACGCTGTGGGTCACCAACCGCATCGAGCAGATCGACCCTGCGTTCCGCCGCCGCTTTGCGTATCACCTCGAGCTCAAGTCGCCGCCGCCCGGCGCGCGCGAGCAGCTCATCAAGAAAACGCTCGAAGGCATCGTGGTGTCGGAGGCCTTTACCGCCAAGCTGGCCGAACGCAAGGGCCTCACGCCTGCGCAGATCCGCACCGCGGTGCGCTTTGCGGGGCTCGCGCAAACCGAGGGCGCATCGATGGAAGCGCTGATCGAACGGCAGCTCAAGAATGCCGACCTCGCGCTTGGCACACTCGACACGGGCCTGGGCGAGCGGCGCAGCGTGACCACCTACGACCTCGACATGCTCAACGTCGAGACCCGTTTCGAAATTCCGCGCATCGTGGCGGCCATCAAGGCGCGCGGGCACGGCACGCTGTGCTTCTACGGCGCACCCGGCACTGGCAAGACCGCGCTGGCCGAGCACATTGCCAAGGCCATCGGCCGCCCGCTCATCATCAAGCAGGCCAGCGACCTCATGAGCAAGTACGTCGGCGAAACCGAGCAGAACATGGCCGCCATGTTCAAGGAAGCGGAGGCCGAAAAGGCCGTGCTGCTGCTTGACGAGGCCGACAGCTTTCTGCAGGACCGGCGCGGCGCGCAGCGCACCTACGAAGTGACCGAAGTCAACGAGATGCTGCAGGGCATGGAGCGCTTCAACGGCGCCTTCATCTGCACCACCAACCTGCTCGACCGGCTCGACCAGGCGGCGCTCAGGCGCTTCACGTTCAAGATCAAGTTCATGCCGCTCACCGCCGCGCAGCGCGAGCGCATGTTCATTACCGAGGCACTGGCCGGTGATGCGGCATTGCTCACCGGAGAAATCAAGGCTCGCCTGGCGCAAATGAGGCAGCTGTGCCCGGGCGATTTTGCGGCCGTGAAACGGCAGACGGATATTCTGGCGGTCGACTTTTCGGCCGCCGAATTCCTGGACCAGCTCGAGGCCGAGCACCGCATCAAGCCCGAGGTGCGCGAATCGCGCGGCATCGGTTTTGTGCAGTAGACCGTTGCAGAACACGCCGCAGAACACAACCATCAAAAAGCGGCAAACAAGAAATACCGTCCGCGGCAGCGGACACGAGGAGGGGTTCGATGAATTCACTCGAAGCGAACGCGTGGGAGAAGCCGCGCGCCACCGTCCGCGCGCAAGCCGCATTCGCGCTGACCTTCGCCGCCTTCGTTCTGGCCGGTTGTGGAGGCGGCGGTGGTGGAGGAGGGGGGGCGGCGGGGGCTGCCGATCTTCCTGCCGCCCACCACCACGCCGCCCGCCAGGGGCGGCAATGACGACACCATCGTTGCCTCGTCCACCGTGGCCGGCCTGTGCGCGGCGCCGCGCACAGGCACCAACCCCGAGACCGGCACCGCCTACCCTGACAACGCCGGCACCCTCACCGATGAAAAACGCTGGGTGCGCGGCTGGATCGACGAAACCTATCTTTGGTATGGCGAGGTGCCGACCACCCTGAAGGCCGCCGACTACGCCACGCCGGTCGCCTACTTCAGCGTGCTCAAGAGCCCGGCCCTCACAGCCTCGGGCCGCGCGAAGGACCGCTTTCACTATGTGTACGACACCGAGCGGTACCGGCAGCTTTCAGAGGCCGGCGTGGCGCCGGGCTACGGCATGGAGTTCGCCTTCGTGCGCAACTCGCGGCCGCGCGACCTGCGTATTGCGTTCACCGAACCCGGTTCGCCCGCGGCCAATGCCGGCATTGCGCGCGGCGCAAAGGTGCTCGAGGTCGACGGTGTCGACGTGATAGCAGGCACCAACACCACCGTCATCAACCGCGGCATCTCACCCACCACCATCGGCGAATCGCACACCTTCAAGCTGCAGGAAGGCAGCACCACGCGCACCGTGACGCTGTCGGCCGCGAGCATCACGCGCACGCCGGTGCAGAACGTGAAGACCATCGACACCGGCAGCGGCCGCGTGGGCTACCTGCTCTTCAACGACCACATCACGACCTCCGAGGCGCAGCTCATCGATGCGGTCAACCAGATGAAGGCCGGCAGCGGCATCCAGGACCTCGTGCTCGACATTCGCTACAACGGCGGCGGCCAGCTCAACATCGCGAGCCGGCTGGCCACCATGGTGTCTTCGCCCACCGCCACCTCGGGCAAGACCTTCGAGCGCCTTGTCTTCAACGACAAGAACCCGTTCCACCTGACCCCGGCGCAAACGATCATTCCTTTCCACGCCAGGAGCCGCTCGGGCGCCGAGCTCCCCAGGCTCGGCCTTTCGCAGGTGACGGTGCTCGTCGGCCCCGACACCTGCTCGGCGAGCGAATCGGTCATCAACAGCCTGCGCGGGGTCGACGTCCAGGTCAACCTCGTCGGCGGCGCCACCTGCGGCAAGCCCTACGGCTTCTCGCCGCAAGACAACTGCGGCACGAGCTACTTCGCCATCCAGTTCCAGGGCGTCAACGCCAAGAACTTCGGCGACTATGGCGACGGCTTCGTGCCCAGCTGTACCGTGGCCGACGATTTCGACCATGCCCTTGGCGACCCGGCGGAGGCTCGGCTGGCCGCCGCGCTGGCAATGCGCAACGGCGGCGCATGTCCCGCATCGGCTTCGACCAAGACCCTGCCGGGGCTCGAGAAGTCCGAAGCCGCCGCCGAGCAGCCCTACCTGCTCCAGCGCACGCCGCTGCGCGAAATCCGCCTGCTCGATGCCGCGCCCGCCCCGGGCTGAGCGGGCTCGCGCCCTCGCGGTTACTGCTTGAAACCATCCCTTTTGCCGCTCTGGCGGCTCGCCCATTAGAGTTCAAGCAAACGTTTGCGCAATCGTTTGGCATTTAGTTCTACATGGCAAAACCAACTCAAAGGAGCCGGGATGAAGATTCGGATTCAGCGACGCAAATGGATGGCCGCGGCCCTTCTTGCCACGGTGCTGTCGGCCTGCGGCGGCGGCGGTGACAACAACGGCGGCATCGGGCTTGCCCCGGGGTACGGCGCAGCCCCGCCTCCCGCGCAGAAGATCATCATCGACAGCGACTACAACACCATGAGCGACGACGGCCAGCTCGGCGTCATGGCTGCCCAGCTGCAGGCCTCGGGCAAGGTGCAGGTCATGGGCATCAGCGTGGTCTCGGGCAACCAGTGGCTCAAGCAGGGCGTGGCCGATGCGCTGATGTCGGTGGAGCGCCTTGGCGTGGGCGACCGCATCGGCGTTTACGCCGGCGCGAACTACGCGTTCAACCACGACTACGCGACCATCGAAGCCGAAATGGCTGCTGGCGCCGGAGGCGACGGCTACCTGGGCGCATGGAGCGGCCCCGAGCCCAAGACCGATGCCGACCTGAAACCCTCGCCCGACGGATTTGCGACCCGCACCGTGCTGCAGCGCAAGAGCGCGGTCGACTTCATCGTCGATACGGTGAAGGCCAACCCCAACGAGATCACCATCCTCGCCATCGGCCCGCTCACCAACATTGCACTCGCGGTCAAGCAGAACCCCGAAATCGTGCCGCTCATCAAGAAGATCATCTACATGGGCGGCGCCATCGACGTGGCGGGCAACACCACCAAGTTTGCCGAGTTCAACTGGTGGTTCGACCCCGAGGCCGCGCAGTTCGTGGTGCGACTGCCGATTCCGCAGGTGGTGGTGCCGCTCGACGTGACCGACACCGTGTTTCTCACCAAGCCCATCTACGACCGCATCGCGCACCCGGCCAAGCCGACCGCCGTGACCGAGGTGTTCAGGCAGCTCAACGGCTACGGCTTCAGCGGCACCAACGGCTTCGAGAACAACCCCAGCTACACGCAGAACATCTGGGACACGCTCACGCTCGCCTACCTCATCGACCCGAGCTACGCCACGCAAACGGTGGAGCGCTATGTCGACGTGGTCGCCCAACCGGGCGCCGCCGAAAACGGCCGCTCCATCGGTTACAGCGCGCAGCCCGCGGGGCCCACGCTGCAGAAGATGACGGTGGTGAAGAAGTTCGACAACGCGCGCTTCTTCGAACTGTATGTGGACCTGCTCACGCGGCCGGTGCCGATCACGCTGCCGCCGGCCAGCTGACCGACACGCGCGGGACGGCGAGCCTAGAAAGCCGAGGCGACGCGCAGCACCTCGCTGCCGTAGGCCTCGAGCTTCTTGGTGCCGATGCCGCTGATGCCCTGCAGGTCTTCGAGCGAGGCGGGTGCGCGTTCGGCAATGGCCGCCAGCGTCGCGTCGTGAAAGATCACGTAGGCCGGCAGGTTGTGCTCGCGCGCCACTTCGGCGCGCCAGGCCTTGAGCGCCTCAAAGCGCTTCTTGCCGGTGTCGTCGAGCTTGGCGGCGGCCGGTGACGGCGCGCCCTTGGCCACCTTCTCGCGGCGCGGCTTGCGCTCCGCAGGCGACGAAATCGACTCGCGCAGCGTCACGTTCGCTTCGCCCTTGAGCACCGGGCGCGATCCTTCGGTGAGCTTCAGCGTGTTGAACGCCTCGGCATCGACGGCCAGCGCGCCCGTGGCAATGAGCTGCCGCAGCACGCCGCGCAACTGCACTTCGCTGAACTCCGCGCCCAGCCCGAAGGTGCTGATGCGCTCATGCCCGAACTGCTTGACCTTCTCGGTCTCCTTGCCGCGCAGGATGTCCATGATGTGGCCCGCACCAAAGCTGATGCCGCTCAGCTGATGCACGCGGTAGATGGTCGAGAGCAGCTTGCGCGCGGCATCGGTGCCATCCCACACCTGCGGCGGGTTCAGGCAGTTGTCGCAGTTGCCGCAGGGAGTGCTCTTCTCGCCGAAGTAGCCCAGGAGCCGCACGCGCCGGCAGTCGCTCGCCTCGGCCAGCGAGAGCAGCGCATCGAGTTTGCCGCGCATCACCTGCTTGAACTCTTCGCCGGCCGGGCTCTCGTCGATCATGCGGCGCTGGTTCACCACATCTTGCAGGCCGTAGGCCATCCAGGCGTCGGCCGGCGCGCCGTCGCGGCCCGCGCGGCCGGTTTCCTGGTAGTAGCCTTCGATGTTCTTGGGCATGTCGAGGTGGCCGACAAAGCGCACGTCGGGCTTGTCGATGCCCATGCCGAAGGCGATGGTCGCCACCATCACGATGCCTTCCTCGCGCAGGAACCGGTCCTGGTGCTTCTGCCGCACCGCGGCGTCCAGCCCCGCGTGATAGGGCAGCGCGTTGATGCCCGCGCCCTGCAGCGTCACGGCCACGTCTTCCACGCGTTTGCGCGACTGGCAATAGACCACGCCCGCATCGCCTTCGTGCTCGCGCTCGATGAAGCGCAGCAGCTGCGTGGTCGCGTCCTTCTTCTCGACGATGGTGTAGCGGATGTTCGGCCGGTCGAAGCTGGAGACGAACTGCCGCGCCTCCTCCAGCTGCAGCCGCTCGACGATGTCGGCGCGCGTGAGCGCGTCGGCCGTGGCCGTGAGCGCGATGCGCGGCACGCCCGGGTAGCGTTCGTGCAGCACAGTGAGCGCGCGGTATTCGGGCCGGAAGTCGTGCCCCCACTGGCTCACGCAATGCGCCTCGTCGATCGCGAACAGCGAGAGCTTGCCGCGCTCCTTCAGCGAATCGAGCTGCGACAGAAAACGCGGCGTGTTCACGCGCTCGGGCGCCGCATACAGCAGCGTGATCTCGCCGCGCAGCATGCGGCGCTCCACGTCCTGCGTCTGCTCCCAGTCGAGCGTCGAATTGAGAAAGGCCGCGTTCACGCCGGCCTCGTGCAGCGCGCCGACCTGGTCGTGCATCAGCGCGATCAGCGGCGACACCACCACCGAAACGCCACGCCCCGCGCGCTGCCGTGCAATGGCCGGTATCTGGTAGCACAGCGACTTGCCGCCGCCCGTGGGCATCAGCACCAGCGCATCGCCGCCGCCCACCACGTGCTCCACGATGTCCTGCTGCGGCCCGCGAAACTGCGAATAGCCGAAGACTTCGTGAAGGATGTCGGCGGGTGCGCTGCTGCTGCCGGGAGCGTCGAGGGGGAGGGGAGCGAGCGAGGACACAGGGCGGGGGCGGCAGGTGCGAAGGGGCGAAACGGAGAAAAAGGAAGCGAAGCCGGATTGTCCCCCAGCGGCATCGACACGACTGTGGCACGAGGTTTGCAATCGCAAAACCCGTCCCGCCACCCTTCCTGTATAGACAGCAATCTGGTGCATTTTCCTGACGGTATGCACCGAAACGGCTCTCTCGGGTTATCCTGTATATACAAGTTGGGGCGCTCGGCAACAATGCGAGGCGCGCGCAGCCCGTGATCGGCAGCGCATCGCCTAGCCATCCTCAAGAAACGGAACCAGGAGTACCCATGGTCAAGACGGTAGTTGTGAAAGTCGCTTCCCTGCTGGCAGCAGGCGCATGTGCAGCGGGCATGGCCGGAACGGCCGCCGCGCAAGAAACCAAGATCGCGCTCGGCATGTCCGGCTGGACCGGCTTCGCGCCGCTTTCGCTGGCCGACAAGGCCGGCATCTTCAAGAAGAACGGCCTGGACGTCGAGCTGAAGATGATTCCGCAGAAGGACCGCCACCTGGCGCTGGCCGCGGGCGCCATCCAGTGCGCAGCCACCACGGTGGAAACGCATGTGGCCTGGAACGCCAACGGCGTGCCCATCGTGCAGATCTTCCAGATGGACAAGTCCTACGGTGCCGACGGCCTGGCAGTGCGCAACGACGTGAAGAGCTTTGCCGACCTCAAGGGCAAGACCATCGGCGTGAGCGCGCCCGGCACCGCGCCGTACTTCGGCCTGGCCTGGATGCTCAACAAGAACGGCATGACGCTGAAGGATGTGAAGGTGGTTTCGCTCGAGCCCCAGCCCGCCGCCCAGGCGTTCGTGGCCGGCCAGAACGACGCCGCCATGACCTACGAGCCCTATCTCTCGACCGTGCGCGCCAACCCCGCCGCCGGCAAGATCCTGGCCACCACGCTCGACTACCCGATGGTGATGGACACCGTCGGTTGCGCGCCCACTTGGCTCAAGGCCAACGCCAAGGCGGCGCAGGCGCTCACGCAGTCGTACTTCGAGGCGCTGGACATGATCAAGGCCGACCCTGCCAAGGCCAACGAACTGATGGGCTCGGCCGTCAAGCAAACCGGTGAGCAGTTCGCCAAGTCGTCGGCCTTCTTGCGCTGGCAGGACAAGGCCGCCAACCAGAAGTTCTTTGCGGGCGAGCTCACCAGCTTCATGAAGGAAGCCGCGCCCATCCTGCTGGAAGCCGGGGTGATCCGCAAGGCTCCTGAAGACTACGCAGCCACGTTCGATGCAAGCTTCGTCAAGTAAGGCCCTGCCGCAGGTGCCACCGCGCGCGTCGGCACCTGCGTCGGCCGTTTCCCCCGCCTCCGCCGGTTCCGGCAAGCCTGCCGTGTCCGCGCGGCGCCGCTCGCTCGCACCGCTCGAGCCCATCAGCGGCCGCGCGCGCGTGCTGCTCGGCCTGGGTTTCTTCGTGGCCTTCGTGCTCGTGTGGTCCATCGCCACGCTCGGCGGCTTCGTGCCGCCGACCTTCCTTGCCAGTCCGGTCACCATGCTGAAGGAAGGCTGGATGCTGTTCGCCGAGTTCGGCTTCATCGGCGACGTGGGCATGACCGTGTGGCGCGTGTTCGGCGGCTTCTTGCTGGCGGCCGTGCTGGCAGTGCCGCTGGGCATCGCCATGGGCACCTGGAAGGCCGTCGAAGCCTTCTTCGAGCCCTTCGTGTCGTTCTGCCGCTACTTGCCGGCCTCTGCATTCATTCCGCTGCTCATCCTGTGGGCGGGCTTGGGCGAAATGCAGAAGCTGCTGGTGATCTTCATCGGCTCGTTCTTCCAGATCGTGTTGATGGTGGCGGTAACGGTGGGCGGCGCGCGGCGCGACCTTGTCGAAGCGGCCTACACGCTCGGCGCCAGGAGCCGCGGCATTGTTGCGCGCGTGCTCATTCCGGGTGCTGCGCCCGGCATTGCCGAAACCTTGCGCCTTGTTCTGGGTTGGGCCTGGACCTACGTGATCGTGGCCGAACTCATCGGCTCGTCTTCGGGCATCGGCCACATGATCACCGACAGCCAGGCCTTGCTGAACACCGGGCAGATCATCTTCGGGATCATCGTGATCGGCGTCATCGGACTGGTGTCCGACTTTGCTTTCAAGGCGCTCAACCGCCGCATGTTCGCTTGGGCGGCACTCTGATGATGACGAACAACAACCAACTCTCCATCCAGGGCGTGTCGCGCGTCTTCACCGGCACCAAGGGCCAGAGCACGCAGGCGCTGCTGCCAATCGATTTCGAGGTGAAGGAGAACGACTTCGTCACCATCCTCGGCCCGTCGGGCTGCGGCAAGTCGACGCTGCTTCGCATCGTGGCGGGGCTCGACTTTCCGACCACCGGCCAGGTGCTGCTCGACGGCGAGCGCATCGAAGGCCCCGGTGCCGACCGCGGCGTGGTGTTCCAGAGCTACACGCTCTTTCCGTGGCTCACCGTGGCGCAGAACATCCGCTTCGGCCTGCGCGAGCGCGGCATGAGCGAGGCCGACCAGAAGGACCGCAGCGAGTTCTTCATCGCCAAGGTGGGCCTGCGCGGTTTCGAGAACCACTTTCCCAAGCAGCTCTCGGGCGGCATGCAGCAGCGCACGGCCATTGCGCGCGCACTCGCCAACGACCCCAAGATGCTGTTGCTGGACGAGCCCTTCGGTGCGCTCGACAACCAGACGCGCGTGCTGATGCAGGAGCTGCTGCTCGGTATCTGGGAATCGGCGCAGAAGACGGTGCTCTTCGTCACCCACGACATCGACGAAGCCATCTTCATGGCCAACCGCGTGGCGGTGTTCAGCGCGCGGCCCGGACGCATCAAGACGGAGATCGCGGTCGACTTTCCGCACCCGCGCCACTACACGATCAAGACTTCGCCCGAGTTCATGGAAATCAAGGCGCGGTTGACCGAAGAGATTCGCGCGGAGTCGATGGCTGCTGCGGAGCACTAGGAATGAAGGCCGGGTACTCACTTCATCGCGGGTTGCTGTTGGTGCGTTGTTCGGGGCGCGCACCCGCCGACGGGGTACCTTTCTCCGCGAATGTCCCCCGGCCTGCGGCCTCCTCCTTTATTTCGCTGCGCAAGGCACCCCGCCAGCGGGTGCGTTATTCAGAGCGGTCGTTGATCGGCGGTGCACCCAGAGCGTGCCCAAGTGCACAGGGCATCGGGTGCTCCCCGCAGCGAAATAAAGGAGGAGCCGAAGGCGGGGGACATTCGCGGAGGGGAGTACCCGGTGGCCTGTGCACACGCCCTGAACAGCGGCGCGTTGGAGCGCCGACATGAAGCGCGACCTCCCCTCCCTCGCGCTCTATGCGCAAGTCAAGGATCACATCTCCCGCAAGATCCAGGACGGCACCTGGCCCGCCGGCCACCGCCTGCCATCCGAAAGCGAATTGGTCGCGCAGTTCGGCATTTCTCGCATGACCGTGAACCGCGCACTGCGCGAGTTGATGGAACAGGGCCGCATCGTGCGCATGGCCGGCGTTGGCAGCTTCGTGGCCGAGAACAAGCCCCAGTCCACGTTGCTGCAGATTGCCAACATCGCAAGCGAAATCCGCCAGCGCGGCCATGACTACCGCTGCGAAATGCTTGCGGTAGAACGCATTGCCGCATCGCCCGACGTGGCGGCCTGGCTCGACATGCGCGCAGGCACCTCGGTGTTCCACAGCGTTTGCCTGCACCTGGAGAACGACACCCCGGTGCAGCTCGAAGAACGGTACGTCAATCCGCAGGTCGTGCCCGATTTTCTCGAGCAGGACTTTGTCGCCGTGGCCCCCAGCGAGTACCTGGTCCGCAACGTGCCTTTCGACCAGATCGAACACGTCGTCGATGCCGTGCTGCCCACCGCCGAGCAGGCGAGCCGGCTCGCGATGGAACCCACCGACCCCTGCCTGCTGCTCACGCGCCGCACATGGACGCGCAACACGCCCGTCACCTGGGTGCGGTGCCTCCATCCTGCCTCGCGCTACAGCCTCGGCAGCCGTTTCAAAGCCGACGGCAACCCTTCCTTCGGCTGAATTTCTTGTCGCGGAAACCGCAGGTCTTCTCTCGCAACCACTTGTATAGACAGGTTTATATGCCAACAAACAATCACACCCCCGCCATCCTGACCCTCACGCCCGGCAAGGTGGACCTCGCCATGCTGCGCCGCATCCAGGCCGGCGGCGTGCGGCTGGCGCTCGACCCGTCGGTGCAGGACGGCATGGCGCGCGCCGAAGCGGCGGTGCGCCACATCGTCGACAACGACCAGGTGGTCTACGGCATCAACACCGGCTTCGGCAAGCTCGCGAGCACGCGCATCGGCAATGACCACCTGGCCGACCTGCAGCGCAACCTCGTGCTCTCGCACAGCGTGGGTACGGGCGAGCCGCTGGCTGCGCCGGTGGTGCGCATGGTGCTGGCCACCAAGGCGGTGAGCCTGGCGCGCGGCCACTCGGGCGTGCGGCCCGCGCTGGTCGATGCCTTGCTGGCGCTGTTCAATGCGGGTGTGATGCCGCGCATTCCTTGCAAGGGTTCGGTCGGCGCATCGGGCGACCTCGCGCCGCTCGCGCACATGGCTTGCGTGCTGATCGGCGAGGGCGAGGCGACCACTGCCGACGGCACCGTGGTCAGCGGTGCCGAGGCCATGCGCCTCGTCGGCCTCGAGCCCTTCGTGCTCGGCCCCAAGGAAGGCCTGGCGCTGCTCAACGGCACGCAGGTGTCGACCGCGCTCGCGCTGGCCGGGCTGTTCGGTGCCGAAGACGTGTTCGCTTCGGCGCTAATGTCGGGTGCGCTCTCGCTCGAGGCTATCCAGGGTTCGATCAAGCCCTTCGATGCGCGCATTCACGCAGCACGCGGCCAGCCGGGGCAAATTGCCGTGGCCGGCGCGGTGCGCACGTTGCTCGAAGGCAGCGAGATCGTGCCGTCTCACGCAGCGTGCGGCCGCGTGCAAGATCCGTATTCGGTGCGCTGCATTCCGCAGGTCATGGGCGCCTGCCTCGACAACCTCGCGCATGCCGCGCGCGTACTGGTCATCGAGGCCAATGCCGCTTCGGACAACCCACTGGTCTTTACCGACACCGGCGAAGTGATCTCCGGCGGCAACTTCCACGCCGAGCCGGTCGCCTTTGCGGCCGACATCATCGCGCTGGCCATCAGCGAGGTTGGCGCCATTGTCGAGCGCCGCATCGCTCTCTTGCTCGACACCGGCCTTTCGGGCCTGCCGCCGTTCCTGGTGCGCGATGGCGGCCTGAACTCGGGCTTCATGATTGCGCAGGTCACGGCGGCCGCGTTGGCTTCCGAGAACAAGTCGCTTGCGCATCCCGCCAGCGTCGACAGCCTGCCCACTTCGGCCAACCAGGAAGACCATGTGTCGATGGCCACCTTCGCGGCGCGGCGCCTCGGCGACATGGTCAACAACACTGCAGTCGTGGTCGGCATCGAAGCCATGGCCGCAGCGCAAGGCATCGAACTGAACCGAAACCTCAAGAGCTCCCCGCTGGTCGAAGCCGAATTCGCCGCCATCCGCCAGAAGGTCGCGTTTCTTGAAACCGACCGCTACCTCGCACCCGACATCGAAGCCATGCGCCAGTGGGCGCTGAAGGCCGAGCTGCCCGCCGCGCTTTTGAACATCCTGCCCAGCCACGCCTGAACACCGATCAAGGAGAACCTCGCCATGAACGCACCCGAAAAGCTTCCGCTGCAAAACACCGACCCACGCCATGACCCCACGCGCGTGATCCGAGCACCGCGAGGCAGCGAACTGAACTGCAAGAGCTGGCTCACCGAAGCCCCGTTCCGCATGCTGCAGAACAACCTCGACACCGAGGTGGCCGAACGTCCGCAAGACCTCGTGGTGTACGGCGGCATCGGCCGCGCAGCGCGCAACTGGGCCTGCTACGACCAGATCCTTGCCTCGCTGAAGGAACTGAACGACGACGAGACGCTGCTTGTTCAATCGGGCAAGCCCGTTGGCGTGTTCAAGACGCACGAGAACGCGCCGCGCGTGCTGCTCGCCAATTCGAACCTGGTGCCCAAGTGGGCCAACTGGGAGCAGTTCAACGAGCTCGACCGCCAGGGCCTCTTCATGTACGGCCAGATGACCGCGGGCAGCTGGATCTACATCGGCAGCCAGGGCATCGTGCAAGGCACCTTCGAAACCTTTGTCGAAGCCGGCCGCCAGCACTACAACAACAGCCTCGCGGGCAAGTGGATTCTCACGGCCGGCCTTGGGGGCATGGGCGGCGCCCAGCCGCTCGCGGCCACGCTCGCGGGTGCGGTGTCGCTCAACATCGAGTGCCAGCAGACCAGCATCGACTTTCGCCTGCGTACGCGCTATGTCGACAAGCAGGCGCGCGACATCGACCATGCGCTCGAGCTCATCCAGCAGCATTGCGATGCGAAGGAGGCCGTGTCGATCGCGCTGCTCGGCAACGCGGCCGACGTGTTGCCCGAGCTGGTCAAGCGCGCGAAGGCCGGCGGCATCAAGCCCGACCTCGTCACCGACCAGACCTCGGCGCACGACCTCATCAACGGATACCTGCCTTCGGGCTGGAGCGTGCCGCAATGGCAGGCCGCGATGAAGGATGCGTCGCAGCACGACGCACTCAAGAAGGCCGCCGCGAAGTCGTGC
The DNA here is from genome assembly GCF_009755665.1 of Variovorax paradoxus. NCBI lineage: Bacteria > Pseudomonadati > Pseudomonadota > Betaproteobacteria > Burkholderiales > Comamonadaceae > Variovorax > Variovorax paradoxus. Next base: position 165,388 of record NZ_CP046622.1, read on the forward strand.
GCCGTGCACGTACAGGCCATGCTCGACTTCCAGGCCATGGGAATTCCCACGGTCGACTACGGCAACAACATCCGCCAGGTCGCTTTCGACGAAGGCGTGAAGAACGCGTTCGACTTCCCGGGCTTCGTGCCCGCCTACATCCGCCCGCTGTTCTGCGAAGGCAAGGGCCCGTTCCGCTGGGTGGCGCTGTCGGGCGACCCTGAAGACATCTACAAGACCGACGCCAAGATCAAGGAGCTGTTCCCCGAGAACACCCACACGCACCGCTGGCTCGAAATGGCACGCGAGCGCATCGCCTTCCAGGGCCTGCCGGCGCGCATCTGCTGGCTCGGGCTGGGCGAGCGCCACATCGCCGGCCTGGCCTTCAACGAGATGGTGAAGAACGGCGAGCTCAAGGCACCCATCGTCATCGGCCGCGACCACCTGGACACCGGCTCCGTGGCCAGCCCCAACCGCGAGACCGAAGCGATGAAGGACGGCACCGACGCGGTGAGCGACTGGCCGCTGCTCAACGCGCTGCTCAACACCGCAGGCGGCGCCACCTGGGTCAGCCTGCACCACGGCGGCGGCGTGGGCATGGGCTACTCGCAGCACTCGGGCGTGGTCATCGTGTGCGACGGCACCGATGCCGCCGCCAAGCGCATCGAGCGCGTGCTGTGGAACGATCCGGCTACGGGCGTCATGCGCCATGCCGATGCGGGCTACGACATTGCGGTGGCCACCGCGAAGAAGCAAGGCCTCAAGTTGCCGATGGTGCGCTGACCCGGAGTGAAGCAGTAAGACGAAGGTAGAAAGAAAAAACGCACCGATTCCCACTCAGTGGGAATCAAGGCTTGGACGTGGGAACGGCGGAAAAGATACTGACGCCGCACCCACTTCTCGATACCTCTCGCGACCGCTCCCGATGACGCCCGAAGCCTCCGCCCACAACGACCGAGCCCTGCTGGTGCTGTCGGTGCTGGCGCAGAGCAAGGCGGCCATGTCGGCCGCGGAGCTGATGCAGGCCACCGGCCTTTCGCAGAGCACGCTGTACCGGCAGATCGCCACGCTGCGGCGCTGGGGCTTCGTCATGGAGGCCGAAGGTCGCTACTCGCCCGGCCCCGTGAGCGTGCAGCTTGCAACCGGCTTCGACGGCAACTCCGACCTCGTGATGGCGGCGCGCGCCGACATGCGGGCGCTCGCGCAGCAGAGCCGCGAAAGCGTGGCGCTGATCACGGCGGTGAACGACCGCGTGGTGTGCCTCGAGATGATCGACAGCGAACAGTCGCTGCGCTGTTCGTTCGACCGCGGCCGCAGCGTGCCGGCGCGCGACGGCGCCAGCGCCAAGTGCCTGCTGGCCCACATGCCGACCGACCAGCGCGATGCATTGCTCGACGCATTCGGCGAAAGCCCCGAGCGCCGCGCACAGCGCGCCGCAGAGCTCGACGCCATTCGCGAAGCCGGCCATGCCGTGACGCATGGCGAGGTCGACGCAGGCGTGTGGGGCGCGAGCGCACCGGTGCTTGCATCGGGCCGGCGCCTGCGCGGCGCGATCACGCTCATGGCCCCACTCACGCGTGTCGAGGGCATGGAAGCTGCGTTGCTCCACATGACCGTTGTCACGGCGGCGCGCATTTCTCGCGCGCTGCAGTAGCCGGTCACGCTGCACGAATTTTTTTCTTTCTTTCTTTCAACTCACGGAAGCCTTCACATGAACACCCGCCGCACCCTCATTGCCGCCGCACTCTCCAGCCTTGCCTTCTTCGGCTTTGCCGCCACCGCGCAAGCCCAGGGCGAGCCGCTGCGCGTGGCCACCGATGCCACCTTTCCGCCGATGGAGTTCGTCGAGAACGGCAAGCGAACGGGCTTCGACGTGGAACTGGTCGAGGCCATCGGCAAGACGCTGGGCCGCAAAATCGAATGGATCGACATCGACTTCAAGGGCCTGGTGCCGGGCCTCATCTCCAAGCGCTTCGACATGGCCGTGTCGGCCATCTACATCACCGACGAGCGCAAGAAGGTCGTCGATTTCACGGTGCCCTACTACGCGGGCGGCCTGGTGGTGATGGTGAAGGACGGCAACACCGCCATCAAGACGCCGGCCGACATCAACGGCAAGAAGGTCAGCGTGCAGGTGGGCACCAAGTCGGTCTCCTACACCAAGGAAAAGTATCCGCAGGTGCAGCTGATGGAAGTCGAGAAGAACCAGGAAATGTTCAACCTGGTGGACATCGGCCGCGCCGACGCAGCCGTGACCGGCAAGCCTGCCGCCTACCAGTATGTGCGCACGCGCGGCGGCCTGAAGGTGCTGCCCGAGCAGATCACCACCGAGGAATACGGCATGGCCATCCGCAAGGACACGCCCGAGCTCACCAAGGCCGTGAACGGCGCCATCGAGAAGCTCAAGGCCGATGGCACCTATGCGCAAATCGTCGCGAAGTGGTTCAACGCCAGCGCCAAGTAATCCGGTCGGCTCATGGATTTCGATTTCTCGCCGGTCTGGCAAGGCTGGCCCGACCTGCTGCGCGGCGCCCTCGTCACGGTGGAAATCACCGCCTGCGCGCTCGCCCTCGGCTGCGTGCTGGGGCTCGTGGTCGGCATCGGGCGGCTCAACCCGAAGCGGCGCTGGCTCTACGGCATTTGCACGGCCTATGTGGCGGCGATTCGCGGCACGCCGCTGCTGGTGCAGCTGTTCATTTTGTTCTTCGGCCTGCCGCACTTCGGCATCCTGCTGCCGGCCTTCCTGTGCGGCGTGCTGGGGCTGGGCGTGTATTCGGGCGCGTATGTGTCGGAGATCGTGCGCGGCGCCATCCAGTCGATCGACAAGGGCCAGACCCTGGCGGCCCAGTCGCTGGGCATGACACCCGCCACGGCGATGCGCGAGATCGTGCTGCCGCAAGCGGTGGTGCGCATGATCCCGCCGCTGGGCAACGAGTTCATCGCGCTCATCAAGAACTCGGCGCTGGTGTCGCTGCTCACCATCCACGACGTGATGCATGAAGGGCAGAAGATCATCAGCGTGTCTTACCGCTCGCTGGAGGTGTACCTTGCCATCGCGCTCGTGTATTTCGTGCTCACGGGCACGATGACGCTGGTTCTCAGGCACTTCGAGCAGAAGCTTCGGCAAGGCGGGCTGATGCGATGAACGTGGTTCGCTTTTCCCGCACCGAGCTGCCGGCCAGGCGATGGAAGAACGGCGGCGGCACCACGCAGGAAATCGTGAGCTGGCCCGAGGGCGCGGGGCTCGACGACTTCAGCTGGCGCGCGAGCATTGCCACCATCGCGGCGCCGGGACCGTTCTCGGTGTTCGAAGGCGTCGACCGCAGCATCATGCTGCTCGAAGGCGACGGCGTGCGGCTGTTCACGCCAGACGGGCGAACGGACCACCGGCTCGACGCACCGCACCGGCCATTCACTTTCAGCGGCGACGAGCCGATCGATTGCGCGCTGCTCGGCGGCGCATCGAACGACTTCAACATCATGGCCCGGCGGGGCCGGTGGCGCGCCGAAGTGCAGGTGCTCGCGGAGCCCTCGGTGGTGGAGCCGGCGCCGCACGGCGTGCTGCTTGCGCTGCGCGGCACGTGGCGCCTGAACGGCGAGGCCCGGGCCGAGGGAGAGGGCGTGTACTGGGCCGAAGACGCGCAGGCGTGGCAAGCCGTGCCGGAAGACGAAGGCGCGCGGCTGGCGGCGGTTCGCATCGTGCCGGCGTAAGCTCTGGAATACCGAAAGAGACCCATGACATCCGCAACTTCGTTCCCATCGGCCGATGGCCTCTGGACCGGCCTTCGCCTGGCGCCCGATGCTGCTCCGGGCACCGCACCTGAAGCCGCGGCCGATGCCGCCATCGCGGTGGCAGGGGGCATGGTCCGCTGGGTAGGCGCGCGCCGGGCGCTGCCCGCTGAATTTGCCGGCCTTGCGCCGCATGACGCCGGCGGCGCACTCGTCACGCCGGGCCTGGTCGATTGCCACACCCACCTGGTCTACGGCGGCCAGCGTGCCAACGAGTTCGCGATGCGGCTCGCCGGGGCCAGTTACGAAGAAGTGGCCAAGGCGGGCGGCGGCATCGTTTCGTCGGTGCGGGCCACGCGCGAAGCCGATGAAGACACGCTGTTCGCGCAGGCCGGGCAACGGCTCGAGCAACTGCTGGCCGACGGCGTCTGCGCCATCGAAATCAAGTCGGGCTACGGCCTTTCGCTCGAGCATGAGCGCAAGCAGCTGCGCGTGGCGCGGCGCCTTGGCGAGGCCTACGGCGTGACCGTGCGCACCACCTTTCTCGGCGCGCATGCACTGCCGCCCGAATACGCGGACCGCAGCGGCGACTACATCGACCTCGTCTGCAGCCAGATGCTGCCCGCGCTTGCGGCCGAGGGGCTGGTCGATGCGGTGGACGTGTTCTGCGAACGCATCGCGTTTTCACTGGCCGAAACCGAGCAGGTCTTCAAGGCCGCGAAAGCGTCGGGCCTGCCGGTCAAGCTGCATGCCGAGCAGCTCTCGGACATGGGCGGGGCCGCGCTGGCCGCGCGCTACGGTGCGCTCTCGTGCGACCACATCGAGCATCTGTCGGCCGCGGGCATCGAGGCCATGCGCCGGTCGGGCACCGTGGCCGTGCTGTTGCCGGGCGCCTACTACACGCTGCGCGACACGCACCTGCCGCCCATCGAGGCGCTGCGCGCCGCCGGCGTGCCGATGGCCGTGTCGACCGACCACAACCCCGGCACCTCGCCCGCACTGAGCCTGCTGTTGATGATGAACATGGCGTGCACGCTGTTCCGCCTGACCGTGCCCGAGGCGCTGGCCGGCGTGACGGTGCACGCGGCGCGCGCGCTGGGCCTGCAAGACACGCACGGCGCCATCGCCGCAGGCATGCCCGCCAACTTCGTGCTGTGGAACGTGCGCGAGGCGGCCGAGCTTGCCTACTGGTTCGGCCAGCGCCCAGTGCGCACGGTCGTGCGGCAGGGCCGCATTGCCGTGGGAGCCGCCGCATGACACGCACGCTTTTCGCGGCCGATGCATTGCTGCCTGCCGGATGGGCGAAGAACGTCCTGCTGTCGTGGAACGATGCCGGCCAGCTCACCCAGGTGCAGTCCGCGGCCCAGCCTGCCGCCGGTGCGCAGGTGGCAAACGGCCCCGTGATCCCCGGCATGCCCAACCTGCATTCGCACGCCTTCCAGCGCGCCTTCGCAGGCCTCACCGAACACCGCGCCGAGCAGCACGACAGCTTCTGGAGCTGGCGCACGCTGATGTACCGCTTTGCCGCGCGCCTCGGGCCGCAGCACATGGAAGCCATTGCCACCTGGCTCTATGCCGAAATGCTCGAAGCCGGCTACACCAGCGTGTGCGAATTTCAGTACGTGCATCACGACACCGACGGCCGCCCCTATGCGGACGACGCGACGCTCAGCCTCGCGCTGCTGCGCGCCGCGCAAAAAGTGGGCATCGGTTTTACGCTGCTGCCTGTGCTCTATCAGACCAGCGGCTTCGGCGGCCTGCCGCCCAACGACGGGCAGCGCCGCTTCATCCGATCGACCGGCTCGATGCTGCGCCTGCTCGATGCGCTCAAGCCCGTGTGCGATGCACAGGGTGCGCGGCTGGGCCTTGCGCCGCACTCGCTGCGCGCCGTGCCGCCCGATGCATTGCGCGAAGCGGTGGCCGGCCTCGAAGCCATCGATCCCGGCGCGCCGATTCACATCCACATTGCCGAGCAGACCAAGGAGGTCGACGATTGCGTGGCCTGGAGCGGCCAGCGCCCCGTGGCATGGCTGCTCGACCATGCGCCGGTCGATGCGCGTTGGTGCCTGGTGCATGCCACGCACATGGACATGGCCGAATACGAGCGCGGCGCAAAGAGCGGCGCGGTGGCGGGCTTGTGCCCGACCACCGAAGCCAACCTTGGCGACGGCATCTTCGACTTTTCGGCATGGCGCCACCACGGCGGCGCCTGGGGCGTGGGCTCCGACAGCCATGCCACCGTGAACGCGGCCGAAGAGCTGCTGATGCTCGAATACAGCCAGCGCCTCGGCAAGCGGCAGCGCAACGTCGGTGCCACCGCGGCCCAGCCGCACGTGGCCACCGCGCTCACCCTCGAAGCGGTGCGCGGCGGCGCGCAGGCGGCGGGCCGGCCCGTCGGCGGGCTTGCGGTCGGGCAGCAAGCCGATTTCGTCGTGCTCGATGCCGCGCAACTCGCGCTGCAGGGCCTCGCCGCGCCCGACATGCTGTCGTCGCACGTCTTTGCCAGCCACCGCACGTCGGCCATCGATGCCGTGTGGGTGGCGGGCCGGCCGCGCGTGCAGGCGGGCCGCCATGCATTGCACAACGAGGCCGCCGCCGCGTTCGTCGCCGCGCGCGGCCAGCTTCTTCTGGAAAATTGAGCCCCATGAGTTTCACCACCACCGAACCCGCATTCCGCTTCCGCCAGGGCACGCGTCCCTTGCTCATCTCCATGCCGCACGTCGGCACCCATGTGCCGCCCGCGCTGGCCGCCCGCTTTACCGAAGAGGCGCGCCACGTGCCAGACACCGACTGGCACCTCGAGCGGCTCTACGACTTTGCCGACGAGCTCGGCGCCTCGGTGCTCGTTGCCACGCACTCGCGCTACGTGATCGACCTGAACCGTCCGCCGGACGGCGCGAGCCTGTACCCAGGCCAGAGCGTCACCGGCCTGTGCCCGGTCGACACCTTCGACGACACGCCCGTCTACGCATCCAGCGACGATCTGCCGAACGACGAGGAAGTCGCCACGCGGCGCGAAGCGGTCTGGCGCCCGTACCACCAGCAGCTGCAAGCCGAACTCGACCGCCTGAAGGCCGCGCACGGCACCATCGCGCTGTGGGACGCGCACTCGATCCGCTCCATGCTGCCGCGCTTCTTCGAAGGCAAGCTGCCCGACCTGAATCTGGGCACCGGCAACGGCACCAGCTGCGACCCGGCGCTGGCAGCCACGCTGCTGGGCATTGCCGAATCGGCCACCGGCTACACCGGCGTGCTCAACGGCCGCTTCAAGGGCGGCCACATCACGCGCCAGTACGGCAACCCCGCCGGCGGTGTGCACGCGGTGCAGCTGGAAATGACGCAGTCGAGCTACATGCAGGAGCAGCTGCCCTTCGACTACCTGCCCGAGGTGGCGGCGGGCGTGCAGCCGCATGTGCGGCGGATGATCGAGGCGGTGCTGGCGTTCGTCGAAAGCCGCTAAAGCACCGACGGCCGCGAGGGGCGGCCCCGCTTCCTACAATCGGGGTCTATGAAGCCCGTCATCTACACCCGCGGCCAGGCACTCGCCGGCATCCTCGAAAAGCGCATCGCCATCCTCGACGGCGCCATGGGCACGATGATCCAGCGCTTCAAGCTCACCGAAGAGCAGTACCGCGGCGAGCGCTTCAAGGACTTCGAGCGCGACGTGAAGGGCAACAACGAGCTGCTCTCGCTGACGCGGCCCGATGTGATCCGCGACATCCACGAGGGCTACCTTGCGGCGGGCGCCGACCTCATCGAGACCAACACCTTCGGCGCGACCACCATCGCGCAGGAGGACTACAAGATGGCGCACCTGGCGCGCGAGATGAACCTCGAATCGGCCAAGCTCGCGCGCGCGGCGTGCGACAAGTTCAGCACGCCCGACAAGCCCCGCTTCGTGGCCGGCGCCCTGGGCCCGACGCCCAAGACCGCCAGCATCAGCCCCGACGTGAACGACCCGGGCGCGCGCAATGTCGACTTCGAGCAGCTGCGCGCGGCCTACTACGAGCAGACCGAAGCGCTGGTCGAAGGCGGCGCCGACGTGATCCTGGTCGAGACGATTTTCGACACGCTCAATGCCAAGGCCGCGCTGTTCGCGGTGGACGAGTATTTCGACAACAGCGGCCAGCGCCTGCCGCTCATCATCAGCGGAACGGTGACCGACGCCTCGGGCCGCATCCTGAGCGGTCAGACGGTGACCGCCTTCTGGCACAGCGTGCGCCACGCGCAGCCGCTGGCCGTGGGGCTGAACTGCGCGCTGGGTGCGGCGCTGATGCGGCCCTACATCCAGGAACTCGCCAAGGTGGCGGGCGACACCTTCATCAGCTGCTACCCGAACGCGGGCTTGCCCAACCCCATGAGCGAAACCGGCTTCGACGAGACGCCGGACGTCACCTCGCGGCTGCTGCACGAGTTTGCGGCCGAAGGGCTGGTGAACATCGTCGGCGGCTGCTGCGGCACCACGCCGGACCACATCGCGGCCATTGGCCAAGCCGTGGCGCCTGTGCCCGGAAGGCTGTTGAACAACAACGCTCGCTTCTACCGCGAAGCGGCCTGACCAGCCCCGGGCGTTCGCGCCCTCGGCTGATTGACGGCATCCGGGCCGCCGCCTAGGCTGGCGGCGCAAAGGAAGCCTATTCATGAAGTACACATTTGCCATGCGCTGGGTCGGCATCGGCGCGCTTGCATTGGCGCTGCCCCTGGCCGCCTCGGCGCAGCAGGCCTTCACGCGCGGCACGGTCAACATGCGCGCGGGCCCCTCGGGCGACTATCCGCTGGTGGCCCGCCTCGCGCCGGGCCAGCCGCTCGACGTGATGGGCTGTACCGGCGGCTACAGCTGGTGCGACGTGGTGCTGCCCGACGGCGGGCGCGGCTGGGTCTGGGCCCGCAGCCTCGACTACGCCTACCAGGAGCAGCGCGTGCCGCTCTCGACCTACGCCGCGGTGATCGGCGTGCCGGTCGTGACCTTCGTGATCGGCAACTACTGGTCCAACTACTACCGCGACCGGCCCTGGTACGGCGAGCGGCGCTGGTGGGGCAGCCGGCCGCCGCCTCCGCCAGTGCCGGGCTGGCGCCCGCCGCCGCCCGTGCGGCCGGCCTGGCAACCCAGGCCATGGCCGGGCCCAGGGTTCAGGCCCGCGCCGGGGCCGGGCGTTCGCCCGCAGCACGCACAGGGCCACCGGCCTCCGCAGCCCAGGCCGGACTTCCGCCCGCCCTCGGACCCCGGCTTCAAGCCGCCGCGGCCGCAGCCGGCCTTCCGGCCCGGACCGCCGCCCGGCCAGCCGCAAATGCATCAGGGCGGAGGTGGAGGCGGACGTCACGGCCGGGGTGACGGGGGGTGGTGGTGGTGGCGGGGGGCGCCCGCCACGGCGGCGGAGGTGACGGCGGCGGCAAGGGTGGAGGCCACGGCGGAGGCGGTGGCAAGGGCGGCGGGCACGGCCATGGCCACCGCGACTAGCTAGCCCGCGGACGCAATCCCCGCCGCGGCCTGCCGGTCGCGCGCGATCAGCGCCACGAAGCGCTGCGCGCCCAGCCCCAGCGGCCGCTCGCGCGACCACACCACGTCGACCCACAGGTCGAGCCCGTTGCTCAAGTTTTCGAACGGAATCTCGACCAGCGCGCCAGCGGCCACGTGGGGCTTGGCAAAGTTGCGCGGCAGCCATCCCCAGCCGAGCCCGGCGGTGATCAGGCTGAGCGCGGCCAGCGCGTTGTCGGTGCGCCAGACATGGCGCGCGAACACGAAGCGCGGGTCGCTCGTCGCCAGGTCGCGCCCGGCCACCACGATCTGCCGGGTGTTCGTGAGGTGCTCTTCGCGCAGGCGCTCGCCGGCTGCCGCAAGCAGCACGGGATGGTGGGGCGCCATCACGGCCACCATGGTGTCGCTGCCCACTTCCTGGAAACCCTCGCGGCCATCGAGGCTGGGGCGCTCGAACACCAGCGCCAGCTGCGCGCGCCCGCTGTGCAGCAGCGCCAGCGCGTCGGCCTGCGGAGCGGCCAGCACCTCGACCTCCAGCAGCGGATATTCCTCGGCCAGCGCAGCCAGCGGCGCACTCCAGGGCGCGGCCAGCAGTTCGGGCGCAATGGCCAGCGTGAGGCGGTTTTCGAGCCCCTGTGTGAGCGCCAGGGCCTGCACCTGCAGCTGCTTCAACTGGGCCGCCAATAGACGCGCCTGCGGCTCCAGCGAGCGGGCCGCCGCGGTCGGCTGAGGCTCGCGGCCGCTGCGGTCGAAGAGGGGCAGCGCGAGCTCGGCCTCCAGGTTGGCAATGGCCATGCTCACTGCCGAGGGCACCTTGTGCAGCGCGCGCGCCGCCGCCGAGAAAGAGCCGTGGTCGATCACAGCCAGGAAGACTTCGACGGTGTCGCTGGAAAAGGCCATTCAGCCGCCCCGATCTATCAATTAGATTGAAATAACTTAACTTTTTATATCAGCAGGGGGCAAATAAAGTCCAGTGATCACCTTGATTTGCCAGAGGAAACGTTCATGCAGGGGTTTCAGCGCCGCGTCGTCTACATCACCCTTTACGAAGGGATTGCCATCGTGGCCGCCAGTGCCGGCCTGGCGCTGATGACGGATGCCGGGCTGGGCCATTCCGGCGTGCTGGCGGTGGCCGCATCGGTCATTGCCGTCATCTGGAACCTGGCTTTCAACGCCTTGTTCGAGCGCTGGGAGTCGCGCCAAGCGGTGCGGGGGCGCAGTGTGCGCCGGCGCATTGCCCATGCCATCGGCTTCGAGGGCGGGCTGATCGCCTTCCTGGTGCCGCTTTTTGCCTGGGGCCTGGGCGTGTCGCTCTGGCAGGCGCTGGTCATGGACCTGGGGCTGGTGGTGTTCTTCCTGGTCTACACCTTCGTCTTCAACTGGGTCTTCGACCGGGTGTTCGGGTTGCCGGCTTCGGCGGCGCCCATCGGCACCGCCGCCGCGGCCGGGCAGGGGGCCTGAACATCCCCCACGGCCGCGGCCCTTGCCGCAGCCGGTAAAATTGCGCTCCCTTCCAAGGAGCGTTGCAGCGGCGGCCCAAGTCAACCGGCCCGCCGTCAGGCTTGGAAGGCGCCCCGTTGGCCGGGGCGCAAGCCGCAAACGACGCTCACCTGACGTTTTTTCCTGCACAGGTGAGCCCCCATGAGCGATGTTCCCGCGCCCTCCGTTCCCCCGATGAAGCTGTCCGGCCTCGAACCGGTGGCTATCGATTCCGGGTCGCTGTTCGTCAACATCGGCGAGCGCACCAACGTCACCGGCTCCAAGGCTTTCGCGCGGATGATCCTGAACGGCCAGTTCGAAGACGCCCTGGCCGTTGCGCGCCAGCAGGTCGAGAACGGCGCCCAGGTGATCGACATCAACATGGACGAGGCCATGCTCGACAGCAAGGCCGCCATGGTCCGCTTCTTGAACCTGATTGCCAGCGAGCCCGACATTGCGCGCGTGCCGGTGATGGTCGACAGCTCCAAGTGGGAAGTGATCGAGGCAGGCCTGCGCTGCATCCAGGGCAAGGGCATCGTCAACTCCATCTCCATGAAGGAGGGCGTCGACAAGTTCAAGCACGAGGCCAAGCTGGTGAAGCGCTACGGCGCCGCCGCGGTGGTGATGGCCTTCGACGAGAAAGGCCAGGCCGACACCTACGAACGCAAGATCGAGATCTGCGAGCGTGCCTACCGCGTCCTGGTGGACGAGGTGGGCTTTCCGCCCGAGGACATCATCTTCGACCCCAATATCTTCGCGATTGCCACCGGCATCGAGGAGCACGACAACTACGCGGTCGACTTCATCAACGCGGTGCGCTGGATCAAGGAGAACCTGCCCGGCGCCAAGGTGTCGGGCGGCGTCAGCAACGTGAGCTTCAGCTTCCGCGGCAACGACCCGGTGCGCGAAGCCATCCACACCGTGTTTCTGTACCACGCCATCAAGGCGGGCATGGACATGGGCATCGTCAACGCCGGCATGGTGGGCGTGTACGACGACCTGGAGCCGACGCTGCGCGAGCGCGTGGAAGACGTGGTGCTCAACCGCCGGCCCGATGCGGGCGAGCGCCTCGTCGAAGTGGCCGAAACCGCCAAGAGCGGCGCCAAGGACGACAGCAAGAAGCTCGAATGGCGCGGCACGCCCGAGCATCCGGTGCATGTGAATCAGCGGCTCTCGCACGCCATGGTGCACGGCATCACCGACTTCATCGTCGAAGACACCGAAGAGGCCTACCAGCAGATCCTCGCCAAGGGCGGGCGCCCGCTGCACGTGATCGAAGGCCCGCTCATGGACGGCATGAACATCGTGGGCGACCTGTTCGGCCAGGGCAAGATGTTCCTGCCGCAGGTGGTCAAGTCGGCGCGCGTGATGAAGTCGGCCGTGGCCCACCTCATTCCCTACATCGAGGAAGAAAAGCGCCAGGACGAGGCCGCGGGGCGCGACGTGCGCACCAAGGGCAAGATCATCATTGCCACCGTGAAGGGCGACGTGCACGACATCGGCAAGAACATCGTGACCGTGGTGCTCCAGTGCAACAACTTCGAAGTGGTGAACATGGGCGTGATGGTCCCGTGCCACGAGATCCTGGCCAAGGCCAAGGTCGAGGGGGCGGACATCGTCGGCCTCTCGGGCCTCATCACGCCCAGCCTGGAAGAAATGCAATACGTGGCCGGCGAGATGCAGAAGGACGACCACTTCCGCATCAAGAAGATTCCGCTGCTCATCGGCGGCGCCACCACCAGCCGCGTGCACACGGCCGTAAAAATTGCGCCGCACTACGAAGGCCCGGTGGTCTATGTGCCCGATGCCTCGCGCAGCGTGAGCGTGGCGCAAAGCCTCTTGAGCGACCAGGCTACCGCGTACATCGACGAGATCAACGCCGACTACGAGAAGGTCCGTACGCAGCACGCCAACAAGAAGCAGGTGCCGATGTGGCCGCTGGCCAAGGCGCGCGCCAACAAGACGCCCGTCGACTGGACCCACTACACGCCGCCGGTGCCCAAGTTCATCGGTCGGCGCGTGTTCAAGAACTTCGACCTCACCGAGCTCGCGAAGTACATCGACTGGGGCCCCTTCTTCCAGACCTGGGACCTGGCCGGCCCGTTCCCGGCCATCCTGAAGGACGAGATCGTGGGCACCGAGGCCGTGCGCGTGTACGCCGACGGCCAGCGCATGCTCAAGCGCCTGATCGAAGGGCGCTGGCTCAGTGCGAGCGGCGTGGTCGGCTTCTGGCCCGCCAACACGGTGAACGACGACGACATCGAGCTCTATACCGACGAGACCCGCAGCGAAGTTGCCATGACCTGGTACGGCATGCGCCAGCAGACCGAGAAGCAGGTGATCGACGGCGTCACGCGGCCGAGCCGCTGCCTGGCCGACTTCGTCGCGCCCAAGGAAAGCGGCCTGAAGGACTACGTGGGCGTGTTCGCGGTGACCGCGGGCCTCGGCGTCGAGAAGAAGGAAAAGTACTTCATCGACGATCTCGACGACTACTCCGCCATCATGCTGAAGGCGCTGGCCGACCGCCTGGCCGAAGCCTTTGCGGAGGCGCTGCACCACCGCGTGCGTACCGACCTCTGGGGCTACGCACCCGACGAGGGCCTGAGCAACGAAGACATGATCGCGGAAAAATACCGCGGCATCCGCCCCGCGCCCGGCTACCCGGCCTGCCCGGACCACAGCGTGAAGCGCCCGATGTTCGACCTTCTGAACTGCGCGGACATTGGCATGACCCTGACGGAAAGCCTCGCTATGATGCCCGCCGCCAGCGTCAGTGGTTTCTACCTGAGCCACCCCGACTCGACGTACTTCAACGTCGGCAAGATCGGGCACGACCAGCTGCAGGACCAGGCCGCACGGCGCAAGGAAAGCGAATCCGATCTCGAGCGCCTGCTGGCGCCGAACCTTTGAACCTGCCGGCCGGCATGGCCGACCGGCGCCGGGAGTTGTTATTCAGAAGTTGATATTTGCTGCCGCGCACTACGCGGCGCTGGCCGTCTTTGTCGTCGGCTGCTGGGGCTTCGGGCGCGCATTGCTGGCGCGCCTCGCACCGCCGACGCGCCGGGACGCCTGGCTCGAAGCCTCGATGGCCGCGGCCCTGGGCGTGGGCATCTTCATCTGCGGCTTCCAGGCACTGGCCATCTTCGGTGCCTTCAAGGTGGGCGCCACCGTTGCGCTGATTGCCGCCGGCGTGCTGGCGGCTGCGTTGCAGCTGCGGCCCTGGCTGCGCGAAGTGCGCACGCTTCGGGCCGGCACCGCGCCCGCTGCGCCGTGGACCCGCGCCGACAAGATCGCCGCAATGGCATTGGCGCTGGTGGCGCTGCCCGCACTGGTCGCGCCGCTCGGACCGCCCGCTGCCTTCGACGAGCTGATGTACCACCTGCCCTATGCACGGCAGGTGGCGGAGCAGGGCGTATTGGGCATCCACGAGTGGCTGCGCTACCCCTGGTTCCCATACAACTACAACCTGCTCTATGCCGCCGCGCTGCAGGTAGGCGACGACGTGCTGCCGCACTTCCTCAATGCGCTGGCCGGTGCGTTGTCGGTGGTGATGGTCTTCCGCCTTGGCATGCAGCATGCCAACCGGCTCACCGCCTGCATTGGCGCGGCCATCTGGCTCGGCATTGGCGACTATTCGAACGCGCTCATCGACATGGGCGTGGCGCTCTTCGTGCTGAGCGCGTGCGTGGCGCTGTGGTGGTGGCGCGAATCGCAGCCGGTGCATAGCGGCTTGCGGTGGCTCGGCGTGGCGGCGTTCTGCCTCGGCGTGGCCGCGGGCTCCAAGTACCAGGCGCTCACCTTCCTGCCGCTGGTGGCGCTGTTCGTCGTGTGGCATGAGCGCCGGCCCAAGGCCTGGGCGCTGGCGCTGCTTTGCTTTCTGATTCCGTGCGTGTACTGGTATGCGCGCAATGCCATCATGACGGGTGACCCGTTCAACCCCATCGGCGCGCGCGTGTTCGGCTTTACCGACTGGATTCCGGCCGACTATGTGCAGCAGCTGGCCGACGTGCGCGACCATGCGGCAAGGCCGAACGTGCTGATCTGGTCGGTGGTGCTGCTGCCCTTCAGCGCCATGTGGAAACGCTCCGCCGCGGTGCGTGCCGCGGGCTGGTTCTGCTTCTATTCAGTAGCAGTGTGGCTGGTGACCTCGCGTTATCCGCGCTACCTCACGGCGTCGTTTCCGTTGCTCGCCTTTACGGCGGCAATCGGCTGGCAGGTGCTGTTCGGCTGGATCGCCACCGGCTTGCGCCGCTTATTCGGCCCCAAATCCGGGCAAATCGCGAACCCGGTCGTCAATCCCGTCGAGGGGGCTCCTTCGGGCCGCGCGGGCCTTGTCGGCGACTGGGTGGCCGTGCTGCTGCTGGCTGTGCTGGCCGCGGTGTCCGTGCGCCAGACTGCTGGCAAGGTCGCGATGATTTCGCCCACCCAGGAGCAGCGCGAAGCCTTCCTGCGCCAGCACGTGCCGGGCTATGCGGTGATGGACTACCTGCGCCGCACCGCCACCGGCCGCGTCTACCAGATCAACCTGAACGAGGCGATCTACTACGGTCCCAATCCGATCTGGGGCGATACCCTCGGGCCGTGGCGCTACACCGACTTCGGCCGCCTGTCCGGCAAGGACCTTGCGGGCAAGCTCGGCAGCCTGGGCTTCGTGGCTGTCGTTCTTCCGAATTCGGTGGTGCCGGTGTTCAGCGGCAGAACCGACTTCGACAAATATTTCACCCTGCAGTACGAGAAAGACGGCAGCCGGGTCTACCGTATTCTTCCTCCCGCACCATGACCGATCTCGACCAATCCGCGGCAGCCCGCGCGCCGATGCGCATCGCGGCGGTGATCCCCTGCTACAACGAGGCGCTGTCCATCGCGCAGGTGGTCGCGCAGTTCAAGGCGGCACTGCCCGAGGCCGAGATCCACGTCTTCGACAACAACTCGACCGACGACACCGCGGCCATCGCGCGCGCGAGCGGCGCATTCGTGACGCACGTGGCCGCACCGGGCAAGGGCAACGTGGTGCGGCGCATGTTTGCCGATGTCGAGGCCGACGTGTACGTGACCGTCGACGGAGACGCCACCTACGACGTGGCCAGCGCGCCCCGGCTCGTGGATGCACTGGTGGCGGGCAACCTCGACATGGTGGTGGGCTGCCGCGTGGACGACGGGCAGAACGCGCTCACCTACCGCGCCGGCCACCGCTTCGGCAACCGGCTGCTCACCGGCGCCGTGGCGCAGCTGTTCGGCGGCGGGCTGACGGACATGCTCTCGGGCTACCGCGTGTTCTCGCGCCGCTATGCCAAGTCGTTTCCGGCGCTCTCGCACGGCTTCGAGATCGAGACCGAGCTCACGGTGCACGCGCTGGAACTGCGCATGCCCTATGCCGAGCTCGACACCGCCTACAGCACGCGGCCCGAAGGCTCGCACAGCAAGCTCTCGACCTACCGCGACGGCTGGCGCATCCTGAAGACCATCTGCAAGCTGTTCATCAGCGAACGGCCGCTGCAGTTCTTCTCGATCATTGCGGCCTTGCTGGCTGCGGGCGCCATCGCGCTGGCTTTTCCGCTGCTGCTCACCTACATGCACACCGGCCTGGTGCCGCGGCTCCCCACGGCGGTGCTGGCCACCGGCGCCATGCTGGCCGCCATGCTGTCGATGGTCTGCGGCGTGGTGATGCATGCCATCCGGCTCGGCCGCCGAGAGGCCAAGCGCCTGCGCTACCTTGCAACACCGGGCGTGCGCCACCGCGCACCCAAATGAAGCTCGGCCGGGAGTTCCTGTCGTTCGCCGTGGTGGGCGCGGCCGGATTCGTGATCGACGTGACCGTGCTGTACCTTGCGGCGCCGCTGCTAGGTTGGTACGGGGCGCGGGTGCTGTCGTTTCTTGCCGCAGCCACCGCCACCTGGGCGCTGAACCGCCGCTATACCTTCAGCGGGCGGAACGCCGGTGCCTCAGTGCTGCGCGAATATCTCGGCTACCTGGTGACGATGCTGGGCGGCGCGGTCGTCAACTATGGGGCGTATGTGCTCGTGCTGCATTGGTTCAGCGGGCCTTGGGCACCGGCGGCCGGTGTGGCGCTGGGCAGCTGCGCGGGGCTGGTGGTGAACTTTATTTCTGCGCGGTACCTGGTGTTTCGCGCGAAGTAGCCGTGTGGCTCCCTCCCCCGCTGGGGGAGGGCTGGGGTGGGGGCACGCGGCGCATCCATCGGGCGCCCTGCCTGCCCCCATCCCCGCCTTCCCCCAGAGGGGGAAGGAGCAAGGGAGCGTTGTTCAGTGCCCGCCCGAGACGACGACCGGAATCTCGGTTGCCGGCGGCGTGTTGCGGCTGCGGCCGCAGCGCACGATGCCGTCGATCATCACCATGCCCACACCTGGAATGTCGCCGAGCTGCACGCTCTCCAGCAGGCCCGGCGCGGGCGAGTGCTGTGCGCGGTCCATGAAGACGAAATCGGCATCGCGGCCCACTTCGATGAGCCCGCAGTTCAGCTTGCGGATGCGCGCCGTGTTGCCCGTGGCAAAGCAGAACACCAGCTCGGCCGGAATGTTGGCAATCGACGAGAGCATGGCCACCATGCGCAAGATGCCCAGCGGCTGCACGCCCGAGCCGGCCGGCCCGTCGGTGCCGAGGATCACGCGGTGCGGGCACTTGAGTTCGAGCGCGGCCTTGGCCGCCGCAATGGCCACCTTCTCGTTGCCGTTGTGCACGATCTCGATGGCGCGTGAGCTCTTCTCGCACAGCTCGCACACATGCGCCTCGGGCAATGAAGTGTGGCCGCCGTTGATGTGGCCGATGATGTCGGCGTCGGCCTCGAGCACCACGTCCTTGTCGATCAGGCCCGAGCCTGGGATGGACGGGCCGCCCGTGTGAATGGTGCTCTGGATGCCGTACTTGCGCGCCCAGGCCACCATCTCCTTGGCTTCGTAGCCGGCCTTTACCGAGCCCAGCCCCACTTCGCCGAGCAGGCCCACGCCGGCTTCGGCTAGCTCCTTGAAGTCGCTCTCGACCATGCCTTTCTCGATGACTGGCGCGCCGGCCAGAACCTTCACGCCGCCGGGGCGGAAGTTGTCGAACGCGCGCTGCGCCGTGATGGCCAGCGCCTTCAGGCCCACGATGTCTTTCGGGCGGCCGGGCAGGTGCACTTCGCCGGCCGAAATCATGGTGGTCACGCCGCCGTTCATGGTCGAGTCGATCCAGCCGATCTGGCCCTGGCGCGGTGTCCAGTCGCCGAACACCGGGTGCACGTGGCTGTCGATCAGGCCGGGTGCCACGCAGGTCTTCTTCGCGTCGATGACGGTCTTCGCACCTTCGAGGTCGCAGTCTTTTTCCTTGCCCACCGCAACGATCAGGCCGTCGTTCACCACGACGGTGTCCGCGTCGAGGATGGGCTTGTCGATGTCGCCCGAGAGCAGCAGCCCGATGTTCTTTATGACGACTTTGCCCGACTTGCCGCCGGTTGCGATTTCTGCCATTTCGTGTGGTCCTGGTCGTGGGGTGGGGTGTTGTCTTGTTCCTGGATGTCGTCCGCGCGCACGGTGCGCAGCACGGTCTCGATCACGAAGTCTTCCCAGTGCGTGATCGCCTCGGCCGACTCCAGCGGCTCGCCCAGAAACGCGGTGAGCGTGTGCCGGTTGGAGGTGTAGAAGTAGCCAGTGGATGCAATCAGCAGGTAGATGTCGCGCGCAATCAGGTCTTTGCGGAACAGCCCCTGCGCGGCGCCGCTGGCCAGTATCTCGGCAATGATCGCCACCGCCCGCGACGAGTATTCGCGCGCCCTGAGCGACTTGGAAATGTGCCGGCCCTTGTGCAGGTTCTCGGTGTTCAGGAGCGTGACGAACTCGGGGTTCTTGCGGTAGTAGCCCAGCACGAAGCGAATGACTTCGGTGAGCGCCTCCACGGGCCGCGACGCGTCGAGCGCAATGGCGGCCTCGGCGTCGTCCATGCGCTGGTAGATGCCTTCGAGCACCGCAATGAAGAGGCCTTCCTTGCTGCCGAAGTAGTAGTAGATCATCCGGTCGTACGACTTGGCGGCCTTCGAGATCTTCTCGACGCTGCCGCCGTCGTAGCCGTACTTGGCGAACACCTTGGTCGCCGCCTTCAGGATGCTGTCGCGCGTGGCCTGCGCCGCCGCCTCGCGCACGCCGGTGCGACGTTGGGGCTTGGTGCTGGCGGAGCGGCTGTCGGCCATCGTGCGCGTGGGACTTGGCTTATTTTTCAGCGAAGGCGCGCTCGACCACGAAGTCGCCCGGCGTACTCGTGTTGCCTTCCTTGAAGCCGCGTGCCTCGAGGATGTGCTTCAGGTCCACCAGCAGGCCGGGGCTGCCGCACAGCATCACGCGGTCTTCCTCGGGGTTGATGGGGGGCAGGCCGAGGTCGTCGGTGAGCTTGTTGCTCGAAATCAGGTCGGTGATGCGGCCCTGGTTGCGGAACTCCTCGCGCGTGACCGTGGGGTAGTAGAGCAGCTGCTTCTCGACCATTTCGCCGAGGAACTCGTGCTTGGGCAGGTGGTCCGTCACGAGGTCGTGATAGGCCAGCTCGTCGACCTGGCGCACGCCGTGCACCAGGATGACCTGCTCGAACTTCTCGTAGGTGTCCGGGTCGCGGATGATGCTCATGAACGGTGCGAGGCCCGTGCCCGTGCCGAACAGGTACAGGCGCTTGCCCGGCAGCGTGTAGTCGATGAGCAGCGTGCCGGTGGGCTTGCGGCCCACGATGATGGTGTCGCCCACCTGGATGTGCTGCAGCTTCGAGGTGAGCGGGCCTTCTTCCACCTTGATGCTCAGGAACTCGAGATGCTCCTCGTAGTTCGGGCTCACGATGCTGTACGCGCGCAGCAGGGGCTTGTTGTTCACCTTCAGGCCGATCATCGTGAAATGGCCGTTCGAAAAACGCAGCGCCGGGTCGCGCGTGGTGGTGAAGGTGAACAGGCGGTCGGTCCAGTGGTGGACGCTCAGGACGCGTTCTTCGCTGAATGCACTCATACGGAACTCAAGAGTTGGTTGGTAACTGAGGAAGCTGGCTGAGCCGAAATGCACGCCTTTGGGGCGCTAGCCGTCGGCCGGCTGCGAACCCTCCATTGTCGTTGGTCGGAAAAACCCCGATGAACACCGCGAGAAAACACCATTGCAAGCATCGGGCCTGTTTGCTACATTGACCGCGAATGTAGTGAACGCAACATGAAAGTGTAGGGAATGCTACACAAACGGCAGACCGGGCACAAGCGGGCAGACGGCACGTTTGTTGCAAACCCCGCCACACCGGATTGCCCCATACACACTGCCCACGAGATCGCCCCGATGACCGAACACACCAAGACAGACGGAATGCCCGGCATGGACATGCCGGTGGTCGCAGAAGCCGGCAGCAGCGCCTTCGGCAAGGCGCGGCCGCGCAACGAGCGCATGAGCACCGCCAAGGTCGAGTGCAATGCCTGCCCCGTGCTGTGCCAGATTTCCGACGGCCGCACGGGCGCCTGCGACCGCTACGCCAACCGCGAAGGCGTGCTGGTGCGCGTCGATCCCGTGGTGCTGCTGCGCCGCGAGATTGCGAGCGAAGCCCCCGTGCTGGTGCCTTTCGACCGGCCTGCCGCCGAAAAGGCCGACGCGGCCGAGACAGCCGCTCCCGACTGGAACGGCGACCTGCTGCACGCCGACGAAGTCTTCGTTACCGGCGTGGGTTCTTCCACCACCTACCCGGACTACAAGCCCGCCCCCTTCATCGTGGCCTCGAAAGCCCAGGGCGTCGACATGGTCACCGTCGTTACCGAGGGCATCTTCAGCTACTGCAGCTTCAAGGTGAAGATCGACACCGACCGCTTCCTCGGCTCCGAGCAGGCCAACGTGCGCTACCGCGGCGAGGTGGTCGGCCACGTCACCACGGCCGAATACGGATCGCAGATGCTCTCGCTCGGCGGCGTGCACCATCTCACCGGCGGCAGCAAGAAGGAAGGCCGCATGACGGCCGAGCTGATGCAGCTGCTGGGCAACAAGAAGGCGGTGGAGTGCACCATCGACGGCGGCTCCACGCTCGTCATCCAGGCCGGCAAGGCGCCCATCGTCAACGGCGTGGAAGAGCAACGCATGCGTGTGGGCTGCGGCTCGGCGGCAGTCGGCATCTTCGCGCGCCAATTCGCGGGCGTGGCCGACGAGGTGGTGGTGGTCGACGACCACATCACCGGCGTGCTGACCGAGCACCAGGCGGGGCGCTGCCTCGACATGGCGCCTTCGGGCATCCAGATGCTGGGGCGCAAGTCCACGCCGGGGCGCTACTTCCAGGTGGCGAACCCGGGCAACGGCTGGGGCGGCACCGACATTGCCGATCCGCTCTCGATCATCGAAGGCTGGGAAGAGGGCGTTGCGCGCCCGGGCCTGCGCCTTTTGATGACATCGACCACCGGCGAGCACGCGCAGTGGTATGTGCTCGACGACGCGCTGAAGCCCGTCGAGCAGGAAATGCCCGCCGAAGTGAAGCGCATCGTCGAGCGCATCGGCGAGAACTGCGAACCGTCTCTATGCACGGTGCTGTTCCTCGGCGGTGCGGGTGGCAGCTTGCGTGCAGGCGTCACTGAAAACCCGGTGCTGCTCACGCGCGCCATCAAGCGCGCGCTCGTCAACGTGACCTGCGGCGGCGCGCCGGCCTATGTGTGGCCCGGCGGCGGCATCACGGTCATGGCCGACGTCATGCGCATGCCCGACAACAGCTTTGGCACCGTGCCTACGCCCGCCATCGTGGCGCCCATCGAGTTCAGCATGCGGCAGAGCGACTACCAAGCGCTCGGCGGCCACATGGAGCACATCTTCTCGCTCGAACAGGCGCTCGCGCGCGGCGCGTGGCAGGAAGACGGCGCACCGCTGGCGCGGCAGTGGGTCGTGATGGACGACGCCAATCCATGGCCGCTCGGCCATGCTCCGATGCTGGGCTGAACTATGACCGCCCAACGCAGCGCGCTCGACAAGAGCCGCTGGCACTTCAACCATGGCCCGATCGACATCGTGGCCGAGGCGCATGGCGACCCCTACGCCGTCGCGGCCGCGCACGACGCGGCCTGGGCGCGCTTCGTTCACGTGCTCGACGAACTCGTGCACGAGCTGCCGCTCTTGCGCCTGCCCGCAAGCGACAACATGCGCCCGCGCGGCGTGGTTGCCAGGCGCATGTGGAATGCGTGCGCCGCGTTCTCGCCGATGTTCGTCACGCCCATGGCGGCGGTGGCCGGCTCCGTTGCACAGGAACTCATTGCGTTCTACGACCGCCCGGGCGTCGAGCGCGCATGGATCAACAACGGCGGCGACATCGCGCTTCATCTCGCGCCTGGCCAGTCGGCGCGCGTGGGCGTTTATGCCGACCTGGCGCGCTTCGACTGGCGGGACACCAGCATCCTCACCACCGACGGCCAGTTCGAAATCAAGGCCGAGCAGCCGGTGCGCGGCGTGGCCACCAGCGGGTGGCGTGGCCGCAGTTTCTCGCTGGGCATTGCCGACAGCGTGACGGTGCTTGCCGCCACGGCGGCACAAGCCGATGCGGCCGCTACCGTGATTGCCAATGCCGTCGACGTGGACGATGCGGCCATCCAACGGCGCCCCGCGAACGAATGCAAGGACGATAGCGACCTGGGCGACATCCGGGTCACGGTCGATGTGCCGCCGCTGGCGCCTTCGCAGGTTAAAAGCGCTCTCGATACGGGGGTTGTCTGCGCCAAGGTGCTGCAAAAAGGCGGGCTCGTCTGGGCCGTTCTGCTCGTTTGCCAGGGGCAGTGGCGACTTGTCGAACCCTTATGCTCGAAGGCGCTGCCGGCGGCGGCCTCCGTGGCAGTTGGTTCAGTATTTGCTTAACGAAAAGCAAGGTTCCTTTCATGATCGATATACGCCGCGTCTTCACCCATGTCGAGCACATCCACCACGAGTTCGGCCCGCGCGCCGACACCCCGTTGGTGCGCGGTGCCATCGGCGCGGTGCTGACCAACCCTTTTGCGGGCCGCTACGAGCCCGACATCCTGCCGATGATGGCGCTGCTCGATCCCGTGGGCGTCGACATGGCGCACAGGCTGCACGCCGCCATGGACGTGCCCCTGGAGCAGATTGCCACCTACGGCAAAGGCGCCATCGTCGGTGCCGCGGGCGAGCTGGAGCACGGCGCGCTCTGGCATGTGCCCGGCGGCTACGCCATGCGCGAACTGCTCGGCTGGAAGGGCAGCCGCGCCGCCTACACCGCGGGCAAGGCCGAAGAAAAAACCGGCCAGCCCGGCAACGCGCTTTCCATCGTGCCCTCGACCAAGAAGGTCGGCCCGCCCGGCGCCACGCTCGACGTGCCGCTCACCAACATCAATGCCAGCTACGTGCGCGGGCAGTTCGACGCGATTGAAGTGCGCGTGCCCGGCGCGCCCGCGGCCGACGAGATCGTCTTCATCCTGGCCATGAGCACGGGCTACCGCGTGCATGCGCGCGTGGGTGGGCTGCTCGCCAAGGACATCAGCAAATGGGACGGCCTGCGCTGAGCCGCCTCTCAAGAGACAAGAAGGAATACAAGACATGACCGCCAACATCCGCAAGCTCGTCATCCAGGTCGACGAAACCCGCAAGGAAATGGGCAAGGACATCGCGCCGCCCACGCGCCGCGCGGTGGCCATCGCCGTGATCGAGAACCCCTATGCGGGCCGCTTCAGCGAAAACCTCGACGAACTGATCGCCATCGGCGAAGAGCTGGGCGCTCTGCTCGGCCAGAAGGCCGTGAAGGCGCTCGGCATCGAGCCCGGCCAGGCGCAGAGCTACGGCAAGGCCGCCATCGTGGGCGAGAACGGCGAGCTCGAGCATGCGGCCGCCATCCTGCACCCCAAGCTCGGTGCGCCGTTGCGCGTGGCTGTTGAAAAGGGCGCGGCGCTGGTCCCTTCTGCCAAGAAGCGCGGCACGCTGGGCACCGCCATCGACGTGCCGCTCGGCCACAAGGACGCCGCCTTCGTGCGCAGCCATTTCGACGCCGTCGAGGCCCGCGTGTCCGACGCACCGCGCGCCAACGAAATCGTGGTGGCGGTGGCCGTCACCGACAGCGGCCGTCCGCTGCCTCGCATCGGCGGCCTGCAGGTCGCCGACATCAAGGGCGAAGACGGCCTCAAATGACGCGCATCCCCAGGTTTGCGCCTTGCGCCCATTGCATTTATTCGGTTCCATTGACCATTTCAACGAGGAGTTCCCCATGACCATGCGTTTTGCCTTCAACGTGGTGTCGCTCGCTGCGCTCACCGTCGCACTGATTCCGGTCGCGCAGGCGCAAGGCGTCATCAAGATCGGCGAGATCAACAGCTACAAGGCGCAGCCCGCCTTCCTGGAGCCCTACAAGAAGGGCATGGAACTCGCCGTCGATGAAATCAACGCCGCGGGCGGCGTCAACGGCAAGAAGATCGAGCTGATCACGCGCGACGACAACGCCAACCCCGGCGATGCCGTGCGCGTGGCCGAAGAACTCGTCTCGCGCGAAAAGGTCGACATGCTGGCCGGCACCTTCCTGTCGAACACCGGCCTGGCCGTGACCGACTTTGCCAAGCAGAAGAAGTTCTTCTTCCTTGCCGGCGAACCGCTGACGGACAAGATCACCTGGCAGGGCGGCAACCAGTACACCTTCCGCCTGCGCCCCGGCACCTACATGCAGGCCGCCATGCTGGTGCCCGAGGCCGCCAAGCTCAAGAAGAAGCGCTGGGCCATCGTGTACCCCAACTACGAATACGGCCAGTCGGCCGTCGCGGCCTTCAAGCAGTTGCTCAAGGCTGCGCAGCCCGACGTGGAGTTCGTGGCCGAGCAGGCCACGCCCCTGGGCAAGGTCGATGCCGGCAGCGTGGCGCAGGCACTGGCCGATGCCAAGCCCGACGCGATCTTCAACGTGCTGTTCGGCGCCGACCTTTCCAAGTTCGTGCGCGAAGGCAACACGCGCGGCCTGTTCAAGGACCGCGAGGTGGTGAGCGTGCTGACGGGCGAGCCCGAGTACCTCGATCCGCTGAAGGACGAAGCGCCCAACGGCTGGATCGTGACCGGCTATCCCTGGTACGGCATCGCCACGCCGGAGCACAAGAAGTTCGAGCAGGCCTACCAGGCCAAGTTCAAGGACTATCCGCGCCTGGGCTCGGTGGTGGGCTACAGCATGATCAAGTCGGCCGCGGCGGGCATTGCCAAGGCCAAGAGCACCGACACCGAGAAGCTGGTGGCCGCCTTCAAGGGCCTGCAGGTGGATTCGCCGTTCGGCAAGATCACCTACCGCCCCGAAGACCACCAGTCGACCATGGGCGCCTTCGTGGGCCGCACCAAGAACGAGGGTGGCAAGGGCGTGATGGTGAACTACACCTACCTCGATGGCGCGGACGCCAAGTACCAGCCGTCGCCGGCTGAAATCAAGAAAACCCGCGCAGCGGACTGACAAAGCTCCACCCCCAGTCTTCGCGCACTTCGTGTCGCTTCGCCAACCCCCTCGCCGGGGGCAACACCAGCGGCCCGGCAAAGCCGGTTCCGCGGTGTTTCGCGAAGAGACAGCGTTGCGCGAGCGCTGGGACTCAAGGATTTCCGAATGAGTTTTTCAGGTTTCATCGTCCAGCTGCTCAACGGGCTTGCGAGCGCGTCGTCGCTCTTTCTCGTGGCAGCCGGCCTGTCGCTGATCTTCGGCGTCACGCGGATCGTGAATTTCGCGCATGGCTCGTTCTTCATGGTGGGCATCTACATCGCCTACACGCTGGTCGAGAAGCTCGGCGGCAGCCTCGGCTTCTGGCCCGCGCTGCTGCTGGCGGCGGTGGCCGTCGGCATCCTTGGCGCCGTGATCGAGGTGGTGCTGCTGCGCCGCATCTACAAGGCGCCCGAGCTGTTTCAGCTGCTCGCCACTTTTGCGCTCGTCCTCGTCATCAAGGATGCGGTGCTCTGGCTCTGGGGCCCGGACGAACTGCTCGGGCCGCGCGCGCCGGGCCTGTCGGGCTCGGTCATGATCCTGGGCCGGCAGTTCCCGTCCTATGACCTGTTCCTCATCGTCGTCGGGCCGCTGGTGCTCGGCCTGGTCTGGATGCTGCTCACGCGCACCCGCTTCGGCACGCTGGTGCGCGCCGCCACGCAAGACCGCGAGATGGTCAGTGCGCTGGGCGTCAACCAGGCGTGGCTGTTCACGGCGGTGTTCGCGCTCGGCGCGTTGCTCGCGGGCCTTGGCGGTGCACTGCAGTTGCCGCGGGAGCCCGCCACGCTCGAGATGGACCTCAACACCATCGGCGCGGCCTTCGTCGTCGTGGTTGTCGGAGGCATGGGATCGATCCCGGGCGCCTATGCGGCGGCGCTGCTGATCGCCGAGATCAAGGCCATCTGCATCTGGCTCGGCGTGGTCGATGTGTTCGGCATCAGCGTCTCGTTTTCCAAGCTCACGCTGGTGGTGGATTTCCTGGTGATGGCGGTGGTGCTGGTGTGGCGCCCGTGGGGCCTCTTCGGCCGGCCGCAGGCGCCAAGCCGCTACGTCGGCATGCAGGAAGAACCGCTGCGCCGCGCCAGCAAGACCTACGTGGTGGCAGCTGCGGTGTTCGGCCTGGTGCTGGCAGCGGCACCGCTGCTCACCGCGGACTCGCCCTACACCACGGTGCTGATGATCGACCTGCTCATCGCCGCGCTGTTCGCGGCCAGCCTGCACTTCATCATGGGACCGGCCGGCATGCATTCGTTCGGGCATGCGGCGTACTTCGGCCTGGGGGCCTACGGCGCGGCACTGCTGGTGCGCGCAAGCGGCATGCCGATGGAACTGGCGCTCGTCGTGGCGCCGCTGGTCGCAGCCATCGGCGCCTTCGTCTACGGCTGGTTCGCCGTGCGGCTGTCGGGCGTCTATCTTGCAATGCTCACGCTGGCCTTTGCGCAGATCACCTGGGCCATCACCTACCAGTGGGACACCTTCACCGGCGGCAGCAACGGGCTCACCGGCGTCTGGCCGGCCGAGTGGCTGTCGGACAAGCGCGTGTACTACTGGCTCACGCTGGCGCTTGTGGCGCTGGGCGTGCTGGGGCTGCGCCGCGTGCTGTTCTCGCCCTTCGGCTATGCGCTGCGGGCGGGGCGCGATTCGGTGCTGCGCGCCGATGCGATCGGCATCGACGTCAAGCGCATGCAGTGGGTCGCCTTCGTGATCGCGGGCACCGCCGCGGGCCTGGCCGGCGCGCTCTACGCTTTCTCCAAGGGAAGCATCTCGCCCGAATCCCTGAGCGTCGGCAAGTCGGTCGATGGATTGGTCATGGTGCTGCTCGGCGGCATCCAGACGCTGGCCGGGCCGGTGGTCGGCGCCGTCACCTTCACGTGGCTGCATGACACCGTCGCGCGCAACACCGACTACTGGCGCGCCATGCTCGGCGCCATCATCCTGCTGCTGGTGCTGCTGTTCCCGCAAGGCATTGCGGGCTTCGCCAAGCAGCTTTCCGGCCGCATCCGCACCCGCGGCGCACGCGAAACGGCAAAACTCGAGGAAGTGAAAGCATGAGCGCGCACGCTCCCCTGCTCAAGGTCGAGAACCTGGGCAAGTCCTTCGGCGGCGTCAAGGCGGTCGACGGCATCAGCTTCGATCTCGCGCCCGGCGAACTGCTCGCGCTGATCGGCCCCAATGGCGCCGGCAAGTCGACCACCTTCAACATGGTGAACGGCCAGCTCAAGGCCGACCAGGGCTCCATACGCTTCGGCGGCGAGGAACTGATCGGCCGCAAGCCGCGCGCCATCTGGCGCATGGGCGTGGGCCGCACCTTCCAGATTGCCGAAACCTTCGCATCGCTCACCGTGGTCGAGAACGTGCAGATGGCACTGCTCTCGCACGACGGCAAGCTGTTCTCGATGTGGCGCCGTGCCGCCGACCACCGGCGCGACGAGGCACTGGCGCTGCTCGAGCAGGTCGGAATGAAGGCGCAGGCCGACCGCCCCTGCAGCGAGCTTGCCTACGGCGACGTCAAGCGCGTCGAACTCGCGATTGCCATGGCCAACGCGCCCAAGCTGCTGCTGATGGACGAGCCCACCGCCGGCATGGCGCCCAAGGAGCGCAATTCGCTCATGGCGCTGACCAAGCAGCTGGTCATCGACCGCGGCATGGCCGTGCTCTTTACCGAGCACAGCATGGACGTGGTCTTTGCGTACGCCGACCGCATGATCGTGCTGGCGCGTGGTCGCCTCATTGCGCAAGGCAAGCCGCTTGAGATCCGCGACCATCCGAAAGTGCAGGAGGTGTACTTCGGCAGCGGCAAGACCTTCGAGAAGATTGCAGAAAAGGCCGCCGAAGTGAATGCGGCGGTGGGAGCGGTAACGGTATGAGCACGCACGAAACACTGTTGAAGGCCAACGCGCTGTGCGCCTGGTACGGCGCCGCACAAATCCTGTACGACGTCGATCTCGAAGTGCGCCGGGGCGAAGTCGTCGCGCTCATGGGGCGCAACGGCGCCGGCAAGTCGACCACGCTGAAGACGCTGATCGGCATGCTCTCCAAGCGCAAGGGCAGCGTGAGTTTTCTGGGGCACGACATCTCGAAGAGCGAGCCGCATCACGCGGCAAAGCTCGGCCTCGGCTTTGTGCCCGAAGACCGCCGCGTGTTCACCGACCTCACGGTGATGGAAAACCTCGAGGTCGGCAAGCAGGCGCCGCGCCGCTGGGCCGATGGCAGCGAGGCCCCGCTGTGGACGCCCGAGCGGCTGTTCAAGCTCTTTCCCAATCTGGGTGAAATGCCCAACCGCCCCGGCGGCCGCATGAGCGGCGGCGAACAGCAGATGCTGACCGTGGCGCGCACGCTCATGGGCAACCCCTACCTGGTGCTGCTCGATGAACCCTCGGAGGGCGTGGCGCCGGTCATCGTCGAGCAGATGGCCAACATGATCCTGGAGCTCAAGGCGCAGGGCGTGAGCATCCTGCTGTCGGAGCAGAACATGCATTTTGCCGAGCTGGTGTCCGACCGCGCCTATGTGCTCGAGAAGGGCCAGATCCGCTACCACGCCACCATGGCGGAGCTTGCGGCCAACGAGGAAGTGCGCCGCGCCTACCTGAGCGTCTAGCCCGCGGGCTCCTTCGTTTTTTTGTCATCAACCACCGGAGCACACACCATGCACGACGCGCAGCGAAGATACCTTCTCAAGTCCACGGCTGCATTGAGCATGCTGGGTGCGGCCGGGGCGCTGTTCGCGGCGCCGAAGATCAAGCCGAACGACAAGTCCGCGCTGATCGTCATCGACGTGCAGAACTGCTTTGTCGACGGCGGCACGCTGCCCGTGAAGGGCGGCGCCGAGGTGGTGCCGGTCATCAACAAGCTGGCCGAATCGTTCGAGAACATCGTCGTCACGCAAGACTGGCACACGCAAGGCCATGCGTCCTTCGCGAGCGCGCATGCGGGCCAGAAGCCGTTCAGCAGCATCAAGCTGTCGTACGGCACGCAAGTACTGTGGCCCGACCACTGCGTGCAGGGCACCGACGACGCGGCGTTGCACAAGGACCTGAAGCTTCCGACTGCGCAGGTCATCATCCGCAAGGGCTTCCACAAGGGCGTGGACAGTTATTCGGCCTTCGAAGAGGCCGACCGCAAGACCGCCACCGGACTGGGCGGCTATCTCAAGCAGCGTGGCATCAAGACGGTCTACGTGGCCGGCCTGGCCACCGACTTCTGCGTGGCCTGGACCGCGCTCGATGCGCGCAAGGCCGGCTTCGAGGTGTATGTGATCGAAGACGCCACGCGCGCCATCGACCTCAACGGCTCGCTCGCAGCGGCATGGAAGCAGATGACCGCCAAGGGCGTCAAGCGCATCCAGTCCGCCGACATCCAGACCGCCTGAACGCACGTGCCGCCATCGCGTTCATTCCAACGGCAACAACAACAACCACAACAAACCGACGACGTATGAAGACTTCCATTTCGAGGCGCTCCCTCGTGGCGGGCGGCGCAGCCCTGGCAATCGGACCCGGACTCCTGCGCCCGGCACGCGCGGAGAACGGCGTAACCGACAGCATCATCCGCATCGGCCAGTCGGCGGTCTTCAGCGGCCCGGCCAAGGACTTCGGCATCGACTATCGCGCCGGCATCAAGCTCTACTTCGATCGCGTCAACAAGTCGGGCGGCATCAACGGGCGCAAGCTCGAGCTGGTGACGTACGACGATGCGTACGACCCCGCAAAGACGGCCATCAACACGGCCAAGCTGATCGATGAGGACAAGGTCTTCGCGCTCGCGGGCTATGTGGCCACCGGCAACCTCGTGGCCGCGATGCCGCTGGCCGAGAAGGCGGGCGTTCCCATGTTCGCGCCGCTGGTGGGCACCAGCTCGTTCCGCGCCAAGGTCAACCGCCTGCTGTTTCATGTGCGCGCCGGCTACGACCTGGAGCTGCGCAAGATCATCAGCCATCTCTCGACCATCAGCCTTTCGTCGATTGCGGTGGTCTACCAGGACAGCGCCTTCGGCAAGTCGAACCTTGCCACCTGCGAGCAGCTTGCGGCCGACTACAAGGTGCAGGTCGTGAAGACGCTGCCGCTTGCCATCACCGCCGAAGACGCCAAGCAGGTGGTCGCCGGCCTGGCGGAGGCGAAGCCCGGTGCGGTGCTGATGATCATGGCGGGGCGCATGGTCGAAGTCTTCATGCGCGACTACCGCGCGAGCGGCGGGGCTGCGCCGCTCTACACGCTGTCGGTCGGCATTACCGATGCGGCAGGTTCCGCCAAGCGGCTCGAGGGCAAGCTGGCCGGGCTGGTCACGGCCAGCATCGTGCCGCCGCCGGAAGCCGTGCGCGTGCCCATCGTGGCCGACTACCAGCGCGACCGCGCCGAGTTCGGCGAGAAGATCGACAGCTACACCACGCTCGAGGGCTACATTGCATCGCGTGTGATGGTCGAGGGCCTGCGCCGCGGCGGCAAGACGCTCACGCGCGACAGCTTCATCGCCGGGCTGGAGAGCATCGGCAGCACGCGCTTCGGCGATTTCCCGGTCGAATACAGCGCGAGGAACCACAACGGCTCGACGTTCGTCGACCTGGAGATGTACACCCGTGACGGCCACTTGCGGCGCTGAGCCGCTGCAGCTGCAGGTCAACGGACAGGCCTGTTCGCTTGCGACCGTGCCGCGCGAGGCCACGCTGCTGCACCTGCTGCGCAACGACCTGGGCCTGAACGGGCCCAAGTACGGCTGCGGCCTGGGGCAGTGCGGTGCCTGTACGGTGCATATCGATGGCGTGGCGGCCCGCGCCTGCGTGATTCCCGCGCATGGCGTGGCGGGCCGCGCAGTCACCACGCTCGAGGGGCTAGGCACGCGTGGCCATTGGCACCCCGTGCAGGCCGCATTCGAAGACGCACAGGCCGCGCAGTGCGGCTATTGCCTCAACGGCATGGTGATGCAGGCGGCGGCGCTGCTTGCGCGCGATCCGCAGGCGAGCGAGGCGCGGATTCGCAGCGAACTGTCGGGCAACCTGTGCCGCTGCGGAACGCATATCGAAATTCTGGATGCGGTGCAGCGGGCTGCGCTGCGCATGCGCGCGGAGACAAACCGGTGAGCCGTTCGTCTTGTCCCCTCTCCCTCTGGGAGAGGGCTAGGGTGAGGGCATCGGCCTTCGCACAAGCAAAACCTTCGCTACCGCCGCCGGCCCTCACCCCAGCCCTCTCCCAGAGGGAGAGGGAGCAAGACGGGAGGCAGAAACCATGACGCGCCGCGCCGACCTGCCCCGGACACGCGCGGAGTTTCTCGCCGCCGACGGCGTGCTGCTCGTCGTGCGCGAAACACCACCCGCGCCCCCACTCGCCAAGGGCCAACCCACAGCCGTGGCAGGCAACCCCATCGAAGGCGACGAGATCCTGCTCGCGGTATGGGACGACGGCAGCGCCTCGGCGCTCAACGGTCACGTCGATCTCGGCACCGGCATACAGACAGCGCTCGCGCAGATCGTGGCGGAAGAACTCGACCTGGGCATGCCCTGCGTGCGCATGATGCTCGGCGACACTGCGCGCGCGCCCAACCAGGGCGCGACCATTGCAAGCGCCTCGATCCAGATCCATTCGCAGCCGTTGCGCCTGGCCGCTGCGCAAGCGCGTGCATGGCTGCTGGCGCGCGCAGCGGAACGCCTTGGCGTGGCCGCCGACGCGCTGCAGATTCGCAATGGCGTGGTGCGCGTGATCGAAGAGCCGGATCGTCGCGTGACCTACGCCGACCTGTTGGCAGGGCAGCGGACCGTGCTGCGGCTCGACCCCGGCGCGCAGCCCAAGAACCCGGCCGACTACCGCATCGTCGGCACAAGCCAGCCGCGCGTGGACATCCCGGCCAAGCTCGCTGGCGAGAGCGTCTTCGTGCACGACATGCGCTTGCCGGGCATGCTGCACGGCCGCGTGGTGCGCCCGCCGTACGCCGGCGCGGACCACGGCGACTTCATCGGGAACACGCTCGAGTCGGTGGACGAGTCGTCCATTGCGCACATACCGGGCATTCGCGCGGTGGTCGTGATCCGCGACTTCGTCGGCATCGTGGCCGAGCGCGAAGAGCACGCGGAGCAGGCCCTGCGTGAGCTGCGCGTGGCTTGGAAGCCCTGGCCTGGCATGCCGGACCTCTCCAACCTGGCGCAGGCCCTGCGCGACAACCCGTCGACGCAGCGCCTGCTGGTGGACGAAGGCGACGTCGACGCCGCGCTTGCCGCCGCCGCGCAGCCGATGCACCGCACCTATGTGTGGCCCTACCAGATGCATGCGTCCATAGGCCCTTCGTGCGCGCTGGCCGACTGGCAGCCGCAGGACGGCAGCGGCACACAGCTTCGCGTGTGGGCCGGTTCGCAAAACCCGCATGTGCTGCGCGCCGACCTCGCCAGGCTCACGGGCGTGGACGATGTGCAAGTCGACGTGGTTCGCATGGAAGCCGCGGGCTGTTATGGCCGCAACGGCGCCGACGACGTGGCCGCCGATGCAGCGCTGCTCGCACGTGCAGTGGGCGCGCCGGTGCGCGTGCAGCTCACGCGCGAACAGGAGCATGCCTGGGAGCCCAAGGGCGCCGCGCAGCTCATGGAGGTGGACGGCGGCTTGATGGCCGACGGCCGCATCGCCGCCTACGACTTCGAGACCTCGTATCCATCGAACGGCGCGCCGACGCTCGCGCTGCTGCTCACGCGCACCATGGAGCCAGTGGCGCAGGCCTACGAGATGGGCGACCGCACGGCACGCCCGCCCTACGGCTACGACAACCTGCGCGTGAAGGTCAACGACATGGCGCCGATCGTGCGGGCCTCGTGGCTGCGCGGGGTGTCGGCGTTGCCGAGTTCGTTCGCGCACGAGTCGTACATCGACGAGCTCGCCACCGCGGCGGGCGTCGACCCCGTGCAGTTCCGCTTGCGCCACCTGAACGATCCGCGTGCCGTAGAGCTGGTGCAGGCCACCGCGCAGAAGGCCGGCTGGCGCATGCGCACCGGTCCGCAGGAAAACGCCGACGGCGGGCTTGGCGCGGGCGGCGACATTCTCTTTGGCCAGGGCTTTGCGTACGCACGCTACATCCACAGCAAGTGGCCCGGCTTCGGCGCCGCGTGGGCCGCGTGGGTGGCCGACGTCGAGGTCAACCGCAAGACCGGCGAAGTGCATGTGCGCCGCGTGGTGGTGGGACACGACGCGGGGCTGATGATCAACCCCGCGGGCGTCGAGCACCAGGTGCATGGCAACGTGATCCAGACCACGAGCCGCGCGTTGAAGGAAGAGGTGCAGTTCGCGCCTCGGCAAAAGCAGGGCGCGGGCTCGAACAATGGCCCGCAGCTGCCGGGCGTCTTGCCGGCCGGCGTGGTCGCAAGCCGCGAATGGGGAGCCTACCCGATCATCAACTTCCGCGAAGTGCCGGTGATCGAGGTCATGCACGTGCCACGCCCCGGCGAGCCTTCGCTGGGTGCGGGCGAATCGTCTTCGGTGCCGGGGACCGCGGCCATTGCGAATGCGATTTTCGACGCGACGGGCGTGCGCTTCCGCGAGCCGCCGTTCACGCCGGAGAAGGTGCTGGCTGCGTTGAATCGGGAGTTTCTCCCTCCCCCTTTGGGGGAGGGCGGGGGTGGGGGCGAGCGGCGTTCGAGTGGTGACGCTGCCGTGCCCCCATCCCAACCTTCCCCCGGAAGGAGAAGGAGCAATACCGCCTGGCCTCGCCGCAAGGGCCTTTTCGCCACCGGCGCGGCCCTCTTCATCGGCGGCATTGGCCTCATCGCAGGCCTGCTCGGATGGCGCTCCGCCATCGCCCCCGTTTCGCTCAGCGCCCCGGTCTACAGCGAAGCCACCATCGAACGCGGCCGCGTGCTCGCCTCGCTCGGCGACTGCGCCGTGTGCCACACCGCGCCGGGCGGAGCGCCCAACGCAGGCGGCCGTGCCATGGAAACGCCGTTCGGCACGCTCTACACCACCAATCTCACGCCCGATGCCGACACGGGCCTGGGCCGTTGGTCGTTCAGCGCTTTCCAGCGCGCGATGCGCGAAGGCATCTCGCGCGACGGCCACCACCTGTACCCGGCCTTTCCATACACGGCGTTCGCAAAGACCAGCGACGACGACCTGCAGGCGCTCTACGCGTACTTCATGTCCATGCCGGCCCTGCGCGCCGAAACGCCGAAGGCCGAGTTGAAGTTCCCGTTCAGCATGCGGCCGTTGATGGCGGGCTGGAACGCGCTCTTTCATGACCCGGTGCCGCTGCAGCCGGTGGCCACGCAAAGCGCGGAGTGGAACCGCGGTGCCTACCTGGTGAACGGCCTGGGCCACTGCGGCGCCTGCCACACGCCGCGCAACGCGCTTGGCGCGGAGCAGGGCGGCAGCGCATTCCTTTCGGGCGCGATGATCGAGGGCTGGGAAGCGCCCGCGCTTACAAGCCTTTCGAAATCGGCGGTGCCGTGGGACGCCGACGAGCTCTACCGCTATCTGCGCCAGGGCCACACGCAGCGCCATGGCATTGCAGGCGGCCCCATGGCGGAAGTGGTGCGCGAGCTGGCACAGGTGCCCGATGCCGACGTACGCGCCATGGCCACCTACCTTGCTTCGTTCAACCCGGCGCCCGTGGCGCAGCCACAAGCCCTGGCGCAACAAGTCGTCGACACCGCCGCGCGCACGCAGGGTCAGTTGCTCGGCCCCGCGCAACGCATGTTCGACAGCGCCTGTGCGTCATGCCACCACGATGGCGACGGCCCCACGCTGCTGGGCGTGAACACGCCGCTTGCGCTGAACAGCAATCTCACGAGCACGCGGCCCGACAACCTGCTGCGCACCATTCTCGATGGCGTGCGCGAGCCCGCGAGCCGCGACATCGGCTTCATGCCGGCGTTTCGCGACGCGCTCGACGACCGGCAGATTGCCGAACTCGCCGGCTACATGCGTGCGCGGTTCGCACCGCAGGAGCCCGCGTGGACCGACCTGCAGGCGCAGGTGGCACGCGTGCGGGCGGCTTCGGCGCGGTAACGCTGCCGATCATCGAGCACAGCCGCGGGCTGGGCGGCTGCGCGATCGCACGCGGCTGCGCGCCGGATTGAAATTTATTGTTGGTGAAGCTGCCTCAGATACAGAGGCATACGAAAGCCGCTCGCCCCGCGCGCTCTGCGCCGAACAATCACCCCCATCAGTTGGGAGATGCGCATCGATCCGGCTGACAAACCCTCGTCCAGATTGCCATCGCTTACCCCTCAAGGAATCTCAAATGATCGCTTCTTCCCAATTGCCCCGCCGCTCCTTCCTTGCCAAGGCTGTATTCGGCGTGGCTGCCGTGCAGCTGACTTCGACGGTGCCCGCTTTCGCGCAATCCGCGAGGGCAGGCAGCGCCAGGCGGCTCGAGCCGCTCAAGAGCATCGAAGCCGGCAGCCTCGACATCGGCTACTACGAAGCCGGCCCGGCCAACGGAGCGCCGGTGATCCTGCTGCACGGCTGGCCGTACGACATCCACATGTTCGTGGACGTCGCACCGCAGCTTGCCGCCGCGGGCTTCCGCGTGATCGTGCCGTATCTGCGCGGCTACGGCACTACGCGATTCCTGTCGGCGGACACACCGCGCAACGGGCAGCAGTCGGCCGTCGCCGTCGACATCATTTCGCTGATGGACGCCTTGAAGATCAAGACGGCCACCGTGGCCGGCTGTGACTGGGGCGCACGCACGGCGTGCATCATGGCCGCGCTGTGGCCCGAACGCGTGAAGGCGCTCGTGTCGGTGAGCGGTTATCTCATCGGCAGCCAGGCGGCCGGCAAGAACCCGCTGCCGCCCGAGGCCGAGCTGCAGTGGTGGTACCAGTACTACTTTGCAACCGAGCGCGGCCGCGCGGGCTACGAGAAGAACCGGCACGATTTCGCCAAGCTCATCTGGCAGCTCGCATCGCCCAAGTGGGACTTCGATGCGGCCACGTTCGAGCGCAGTGCCGTGGCTTTCGAGAACCCCGACCACGTGGCCATTACCGTCCACAACTACCGCTGGCGCCTTGGCCTGGCCGAGGGCGAGGCCAGGTACCAAGCGCTCGAGGACCGGCTGGCCAAGGCACCGGTGATCGGCGTGCCGACCATCACGCTGGAAGGCGACGCCAACGGCGCGCCGCACCCGCAACCGAGCGCCTACGCGGGCAAGTTCTCAGGGCGCTACGAGCATCGGCTGGTCAGCGGCGGCATCGGCCACAACCTGCCGCAGGAAGCGCCCGAGGCCTTTGCCAAGGCCGTGATCGACGTAACGCGTGGGTAAGGCGGAAACCATTTCGAAATAGAAAGGAGCATCAGTGAAAGCAGTGGTGATGAACCAGATTGGTGACGCCAGCGTGCTGGCGTATGTGACGCGGCCAGACCCCGTGCCCGGCCGTGGAATGGTGTTGGTGGAGATTGCGGTTGCTGGCGTCAATTTCATGGACATTGGCGTACGCCAGGGCATCGCGTGGAACGAGATGCCCAACCCGAAGATCCTGGGCGTTGAAGGCGCGGGCCGCGTGCTGGCCGTGGGCGAAGGCGTGAGCGGATTCGAGATCGGCCAACGTGTGGCCTGGGTCTACGCGCCCGGCAGCTATGCGCAGAAGGTCGTCATCCCGGCTTCATCGCTCGTGGCTGTGCCCCATGGCATCGACGACACGACCGCCGCCTCGGTGATGATGCAAGGCCTGACGGCCAGCCACTTCGCTACCGATTTCCATCCTGTACAACCGGGCGACATCGCCTTCGTTCACGCAGCCGCCGGCGGCCTCGGGCTGCTGCTGACCCAGATCATCAAGCTGCGCGGCGGGCAGGTCATCGGCCGCGTATCGTCGGCAGACAAGGTGGCGGTAGCCAAGGCGGCAGGCGCGGATCACGTGATCGTCGATACCGAAGGAAAGTTTGTCGAGCAAGCGCGGCAATTGTCTGGCGGCGAAGGCGTGCACGTGGTGTTCGACGGCTCTGGCCCGAGCACTTTTCAAGGGTCGCTCGACGTGCTGCGGCGCTCGGGGACCTTCTGCTGGTACGGCCCGGTGCTCGGCGGACCCGGTGCCATCGAAATCATGAGCCTGCCCAAGAGCATCAAGTTGGGCTATGCGGTTTTCTTCGATCACATCCGCACACCGGAACTGCTGCGCGCGCGCTCTGCGCGGCTGTTCGATTGGGTTGCCGAAGGCAAGCTGAAGGTCCACATAGGCGGCGTGTACCCGCTGGCCGATGCGGCCAGGGCTCACGCCGACATGGCGAGCCGCGT
Source organism: Variovorax paradoxus (assembly GCF_009755665.1). NCBI lineage: Bacteria > Pseudomonadati > Pseudomonadota > Betaproteobacteria > Burkholderiales > Comamonadaceae > Variovorax > Variovorax paradoxus. The sequence goes on from NZ_CP046622.1 coordinate 202,655, forward strand.
GACGATGGGCAAGCTGCTGCTGATGCCGTGAGGCTTGAGGGTCTTGCTGCTAAGGGGCGCCTTCGGTTTTCCTTAGTTGAGCCGGTCCATCCGCCATGCAGCTGGCGTGGCGCCGGTCATCTTGCGGAATGTCCGACCGAAGTGGACCGCGTCTGCAAAGCCGGTGGCGTCAGCAATATCCTGCAGGCATCTATTGGTATTCACCAGCAGTTCCTTGGCTCGCTCGACACGAGCCCGCAACTGCCATTGATACGGCGCGAGCCCGGTAGACGCCTTGAAGGCGCGGCTGTAATGCGAGAGCGACAAACCAGCCAGTCTCGCGAGTGTTGCAAGGTCCACTCTCGCCGGCATCTTCGCCTCGAGATAGCTCATGGCATCTTTGAGCTGAATCGCTGACAGCCCGTGTTCGCTTCCTTTGACCTCTTTGGGTCGTTCGAAGAGCCTTGCTGCAATCGCCGTGGTCAGCGAGTCACCATACAGCTGAGCGGTGGGATCAGAGTCGTTGATCGCGTCTGTAAGCAACTTGATCAACGTCCATAACCGGTCATCGGAGAAGCGGAGCCGAGGAACATCAATCGGTTCCAGTGAGTCGGGCATTTCAAGACGCTCTTGGAGCATGTCTACGTCGAAGGTGATCCCGCCGCACTTGAGATAGCAGGCATCTCCCGAATGCCCCCACAGCTCCATCTCCGCCGGTGCGAAATAGATAGGCCGAGGCCTGTAGACAATCGAATTCGGTACGTTGGGCGCCGACCTGAGCTCAGCACGGTGCCGTCCGACGTACTCGAGCTCGGCACCAATTCGAGCCGAGTCTTGATTCTTTTCGAGATGAAACAGGACTTTGCCCGTGCAGGTGTATTCAGTCAGGCTGACATTCATGCCATTCCAGCTACGAGTGGACAGCTTCATCATGGCCACGTTCTCAGGAAGTTCGAATTCGTTCGACATACGTTATGGGACTGCTTTCGACACCCCCCGCGAGGCGCGCTCGGCCATCTTCCCATGCCGTTTCGTGGTACGGTAGACCTGTAATCTGCGCATCAATGTCGCAGAACCAGGAACGCTGGTGGATATCGAAGAGCTAAGAACCTTTGTTGAAGTTGCCGATGCGGGAGGCATCACGGCGGCCGCCGCGCGTCTGGGTGTCGCCAAGTCCATCGTCAGCCGACGGCTCATCAGGCTTGAAGCGGGGCTGGGCGTTCAGTTGCTCGCTCGTACCACGCGAGGCGCTTCCCTCACGGAGGCTGGTGCGACGTTTCGTGACTATGCAGCCAGGGTGTGTGCAGAGATAGACGTTGCCCAAGAGACGATCCTGCCCGCTGGGGAACTTCGCGGCCGACTACGCGTGGCGGCGCCGCTGTCCTTCGGTCCGACCCACTTCGCGAAAATACTTGCCGAGATGGCCAATCGGCATCCGCAGCTTCATATCCAGACCTGCTACAGCGACCGGTTCGTCGATTTGGTCGCCGAAGGGTACGACTGCGCCATTCGCGTCGGTCATCTTCCGAACTCCACCCTTGTCGCTCGACATGTTGGACCCGTGAACGGGAGCTTGGTCGCAAGCCCTGCGTACATCAACGCGCACGGCGCACCTCAAACGCTAGACGAACTCCTTGACCACGAAGCACTGATGCAGGGCACGGAAAGCTGGCAGTTGATGGATGGAAACGAGGCCGTATCTGTTCGGCCCCAAGGCCGCTTCAAGGCAGACAACGGAATTGCGCTCGTCGCCGCGGCCGTGGCGGGTCTAGGCATCGGTTGCTTGCCTCTTGGACTCACGCGCCCCCATCTGGCGTCCGGGGCGCTGGTGGTGATCATGCCGCAGCATTCAACCAAGCCAGCAGGCGTATACGTTGTGCGCCCACCAGGTCAGCATCCCGCGCGAAAGATCAGGGTGCTGACAGAGATGCTGACGGACTACTTTAGGTTGTTTCCCGACTTCGACGATAACGTCCTCGTTGGCCGATAAGCGTCCGGCCTCTCGTCTTGAATGCGGCCGTAGTGTCGAGGGGCCACTGATCGACATCGCATGGAGAGACGCGAATCAAGCAACGGAGATCGCTACTTTCCCATGGAATGGCTTGCCGTCGACTTCACGGCGCTCGAGGACCGTGTGCGCCTGCGGAATCTGGTCGAGCGAGAAGGTCGCCCCGATGATCGGGCGGATGCGGCCGCTCTCCAGCAGCGTCTTGAGCGCGAGCAGTTTGCCCCGATTCTGGCGAGTGAAGACAAAGTGGTATTCGGCGTTCACGCCCCATGCCGCGACAAGGTTCTGAGGCGTGGCCAGGTCGACGATCGACACGACACGGCCCCCGTCGCTAAGCACATGAGGCGACTGGCTCAAGGTCGTCCCGCCGATCGTGTCGAACACCACGTTCACGCCCTTCTTCCCCGTCAGGCCGGCGATCTCCTGGACGTAGTCCTGGCTGGTGAAGTCGATGGCGTGGTCTGCACCCAGCTCGCGAACGAACGCCAGATCTCCGGCTTTGCAAGTCGTGAACACAGTTGCGCCCATCGCCTTGGCGAGTTGAATCGCGATGGAGCCAACACCACCGGCTCCGCCATGGATCAACACAGACTCGGCCGGATGCAATCTGGCTCGCGTGACAAGGGCCTCCCATGCCGTCCCTCCAACGAGGGTCGTGGAGGCCGCTTCTTCGTGCGTCAAGTTGGCAGGCTTTCGAGTCACCAGTGCCTCAGCCACGACGTTGTACTGAGCGTAGGAGCCTCCTTTCGGACCGAAGATCTGCGGCGTGTAGAACACCTCGTCCCCCACCGCGAAGTCGGCGACGCCGGGTCCCACCTTTTCCACGACGCCGGAGACGTCATGGCCGATGACGGCGGGAAGGGGGACATATGCCGGATAGTCGCCCCGGCGGATTTGATAGTCGAGCGGGTTGATGGCTGTGGCGAGCACACGCACCAACAATTCGCCTGCACCGGCTTCGGGGACTGCCACTTCCTGCAGCTCGAAGCTGTCAGGCCCGCCAAACTTCTTCAGAACGATCGCTTTCATCTCTGTAGCCTTTCGGGATTGCTCGATCGGGGTGATTTCACTGGGCCTGGTGATAGCCGCCAAAATGCTTGATGGGTGACCAGGCGGGCAGGATCTCGGGCAATGCCGGGGAAAGCGGCTGGTAGCCCTGAGCGCCGTAAACCACCCGGCCATCCATGACCGTCAAGACCGAGGAAATGGACTTGATCTGGGATTCCGCAACCGCAAAGTAGTCCCTGTCCAGCAGCGCGAAGTCGGCGAGGTGGCCGGGGGCGATCATGCCCATCTCAGATTCGGCGTTCAGGAACCACGACGCATTGCGCGTGAACAGCCTCAGCGCTTCGGCGCGCGACAGACGGTTGTCCTTGGCCAGTACTTCGGCCCCGGAGACCGACTTCCCCGTCACCATCCAACTGATGCCGACCCATGGATTGAACGAAGCCGCGCGGAAGGCGTCCGTGGTCATTGCCACGGGGATGCCGCTGTCGGCGAGCTGGCGCAGGCGCGGGGTCAGCATTGCCTTGTCACGGCCGTGGGTCTTGATGAAGGCCTCGCCGTGCAGCGCCATCTTGGTGTCCAGCGCGATGCCGCCGCCCAGCGCCTTGACCCTGGCGATGTTTGCGGGACTGATGGTCTCGGCGTGTTCGATGCTCCACCGCAGACCATCGAGCGGCATCTTCTCGTTGAGCTTCTCGAGCGCATCGAGGAAGGGCGTGATGTTCTCGTCGTAGGTGATGTGCTCGCGAAAAGGAATGCGCCGTTGGACCAGCTTGGCAATGTCCCGCTCCACCAGTTCCCGCATCTTGTGCGGCTCGATGACGACCGCCGGACGGTCGAAGTTCTCGTGGTCGTGCACCTCCACCGACAGCAACTCGCCAGCTCCCTGGTAGGTGTGGCCGTGGGCAAGGTGCGGGTGCAGGTTGTGCCCGGGACCGATCGGCGCAGTCTTCGTGATTGCCGTGATCTGCGCGTCCACCACGTTGAAGTCGGCGCCTTCCTCAAACTGGATGTCCACGAAGGGCATGCGGATGTTGAGGCGATTGTCGCGGGCAAGAGCATTCACGGTGGGCACGGCCTTGGGATAGCCGCGGAATCCCGTACCCGCATCGACGATGGAAGTGACGCCGACGCGGTTGAGACTGTGAATCGTCTGCACCAGGGAGCTCACCTCCTCGTCGAAGGAGAGCTGGGGGACCATGGCCTCCATGGCGATGAACGTGAACGTGTAGCCATGGACCACACCGGTGTACCTGCCCTGCGCGTCCTTCTCCAGCTCGGTGCCCGGCAACTGGGGGAACTTGTCGGTGCCCGCGCCGAGGGCATCCATCGCCTGCTGGTTCAGGAAGGCGCGGTTGTAGGCGTACTGCACGATGAGCGGGCGATTGGGGACGGCTTTGCGGAGTTCGTCCATGGTGGGAAAGCGCTTCTCCTCGAACTGGTAGGGAGACCAGCCGCCAATCACCTTGACCCAGTGGCCTTCCGGCGTTCGTCTGGCTTGCTCGCTGAGCATCGCCAGGGCCCGGCGCAGCGTTGGAACCCCTTCCCATCGCAGGGTGTAGTTGTATCCCCCCTCGTTGAGCACATGGGTGTGGGCGTCGATGATGCCCGGGATGAGCCGCCGGCCGCTGGAATCGATGAGCCGGGTGTTTGAGTTCTTCAAAGCCAGCACCTCGGCATCCGTACCGACCGAATAGATGCGACCGCTTTTGACGGCCAGGGCGGACGCCGCGGGTTGCGCGGGGTTGCCGGTGAAGATCTTGGCGTTGTGCACGATCAGGTCCGCGCCCGGGGCATCCTGTCTGGCTTGTGCATGGGCGTTGGTCAAGCCATTCGCCACTATCAGTCCGATCACGAGTATCAACTTCACTGCCATTCCTCATCGATGAATTTGAAAGAACACCGCGACGCGCCAATGCGATCGGGTTGAACTTCGCCGCGGTGTGCGTCGAGGAGGAGGATGCTGCCGTCTTGCTTCCGCACAGTCACTGATCGTTCTTGACGGCGGCAGCACGATTCGCTCATGGACAGCGCTTCGATCTCCGCTGCGGCTTTCGCCAGACGCCGGGTCGTCGCCGCCGCAAACGGGCCTGGCTGAAGCACACCTTCGATCCCGGGGCACTGCCTGCCTGTGCTCGGACCGGATTCGGCTGGCCGGCCGCCGAGTGAGCGATTTCGAACTGTCAGCCGCAAGTTCCGACAGTGACGGCCGACGTCGGCCTTGGCAGCATCCTCTCTCCGAGCTCTTCAATTCCTCAACGATGCGAAGGCGTCAAGTACTTCAAGGAGTTTTCCCATGTCCAAAGCGGGTCTCAACGCATTGCTTCGCCCTGAAGACAGCATCGTCGTTCTCATCGACCATCAGCCGTATCAATTCACCAACTTGAACAGCCACGACGCAACAACGATCGTCAACAACGTCGTCGGCCTGGCCAAGGGAGCAAAGGTCTTCAATGTGCCGACCATTCTCACAACGGTGATTGAAGAACGCGGTGGCTACATCATCAAGCAGCTGCAGGATGTATACCCCGACCAGAAGCCGATCAACCGCACATGGATCAACACCTGGCAGGATCCGCATGTCACGGACATCGTGAAGAAGAGCGGGCGGAAGCAGCTCGTCTTGGCAGCGCTGTGGACGGAGGTCTGCCTGGCGCAGCCGGCGATTCAGGCGTTAGGCGAAGGTTATGAAGTCTTTGTCGTGACCGACGCATCGGGCGGAGTCTCAGCCGAATCGCACGATATCGCCGTCCGCCGACTGGTCCAGGCCGGCGCGGTCCCCATCACCTGGATGGCCGTCGTCAGCGAGTGGCAGCGCGATTGGGCGCGAGAACAAACCGCGGTCGAGTTGGCAGGCGTGATGGCCGAGCACGGCGGCGCCAGTGGCATCGCATATGCCTGGGAGGTGCAGCTCCTCGCGTCTGCGGGAAAGGCGGCCACGCCGGGCATGTGAAGAGCAAGGCGGGCTTGTCTGCGACCAAGTCCCCCCGCGCATGCCGACAAGATTCCGAGATGCTCGGGCTTTGCCTTGCGCCGCAATGGCAGCGACAGCCTGAAAGAAGAAAACCATGAACTCACCCAACGACCTGCCGATTTCCGCCAGCGCCAACTTTCGCCGCGTCACCTTCAGGACGCGGGGCCATATGCACGGTCCGGTCACCCGATTGATGAGCCCATCGGACCTTGGTCACCTCCTCAAGCCCTATGTGTTTCTCGACCTGTTTGACGTCGACCTCCACGACCCGCGGGCAGGCTTTTCCATCCATCCGCACTCGGGGCTTGCAACGATCACCGTCATCACCGACGGCGACCTGCGATTCGACGATCCAGCAGACGGAACAGGTCACATCGGTTTCGGCGGCTTCGAGTGGATGCGCGCGGGCAACGGCGTGTGGCACGGTAAAGAGCTGTCAGGCGGGACGACACCGAAAGCAAAGGGGTTTCAGCTCTGGATTGCGTTGCGCCCCGACCTTGAGCACGAGGCTGTAGACAGCCAGTACGTTGAAGCCGAGCACGTACCGACTGTTGGACCCGCGCACGTGATTCTCGGCAGCTATGAAGGCGTCCGCAGCCCGGCTCGTGCCCCCGAGGGTGTGACTTACCTCCTGGTCAGGCTGGCCGCTGGCAGCGAGTGGACGTTTATGCCACCTCCGACAGAGCCGATCGCCTGGCTGGCGGTCTCGAGCGGTCATTTGATCGGGGACACGCCAGCCGATGCCGGCGAGATGGTCATTTTTGAGCAGGCACGCCAGCGCATCGACCTGAAGGCCAGCTCAAGTGGCGACGCAATCTTCGTGATCGGCTCCGCAACACCACATCCCCATGACTTGCATCTCGGGAGCTATTCCGTACACACCTCTGCAAATTCACTGGCGAAGGGCGAGGCCAACATCGAACGACTGCGGCGGCTCCTGATTGCCGCCGGCGACCGGCGAAACGCCAGCGGCACGGTCCCAGTCTTCAAGGACTGAGCATGTTCAGGTTCATCTCGCGCGTTCTTGCAGCCAGCATCTTTGCATCGTTGCCATCGAAGGCGGCGCTACCGCCAAGCCGACTATCGTCTTGGTTCACGATGCGTTCGCAGACTCGTCCAGCTGGAACGCTGGCGCCTCGATGCGCGCCAGCCACAGTCCGCTCGCAATGATCAACGCGCCACCACCCAGCGTCCATGCATCGGGCGTGGCTTGCCAGAATGCCCAGTCCAGCATGAGTGCCCAGGCGAGCGCGCTGTATTCGAAGGGAGCGATGGCAGCGGCCTGGCCGTGGCGGAAGGCTTCGGCTATGGCCATCTGTCCCAGAAAGCCGCTGATGGCCAAACCCGCCAGCACCCACGTGTGCTGAGCCTGGATCGGCACCCATTGCGGAGCCGATAGCAGGCAACCGCCCACAGCCATGCCGGCTGTGGTCCAGAAGACCAGGGCAGCGCTCGATTCAGTGCGGCTGATGAGCCGGCCCAGCACGTTCGACAGCGCGTAGCAGACTGCGGCCACCAGGATCGCCAGAGCGCCCACCGAGAGGAAGGCGGCTCCCTGCTCGGGCCGCAGCGCGATCACGACACCGAGGAAGCCCAGGCCGATGGCGATCCAGTGTCGCGGCTGGACCGACTCGCCCAGCATTGGCACGGCGATGAGCACCATCAGCAGCGGAGCGATGAACGTGAGTGTGTAGGCCTCTGCCAGGCCGAGGGACTTCAGGCCATAGACGAAGAGCACAAGCATCGTCATGTTCAGCGCGGTGCGCAGCAGGTGCAGGCGCCAACGCAGCCGACGGCTGAAAACGCCCGCTGCCTCGCGTCGCCATGCGATGTATACGCACACCAAGGGCAGAGCCGTGAGTCCGCGCAGCGCCATCACTTGCACGGGCGGGTAGTGTCCGGCCAGGTTCTTGAGCAGCGCGTCCATGCAGGCAAAGAAGGCGCAGGCCAACAGCATCGCGGTGATCCCGCGCAAAGTTCCGGTCGAGGACATGGTCGGTTATTTCGCGGCAGTAGCAGGGGGCACTTGTTCTTGACCGCCTGGCATGGTTGCTGAGAAGGTCCGCTTGTGGCCGTTCTCATCGCATAGATGCACAGCAATCAGGCAGCGCTACTCCCGGAACCAGATCTTGAGCGTCACATACATCGCATAGCCCAGGCCAAGCACCATCCAGGCAAGAAAAAACATGTTGGCCCAGTAATCACCGGTATCTGCCGCCAAGGTGTAGACCTGCAATCTGCAGGCCTTGCCGACGCATGGCACCTCACCCCGAATCAGCGCACGCAAAAACTCAAACAACAAGTAGCAGGCCAGGACAGAAGTCACGAGCAAACCCACCGGCCCTACAACTCCCTCGGTGCGTTGGCCGTTCTCATCCCACCGCCCCTTGCGAAGCAAGTTCTGCCCGAACCTGTACCAGGCAAATCCGAGCAGGAGCATCAGCGAGTAATAGATGGCGGCGCGCATGGCATCGAGTCGTTTTGCTGTGAGGAAGAAGAGCGTCGGCAGCATGGTATCCGACGAACAAGCGCGCATTGCCCGGCGAGAATCAGAACTCACCAGAGGTACCTACGCCGCCGCGCTTGGTTCTCAGCGCCTTCGTCCCAAGTTCTCGTTCCCCGTCTCGATCGTCCTCCGGCGCATCGGTGCAAGGACCAGCTTGGCGGCAATGCCAGCGCCGATCGACACGACGGCGGCCACCAGGAACACGCGGTCCCAGTTGCCGCCCGCGGCGAGTACCGAGCCGAGCGGCACGAACAGCGATGCGGTGCCCTTGGCCGTGTACATGGTGCCGGCGTTGCTGGCGGCATTCTTGCCGCCGAAGGTGTCGGCCACCAGCGCCGGAAAGATCGAGTAGATCTCGCCCCAGAACAGGAAGACGAGCGCCGCAAAGGTCATGAAGGCTGCGGGTTCATGGCCGTACATCTTCAGGCCGAGCAGCGCAAGCCCTTCGCCGACGAAGACCAGCAGCATGGTGTTCTCTCGGCCGATCCTGTCCGAGACAAAGCCGCACAGCGGCCGGGTGAAGCCGTTCGCCAGGTTGTCGATGGCAAGCGTCATGGTCAGCAGCGGCATCGACATGCCGAGGAAATGCATCGGCAACTTGTCGATGTGAAAGTCCTTCGCGATCGGGCCGATCTCCGCCGTCGCCATGAGTCCGCCGGCGGCCACCAGCACGAACAGCAGGTACGTGAGCCAGAAGACCGGCTTCTTCATCATCTGAGCAGGCGTGTAGTCGACCTTGGTCATGACCAGGCGGGTTTGCGCGGCCACCCCCTTGGGCGCGAAAGGCTTCACCATGAACATCGCGAGCACGAAGATGCAGCCTCCCTGGAGGATGCCGAAGTACACGAACGTGTGTTCGTAGCCCGTGCTCTGGATCATGTTCGCGATCGGGATCACAGTGAGCGCCGCGCCGGCACCGAACCCGGCCGCCGTCAGGCCCGCGGCCAGGCCGCGCTTGTCAGGGAACCACTTCAACGCGTTGCCCACGCAGGTGCCGTAGACGCAACCCGCACCAACGCCGGAGATCACGGCGGCTGTATAGAGCATGGTCAGCCCGTCGGCATAGGCGTTGAGAATCCAGCCCATCGCGGCGAGCACAGCGCCGGCGGCGACCACCGGGCGTGGCCCGAAGCGATCGACGAGCCAGCCTTCGACGGGCACCAGCCAGGTCTCCACGACGACGAAGATCGAGAAGGCAATCTGGATTGCGCCCAAGCCCCAGTGATGCTTGGCGTCCATCGGAGCAACGAACAGGGTCCAACCGTACTGCACGTTGGCGATCATCGCCATGCAGACGATGCCCAGCGCGAGCTGCACCCAGCGCAATGAACTGCTCGTAGTGGCGGTGGCGGGGATAGTTGTGGCCGTGGCGGCCACGTGGGGGGTGGTGGCGATGGCTGCGCGCGAAGGCGTGCCATCCCTGGGCTGAGGGATCATGAAAAGAACCTTTCCTTTGTCTCTTTTGTGGAGTCTGTAGTTGTGGAAAGCCATCGAATCGCCGCACTCGCATGCAATCGATCCGAAGGGGCAATGTCCGGGCGATCGCAAGAAAAGCTCTTGACCTGCGTCAAGATTGCCGCTGCCTGTCACAAATCGATGTGCATGCGCGTCTAAGAGGTGTTTCCCTCAACCCTCAAGCTACAAGGAGCTCGAAATGTCCTCAGCCCGACTCGACTACCACGCCCTCGCACCCGCCGCCGCACGCGCCGGCGCCCAGTTTTCCCACGCCGCCGGCAGTACGCTGGACAAGCGCCTGCGTGAATTGGTGAACTTGCGCATCAGCCAGATCAACGGCTGCGCTTTCTGCATCGACATGCACTGGGCCGACCTGCTCAAGCAGGGCATGGATCCGCGCCATGTCAACGCCGTGGCCGGTTGGCGCGAGGCGGTGCGCTTCTTCAGCGAGGCCGAGCGCGCCGCGCTCAACTGGGCGGAGGCCGTGAACGCGGTGCCGCAGCGCACGCCCAGCGACGCGGACTTCGACGCCGTGAGGCGGCACTTCAGTGATGCGCAGATCGCGGACCTCACGTTCGCGGTGGGCGCCATTCGCTCGTGGAACATGCTCAATGCCAGCTTCCACATGCAGGTGCCCGAAACGCCGTACGCGGTCGGCTGAATCCGGGCGGCGGGCAGCAAGGACCGGCGCCTCCATGGCGCGGCGGATGTGGCTTTCGCGTAAATTGCGCTCAAACCACAGGAGACAAAGCATGCCCGCCAATCCGCACTTCAACCGTTTCGGCTTGCGGGCCGCCTTGTACTCCTGTCTGGCAATGCTCGCCTTGACGAGCCGCGCCGCCGACTACCCGGCGCCCAAGGAGGGCAGCTGGATCGCGAAGGACTTTCGCTTTCACACCGGCCAGGTCATGCCGGAGCTGCGTCTTAACTACGTCACCATCGGCGCGCCCAGCGGCGAGCCGGTGCTGGTCCTGCATGGAACCGCCGGCTCGGCGGCAAGCATGCTGACGCCCGCATTTGCCAGCGAGCTTTTCGGCGTGGGCCAGCCGCTGGATGCCACCCGCTACTACATCATCATTCCCGACGGTCTGGGAACGGGAAAGTCGGCCCGCCCCTCCGATGGCCTGCGCGCCAACTTTCCCCGCTACAACTACGACGACATGGTGGATGCGCAGTACCGGCTCGTCACCGAGCATCTTGGGGTCAAGCACCTGCGGGCGATCGTTGGCAATTCGATGGGGGGCATGCACGCGTGGATGTGGGGCGTGAAGTACCCGAACGCCATGGACGCGCTGGTGCCGATGGCGTGCCAGCCCACCGAGATGTCCAGCCGCAACTGGATGATGCGGCGGCTGCTGACCGAGTCCATCCGCAGGGATCCGGAATGGAACAACGGCAACTACACCGCCCAGCCTCGCAGCGCCCAGTTTGCCTCCGTGTTCTTCGCCACGGCCACCAATGGCGGCAACCTGGCGATGTACAAGGCCGCGCCGACGCGCGCCCAGGCCGACAAGCTGCTGGAGACGCGCCTGGGAGCCCCCTTTGCTGCAGATGCAAACGACATCCTCTACCAATGGGAAGCCTCCGCCGACTACAACCCATCGCCCGGGCTGGAGCGCATTCAGGCTGCCGTGCTCGCCATCAACGCAGCCGATGACGAGCGCAATCCGCCTGAGACCGGCATCATGGAACGTGAAATGAAGCGCGTGAAAAATGGCCGCTACTACCTGATCCCGGCCAGCGACCGGACCACCGGGCACGGAACCACGGGCCAGGCAACATGGTGGAAGGCGCAGCTTGCGGAGCTGCTGCAAAAGGCGCCAAGACGAGGGTTGTAGGCCTGCGTCGTAAACGGAATCTTCGAGCGGGACAGCAGCTTCAATCGCACGTAGAGCTTGCTGCCAGGCTCTTCATGCGTCGATGTGAGCCGGACGCGCCGCATTGCATCAAAAGCATGGCGCTACGATCACCCATCTACCCACAAACCCAAGCGAGACAATTCCATGCCACTGAACCTCGACACCTCCTCGAGCCTTCCGCAAGACGCCGCGCGTGCCACGCTTGTCGGCCGCCTATGGCAACCCGGCGTCGGGCCGGTGCTGGTGGCCGTCCATGAGGGCGGGCTGCACGACCTTTCCCAACTCGCACCCACCATGAGCGACCTGCTCGAAGCCAAAGAGTCGCCGTCCGATGCCGTGCGGCGCGCGCTGCAGGGCGGCCAGGCGCCGCGCATCGCCTCGCTCGACGAGACCATTGCCAACAGCGACGCAACGGCGCACGACAAATCCAAGGCCTGGCTGCTTGCGCCTTGCGACCTGCAGGCCATCAAGGCCAGCGGCGTGACCTTCGTCGAAAGCCTGCTCGAGCGCGTGATCGAAGAGCAGGCGCGCGGCGACGCATCGCGTGCCGAGGCCACGCGCGCCGCGCTGGGCGGCGTGCTTGGCGACAACCTCGCGGGCATCGTGCCGGGCTCGGCCGAGGCCGCAAAGGTGAAAGAGGTGCTGCTGGCGCAGGGCGCATGGTCGCAGTACCTCGAAGTGGGCATCGGCCCCGACGCGGAGATCTTCACCAAGGCTCCGGTGCTCTCTTCGGTGGGCACCGGAGCCGACATCGGCATTCATGCCGCATCGGTGTGGAACAACCCAGAGCCCGAAGTCGTGCTTGCGGTCAACAGCCGCGGCCAAACATTGGGCGCTGCGCTCGGCAACGACGTCAACCTGCGTGACTTCGAAGGCCGCAGCGCGTTGCTGCTCGGCAAGGCGAAGGACAACAACGCTTCCTGCGCCATCGGTCCGTTCATTCGCTTGTTCGATGCGCACTTCGGCATCGACGATGTGCGCCGCATCACGGTCGCGCTCGAAGTCGTCGGCCCCGAAGGCTTCAAGCTCGAAGGCTCGAGCTCGCTCTCGAAGATCAGCCGCGATCCGCTCGACCTGGTGTCGCAAGCCATTGGCGTGCATCACGACTACCCCGACGGCCTCATGTTGTTTCTCGGCACGATGTTCGCGCCGACACAAGACCGTCATGGTCCTGGGCAAGGATTCACCCATGTCGTCGGCGATCGCGTTCGCATCGCCGCGCCGGAACTCGGCGCCCTCGTGAATCGCGTGGTTCATTCGGACCAGGCGCCACGGTGGACTTTCGGGTTAAGCGCGTTGATGCGCAATCTTGGTGGGCGCGGATTGCTGTAAACGTTCTTTCTACGCTTTAAAAGGAGTTGTACTCCTTTGTAATTCATAGGCAGCACGTAGCAATGTGTTGCTGTTGACCGCGCTTCGCGTTCCCCTCAAGATAACCATTGTTGATGGTTGTTAATAAAAGGGAGATGGCGTTGCCGCCAAGCGAGATCGAACTACTGCAGTCGCCTGTTGAAGGCCCGCTCCCGTGCGGCGAAGACCTCGAATACGACCCCGACTTCATGGCGTTGCAGCAGGCAACGACCGGAAAGCGGGAGCAGCAGTTCGGCTCGACCATCATTCCGGCCGAACCGCCCGACTGGGCTCGCGTTGAACGCATTGCAAAGCAACTGTGCCAGCGCACGCTCGACCTGCGCGTGCTGGTTCCGCTCACGCTGGCGTGGACCGAGAGCCGGGGGCTGCCCGGCTATGTCGACGGCCTGCGCGTGGTCGATGGCGTGTTGCAAAAATTTTGGGACGACGTGCATCCGCGCGTGGTCGATGAAGGTTTCGAAGACCCGCTGCCGCGCATGAATGCGCTGGCCGCACTGGCCGAAGCCGAGGGACTGGGGCGCAGCGTGCGCGATGCGCGCCTGCTCGAAGACGCCGGCGTGTCGATGAGCCTGCGGCAGGTCGAGGCACTGCTCGATTCGAGCAAGGCCGACCAGATCGATTACCCGGGCGGCATCGGCCGGCTGCGCGAAGTGGCACGGCGCGCGCAAGAAAAGGCGGCGCCGCCGGTGCTGGCATTGCATGCGGCCCTGGAGCTCTTGCAGCGAATTCGTGAGACCTCGGAGCGGGCCCTGGGCCAAAGCTGGGCGCCCGATTTTTCCAGGCTCGAACGTTCTCTTCGCACCGTGGTGCAGCTGCTGCCTGAGCAGGCCCAGCAGGCACTGGCCGATGCATCGGAAGTTGCGCAAGGCAGTGATGCGGCGCAATCGGCCTCGCCGGTGCAAGGCTCTGCCAGTGCTGCCAATGGTGCGGCTGGCCAGCGCGTAGCGGGCATTAAAGATATTGAAATATCGAATCGTGATGATGTGCAGCTGTTGCTGGAAAAAGCGTGCCAATACATGGAGCGCACCGAACCCAGCCATCCGGCACCCATGCTCATCCGAAGAGCGCAAAGACTGCTGGACCTCAACTTCTTCCAGATCATCGAAGAACTCGTGCCCGAGGGCTTGCAGAAGATAGAGAGCCTGGCGGGACGCCCGCTGAGTACCGGCGCCGAATAGAAGTGCCGGCCAATAAGTGGCAGGGCGGCAAGCAGCGCGGGAACGCAAGGTCAGATTAGTCAGAGGCAACTCCGACCCACACGCATAGAGATTCAAGAGGAAGCTTATGGCAGACAACCGTGTCAGAAACAGTGGTCAGAAGTTCATTGCGCGCAACCGCGCACCGCGCGTGCAGATCGAGTACGACGTCGAGATCTACGGCAGCGAACGCAAGATCCAGCTCCCCTTCGTGATGGGCGTCATTGCCGATCTAGCGGGCAAGCAGGTCGACCCGATGCCCGACCTGGCGGAGCGCGATTTCATGGCCGTGGACATCGACAACTTCGATGACCGCATGAAGGCCATCAAGCCGCGCGTGGCGTTCCAGGTGCCCAACACGCTCACGGGCGAAGGGCAGATGAATGTCGACATCACCTTCGACAGCATGGACGACTTCTCGCCCGCGCGCATTGCACGCCAGGTGGGCGCGCTGCAGCACCTGCTCGAAGCACGTACCGAGCTTTCCAACCTGCTGTCCTACATGGACGGCAAGAACGGCGCCGAGCAGCTCATTGCCCAGGCGCTGCAGAACCCGGAACTGCTCAAGTCGCTCGCGTCCGCGCCCAATCCGGCCGTAGCCAAGGCGGTGGAAGCGGCAAACGAGAAGTCGGGCGGGCCCGGCACCTCTTCCGAATAAGCAGAGCAAGCCGACAGGACGTCCATCATGAGCACCGCACCCAAACAGACAGCGCGCGCACAAGCCGCCACCATCGAAGCACTCGAGCCCAACGAGTTCTCCGACCTGCTGCAGCGAGAGTTCAAGCCCAAGACCGACCAAGCCCGCGACGCGGTGCAAAGCGCCGTCAAGACGCTGGCGGTACAGGCGCTCGAAAGCACCGTCACCATCTCGAACGACGCCTACCGCACCGTGCAGGCGATCATCACCGAGATCGACCGCAAGCTCTCCGAGCAGATCAACCAGATCCTTCATCACGAAGACTTCCAGCAGCTCGAAGGCGCATGGCGCGGCCTGCACTACCTGGTCAACAACACCGAGACCGACGAGCAGCTCAAGATTCGCGTGATGTGCGCATCCAAGCGCGAAGTGGCGCGCTCGCTCAAACGCCACAAGGGCATCGGCTGGGACCAGAGCCCGCTGTTCAAGAAGATCTACGAGGCGGAGTACGGCCAGTTCGGCGGCGAGCCGTTCGGCGCGCTCATCGGCGACTTTCACTTCGACCACAGCCCGCCCGACGTGGAGATGCTCGGCGAAATGGCCAAGATTGCCGCGGCCGCGCACTGCCCCTTCATTGCCGGCGCATCGCCGACGGTGATGCAGATGGATTCGTGGCAAGAGCTCTCCAACCCGCGCGACCTGACCAAGATCTTCCAGAACACCGAGCACACCGCATGGCGGTCGCTGCGCGAATCGGAAGACGCGCGCTACATCGGCCTGGCCATGCCGCGCTTTCTTGCGCGCCTGCCGTACGGTGCGCGCACCAACCCGGTCGACGAGTTCGAGTTTGAAGAAGAAACCGACTCGGCCCTGCACAACCGCTACACATGGGCCAATTCGGCCTATGCAATGGGCGTGAACATCAACCGGTCGTTCAAGCAGTTCGGCTGGTGCACGTCGATCCGCGGCGTGGAATCGGGCGGCGCGGTCGAGAACCTGCCCACTCACACCTTCCCGACGGACGACGGCGGCGTGGACATGAAGTGCCCGACCGAAATCGCCATCAGCGACCGGCGCGAGGCCGAGCTGGCCAAGAACGGCTTCATGCCGCTCGTGCACCGCAAGAACTCCGACTTTGCGGCCTTCATCGGCGCGCAGTCGCTGCAGCAGCCCGCCGAGTACTACGACGCAGACGCCACGGCCAATGCCAACCTGGCGGCGCGCCTGCCGTACCTGTTTGCATGCTGCCGCTTTGCGCACTACCTGAAGTGCATCGTGCGCGACAAGATCGGTTCGTTCCGCGAGCGCGAGGACATGGAGCGCTGGCTCAACGACTGGATCATGAACTACGTGGACGGCAGCCCAGGCACGTCGTCGCAGGACACGAAGGCAATGAAGCCACTGGCGGCGGCCGAAGTCCAGGTGGAAGCCATCGAGGACAACCCGGGCTACTACGCCGCCAAGTTTTTTCTCCGGCCGCACTATCAGCTCGAAGGGCTGACGGTGTCGTTGCGGCTGGTTTCGAAGCTGCCATCCAACAAGAAGGACAGCAGCTAGTTCAACGGTGTCCCGCAATCGGGCATATATAACTTTGGGGGTTAATCATGGCAGTAGACATGTTCATGCGCGTCGAGGGCGCAAACGGCGAATCCAAGGACTCGAACCATAAGGACTGGACGGATATCAAGTCGTTTGCATGGGGAGCGACGCAGCCTGGAAACATGGTCAGCGGCGGTGGTGGCGGTGTGGGCAAGGCAAGCTTCAACGACCTGCAGGTTCTTGCACGCATCGACAAGGCGGCCCCGTCCGTCATGAAGAACTGCGCAAGCGGCAAGCACCTGAGCAAGGTCGAAGTGTCGGTGTGCAAGGCCGGCGGCTCGCAGATCGAATACACCCGCGTCACGCTCGAAGAAGTGCTGGTGACCTCGGTGCAGTACACGGCCGAGCAGGGCAGCGATGCGGTGCTGGTGCAGTTCGCCTTCCAGGCCGCCAAGGTGAAGCAGCAGTACTGGGAACAGACGGACAAGGGCGGCAAGGGCGCCGAAACCGTTCTGGCCTGGAACATCAAGGAAAACCGGGAAGCCTGATTTCCGTTTTTTTGCCTGACCGACTCCGCGCGCGCCGCATGGCGGCGTGCCGCGGGGCTCCGGTCACCCGCAGATATTCACCGGCGGCCCATGGCCGCATGCGAGTCAATGAGGAAGTTTCATGGGCGATGGGTTTGCAGTGCTGGGCGAGCGCTCCGTGGCCGAGCACACCGAATGGGTACAGCGGCAGATCCGCGCGCAGCCCCAGAACGCCAGCCTGCGGCTTGCCCTCGGCCACTTTCTTGCGTTGCGCGGCGAATGGCAGCGGGCTGAAGACCAGCTCAAGCTCGCCGCGAAGCTCGATCCTTCTTTCGCTCCTGCCAGCGCCACCTGTGCGATGGCCCTGGCAGCCGAGCGCCACCGAACCGAATTCTGGAACGGCGGCCGTGCGCCAGCCGTCATTGCCGGCGGTGACGGTAACGACGACTGGGTCGCGGGGTTGATTGCCGCCGCCGCGCTGCCGCCCGAGCAGGCCACGCAAGCGGCCGACCTGCGCGAAGCCGCGCGCCAGGCGGCGCCCGCCTTGCAGGGCACCTTGAGCTGTGTCGACCGGTCCGACTCGCGCGCCGCGCAGGCTATTGACGGCGAGCCGGTGCAAAGCATCGAGTTCGCATGGCTTTGCGACGGCGACGTGCGTATTGGCGCCGTGCTCGAACTGCTCACGCCTTCAGGCTACGCATGGCTGCCGTTGCCGGTCGTGCGGCGCCTCAAGTTTTCGCGTCCGCAGCATCTGGTCGACCTGCTGTGGGCGCCGGCCGAAATCGTGCTGCACGACGGCCGCGGGCTCAACGGCCTGGTGCCTGTGCGCTACCCCGGCGCGCTCGATGCGCTGGAAGACGAAGCGGCGCTGGGCCGCCGCACCGACTGGCTGCCGCTGGCCGGTGAAGAGCAGTACGCCGGCGTGGGCCAGCGCACGCTGATCAGCGAAGCCGGCGACCATTCGCTGCTCGACATTCGCCTCGTCGAGTTTGCAGCTGCGCAGAGTGCTGCCCAGTGAGTTCACTCTTGCCAGCCAGCCGCTTGCCCATGGAGGCCGAGGGCGACCACCAGCAAGAAAGCGTTGCACGCGACCGTTTGCAGCCGGTGCTGCTCGACCGCCTGACCGACAAGCAGCCGCAGGCCCGCCAGGAGCGCGCGGGTGCGTTCCTCATGAGCGGCAAGCTGCTGCGCGACTCGGTGCTGCGCGACTTGCAGTGGTTGCTCAACACCACCAATTTCGGCGCTGACCACAACATCAACGCCATGCCGCGCGCGCGCCGCTCGGTCGTGAACTACGGCGTGCGCGGCTGGGCCGGCGGGCGCATGTCGGAAGTCGACTTTGCCGACGTCGAGGCCGCCATTCGCGCGGCCATCATCGACTTCGAGCCGCGCATCATGAAAGACAGCATCGACGTGCGCTGCGTGACCGACTCCACCGACCTGGAGCATCACAACCTGCTCGCGCTCGAGATCCGAGGCACGCTGTGGTCGGTGCCTTACCCCATCGAATTCATCCTGCGCTCCGAGCTCGACCTCGAAAGCGGCCACATGGTCCTTCGCCCGACGGGAGGGCTCTGATGGACGCGCGGCTGCTCGACTACTACAACCGCGAACTCACCTACATGCACGAGCTCGGTGCCGAGTTCGCGCAGCGCTACCCCAAGATCGCCGGCCGTCTGGGCATGCGCGGCATCGAGGTGAGCGACCCGTATGTGGAGCGGCTGCTCGAAGGCTTCAGCTTTCTCACGGCGCGCATCCAGCTCAAGATGGATGCGGAGTTTCCGCGCTTCTCGCAGCGGCTGCTCGAAGTGGTGTACCCGAACTTTCTTGCACCGCTGCCCGCCATGGGCGTGGTGCAGATCGACGGCAACCTGAACGAAGGCTCGCTGAAGGCCGGCTACGAGCTGCCCCGCCACACCATCCTGCGCGGCCGCATGATCAAGGGCGAGCAGACGGCCTGCGAATTTCGCACCGGCCATGCCGTGACGCTGTGGCCCATCAAGATTGCCGAGGCGAGCATCGGTCCCGTGCCGGCGGAAATTGCGCACGCCATGCCGGTGGTTGCGCGCCAGGCCAAGAGCGCCATCACCATCAAGCTCGAAGCGGTGGGCGGCGCCCGGTTTGCCGAAATGCCGCTCGACCGGCTCGAGTTTTTTCTTTCGGGCGCCGAGCTGCACGCTTTGCGCGTGCTCGAACTGGCGGTGCACCACAGCGTGGGCGCCGTGTGCCGCAGCGGCCCGGGCAGCACCGCGCGCATCGTGCCGCTGGGCGACGAGGCCATTCGCCACGAAGGCTTCGACCCCGACCAGTCGCTGCTGCCGTACGACGCACGCTCGTTCCAGGGCTACCGGCTGCTGCACGAGTACTTCGCGTTTCCTGATCGCTATTTGTTCTTCAGCGTGAAGAACCTGCGCGCCGCGGCCGCCGCCATGAGCGGCAGCACGATGGAAATCGTCATCCTGCTCGACCGTGCCGACAGCGACCTGGAGCGGGTCGTCGATGCGCGGCACTTCTCGCTCTTCTGCACGCCCATCATCAACCTGGTGCCGCGCCGCAGCGACCGCATTCCGGTGGGGCCGGGGCAGCATGAGCACCATGCGGTGATCGACCGCACGCGGCCGCGCGACTTCGAGATATTTACGGTGGAGCGCGTCACGGGCCACATGAGCAACGGCTCCGAGGAGCGGGAGTTCAGGCCGTTTCTCGGCTCTTTCGCGGCCGACGACGGCGACTTCGGTTCTTACTTTTCGCTGCGCCGCGAGCCGCGCCTGGTGTCCGACCGCGCCCGCGCGCAAGGCACCCGCACCAGCTACACCGGCAGCGAGGTGTATGTGTCGCTGGTCGACCAGCATGATGCACCGTTTCCGCACAGCCTGCGGCACATCACCATCGATGCGCTGTGCACCAACCGCGACCTGCCGCTGCTGTTGCCCACGGGGCTCGAGTCCGATTTCACCCTGCGCGTCTCGGCGCCCGTGCGTGCGGTGCGCATACTGCGCGGCCCGTCGCGGCCCTACCCGGCGTTGGCAGAGGGCGCGCTTACCTGGCGCCTCATCAGCCACCTGGGCCTCAACTACCTGAGCCTGACCGACGTCAATGCCGACCAAGGCGCTGCGGCGCTGCGCGAAATGCTCGATCTGTACGGCAACCTGGCCGACCCGGCGGTGCGCCGGCAGATCCAAGGCGTGCGCTCGATGGCGCTCGCGCCCGTGTTCCGCCGGTTGCCCGAGCCGGGCCCTATCGTCTTCGGCCGCGGCGTGGAGGTGGCGCTGAAGATCGACGAGGTCGCCTTCTCGGGTTCGAGCCCATATCTTTTCGGCGCCGTGCTGGAGCAGTTCTTCAGCCGGCACGTGTCGCTCAACGCGTTCACCGAGTTCGCGCTCTCCAGCCTGCAGCGCGGAGAAATCGCGCGGTGGACGCCGCGCATCGGACGCCGCCCCGCCGTATGAGCGCCCTGCACGCCACCGAAGCTTCGACGGCGCCGTCATCGGTGCCCGATTCGCCGGCCGCGGGCGCCCAGCAGCCCGCGCGGCGCGGCGCGCCAGAGGCCGATCCGGTCTTGTGGGCGCGCCTTGTCGACCAGCCTTTCGAGCATGATCTCTTCATGCTGCTGCGCCGGCTCGATGCGCAAGGCGGCCACCCTTTGCTGGGCCGCGCGCCGCGCCCGCTCGACGAGCCGCTGCGCCTGGGGCAGGAGCCCTCGATGGCGTTCGCGCCGTCGAACGTCTCCGGCGTGGATGTAGACGGCGACGGCCCGCCGCGCATCTCGATCTACGGCTTCGGTCTGTTCGGCCCCAACGGTCCGCTGCCGCTGCACCTGACCGAGTACGCGCGCGAGCGCAAGCGCCATCACAGCGACAACACGCTCAGCGCGTTTGCCGACCTGTTCCATCACCGGCTGATCCTGCTGTTCTACCGCGCGTGGGCCGATGCCCAATCGGTCAACAGCCTCGACCGCCCCGACGGCCATCGCTTCGTCGACTACGTGGCCAGCCTCATGAACATGGGGCAGCCGGGCCTGAAGGAGCGCGACCGCATTGCCGACCATGCGCGCACCTTCATGGCGGGACACCTGGTGCGCCAGACGCGCAATCCGGAAGGCCTGATCCAGATCCTGAAGCTGTACTTCGACGTGCCCGTGCGCGTCGACGAATTCGTGAGCGGCTGGGTGACGATCGACGAGCGGCAAGTGAGCCGGCTCGGTCTCTTCGGGCGCAACCACCAGCTGGGCGGCGGCGCGACCATCGGCCTGGCGGTGCGCGATGCACAAAGCAAATTCCGCCTTGAGCTGGGCCCGCTCTCGCAAGAAGAGTTCAGCGAATTCTTGCCGGGCAGCAAACGGCTGCAGCAGGTGGTCGATTGGGTGCGCCAGTACGTCGGCATCGAGTTTGCCTGGGAGCTGCGGCTCGTGCTCAAGAAAGAGGAGGCCCGCGGCATGCAACTGAGCGGCGGGCAGCGGCTCGGCTGGGGCAGCTGGCTTGGCACACGCCTCTCGGACACCGATGCAGGCGACATGGTGTTCCAGCCCGAAGCATTGTTTTCCCGTTCCGCATCGGCAGCTTCCGTGGCGGCTGAAGTTTCTTCCATGGCCTTATGACCGATATTCGCCGCGTCTCTCTTTTTTCCAAACTGAACCCGATGCTCTACAAGGCATTGGAGACCGCTACTGCGTTTGCCAAGCTGCGCGGCAATGCCTATGTAGAGCTGGTGCATTGGCTGCACCAGATACTGCAGCTGCAAGACAGCGATCTGCTGCGCATTGTCAAGCGCGCGGGCCTCAATATCGACGCGGTCGAGCAAGACCTGGTGCGCGCGCTCGACCGCCTGCCGCACGGCGCCACGTCGATCAGCGACATCTCCGAGCATGTCGACAACGCGGTGGAGCGTGCCTGGGTGTATGCCAGCCTTCGCTTCGAGGCCACTTCGATCCGCGGTGCCTACCTGCTCGCGGGCATCGTGAAGACGCCGGGGCTGCGGCAGGTGCTGTCGGGCATTT
This sequence comes from Variovorax paradoxus, assembly GCF_009755665.1. Classification (NCBI taxonomy): domain Bacteria; kingdom Pseudomonadati; phylum Pseudomonadota; class Betaproteobacteria; order Burkholderiales; family Comamonadaceae; genus Variovorax; species Variovorax paradoxus. The sequence goes on from NZ_CP046622.1 coordinate 224,707, forward strand.
CGCGCGAGTTCGACAAGATCGTGCCCGACGTGCTCATTGCCCAGCTCCCCGCATGGACCGAAGGTTCGCCCGAAGACGATTTCGACGCCGCACCGCAAGGGCAGGGTGGCGGTCACGCGGCCCACGCGGCGGCTCACCAGGGCGACGGTGCGGCGGCCGGCGGCTCCGCGCTGGCCAAGTATGCAAGCGACCTGACGGTGAAGGCCCGCGCGGGCGAGCTCGATCCGGTCTATGGCCGCGACGACGAGATCCGCCAGATCATCGACATCCTCATGCGCCGGCGCCAGAACAACCCGCTGCTCACCGGCGAGGCCGGCGTGGGCAAGACAGCCGTCGTTGAAGGACTCGCTTCGCGGCTTGCGGCGGGCGATGTGCCGCCTTCGCTCAAGGACGTGTCGCTGTGGGTACTCGACCCCACGCTGCTGCAGGCCGGCGCGGGTGTGAAGGGCGAGTTCGAACAACGCCTGCGCCAGGTGATCGATGAGGTCGAGAAGAGCCCCAAGCCTATCGTGCTGTTCGTCGACGAAGTGCACACGCTGGTCGGTGCGGGCGGCACCGCCGGCACCGGCGACGCGGCCAACCTGCTGAAGCCGGCGCTCGCGCGCGGTCGGCTACGCACCATCGGCGCTACCACCTGGTCGGAATACAAGAAGTACATCGAAAAAGACCCAGCCCTCACGCGGCGTTTCCAGACCATTCAGGTGCATGAGCCTACCGAGCCCAAGGCCGTGGTCATGCTGCGCGGCATTTCGGCCGAACTCGAAAAGCACCACGGCGTGCTCATTCTCGATGCCGCGCTCGAAGCGGCCGTGAGCCTGTCGCACCGCTACATTCCCGCACGCCAACTGCCTGACAAGGCGGTGAGCCTGCTCGACACCGCGTGCGCGCGCGTGGCGTTGAGCCAGCATGCGCTGCCCGCCGCCATCGAAGACCTGCAACGCCGCATCGAGGTACTGGGCATCGAGCGGGGCATTGCGCAGCGCGAAGCCGCCATTGGTGTCGGCGAGGCGAAGCGCGTCGACGATATCGCGGCCGAAGTGGCCGCCGCGCAGGCGGAACTCGACTTGCTGGAAAAGCGGCGCGTGGAAGAAGCGACGCTGGTCGAGCGCATCGTCGCGCTGCGCAAGCAGTTGTCGCCCGCCGCCGTTCCCGTGCAGGCCGAGCTTGTGTCGGAGGACGTGGAGGGCGAAGACGCCGAGGCATCGGCGCAGGTCGAAGCCGCGCTGTCCGAGCCCGAGCGAGCACCCGAAGAGATTCGCGCCGAACTCAACCAGGCGCAAGACAAGCTCGCCCAGCTGCAGGGCGAATCGCCGCTCATCCTGGCTGCAGTCGATGCGCAGGCCATTGCCACAGTGGTGGCCGACTGGACCGGCATCCCCATCGGCCGCATGGTGCGCGACGACGCGCAATCGGTGCTGCGCCTGGGCGAGATTCTTTCGGCCCGCGTGGTGGCGCAGCCCGATGCCCTCGAAACCATTTCGCGCCGCATCCGCACCGCGCGTGCGCGGCTCGACAACCCGAACAAGCCGGTCGGCGTGTTCCTGCTTTGCGGCCCCTCTGGCGTTGGCAAGACCGAGACCGCGTTGGCGCTGTCGGAGGCACTCTACGGCGGCGAGCAGAACCTTGTCACCATCAACATGAGCGAGTTCCAGGAGTCGCACACCGTCTCCACGCTCAAGGGCGCGCCGCCAGGCTACGTGGGTTATGGCGAAGGCGGCGTGCTGACCGAAGCCGTGCGCCGCCGGCCTTACAGCGTGGTGCTGCTCGACGAGATCGAGAAGGCGCACACCGACGTGCACGAGATCTTCTTCCAGGTGTTCGACAAAGGCTGGATGGAAGACGGCGAGGGCCGGCACATCGACTTTCGCAACACCGTGATCATCATGACCTCCAACGTCGGCACCGACTTGGTCATGCAGCTGTGCGAAGACCCGACCCTGCGCCCCGACCCCGAGCCGCTGGCGGCCGCGCTGCGGGAACCCTTGCTCAAGGTGTTTGCACCGGCGCTGCTCGGGCGGCTGGTTGTGGTGCCGTATTACCCGCTGCACGCCGATGCGCTGCATCGCATCATCCGCCTTCAGCTCGACCGCATTGCCGCTCGCCTTGACGCGAACCACGGCATTGCGCTGCATTACGACGACAGCGCCGTCGAACTGGTGGCGCGCCGCTGCACTGCGATCGAGTCGGGGGGGCGAATGATCGACGCGATCCTCACGCACACCATTCTTCCGCGGCTGAGCGAAGAAGTCATTGGTGCCACGGTCAGCGCGCGCAAGCTCGCAAAGGTGCGGCTGAGCGCGGCGAACGACGACTTTCACTACGAATTTTCTGAACGCTGAACGAAGAAAGGGAGTAAGCCATGGCCACCCGAATCGTCAAAGCCCACACGCCGCTGGCGGAAGACCAGCTGATCTTCCGCTCGATGCATGGCACCGAGGGACTGTCGCAGCTGTTCGAGTTCGAGGTGGACCTGTTGAGCCCAAGCGTGTCGCTCGACATGAAGTCGGTGCTGGGCAAGCCGCTCTCGCTTGAAATACAGACGGTCGGCGAACCGCGTTTTCTCAACGGGCAGATCGTGCGCTTCACCATGGTCGGCAGGGAGAGCAGCACTTCGCGCTATGTGGTGTACCGCGCCACCGTGCGGCCCTGGCTCTGGTACCTGACGCGCACCAGCGACTGCAAGATCTTCCAGAACAAGTCGGTCGTCGACATCCTCGAGGAAGTGTTTGCCGACTACAACTTCGCGTTCGAGAAGAAGCTCAGCGGAACCTACCGGCAGTGGGAGTACTGCGTGCAGTACCAGGAGACCGACTTCGCCTTCGTGAGCCGTCTCATGGAGCACGAGGGCATCTACTACTACTTCAAGCACGAGAAGGACCAGCACACGCTGGTGCTTGCCGACGATATCGGCGCGCACGAAACCCTGCCGGGTTATTCCAAGATCAGCTATCTCGCAGCCGACCGCGACCCGGACCCCTTCCAGGAGGTGATCGACCAATGGCAGGTAACCGAGGAAATCCGCCCCGGCACCTATGTGGTGGACGACTACGACTTCAAGAAGTCGAAAGCCGACCTGATGGGCATGCGCAGCCAGCCGCGCGGTAATCCGCACGACACCTACGAGATCTACGAATGGCTCGGCGGTTTCAGCGAGGCCGAGCAGGGCGAGCATTACTCGCGCATCAGGCTTGAAGAGGCGCAGTCGCAGGCCGAGCGGGACATTGGCCACAGCAGCGTGCGCGCAATGGCGCCTGGCTACCGCTTCACGATGCAGAACTGCCCGCGGCAGGACGACAACCGCGAATACCTGATCGTCTCCGTGGCCTATGCATTGCGCGAAGGCGGCTACGAGAGCGGCGCCGCCGACAGCCATTACAGCTTCAGCTTTGCGGTGCAGCCGACCTCGTACCCGTTCCGCCCGCCGCGCGTAACGCCGATGACCCGCACCAACGGGCCGCAGACCGCCACCGTGGTGGGCAAGGCCGGCCAGGAGTATTGGGTCGATCAATACGGCCGCGTGAAGGTGCAGTTTCGCTGGGACCGCTATGGCAAGAGCGACGAGAACAGCTCCTGCTGGGTGCGCGTTTCCAGTGCCTGGGCCGGCTCGAACTACGGCGCCGTGAACCACCCGCGCAAGGGGCAGGAGGTGATCGTCGACTTCATCGGCGGCCACCCTGACCGTCCGATCATCATCGGCCGCGTCTACAACTCGGACCAGATGCCGCCGCTCGAGTTGCCCGCGAAGGTCACGGTGAGCGGATTCGTGAGCCGCAGCCAGGACGGCACGCCCGCGAATGCCAATGAGTTCATCCTGGACGACGCACCGGGCTCCGAGCTGGTGCGGATTCACGCCGAGAAGAATTACGAGCTCGACGTGGAAGCCGACGAAACCGATACGGTCGCAGGCAAGAGAACCGCGACCATCGAAGGCGCGGACAACTACACCACCAACACCTCCCTGGACGAGACGGTCAACGGGCCGCACACGCTGACGGTCAACAAGGGGGCGCCGCAGAAGATCACTGTCAACGGCGGCGACCAGTTCATCAAGGTGGATGGCGGCAACCAGCAGGTCGATGTCATCGGGAATCAGACCATCCATGTCACCGGCAAGCGCAAGGACACCGTAGACAGCGGTGAAGAGCGAATCATCGGTACGTCGCTCAAGGAAGACATCGATGGCCCGCAGACCACCAAGGTGGTCGGCCTGTACACCGAAGAAACCAAAGGGAAGAAGGTGACGGTCGACGGCGACGAGGACTATCTCGTCAAGGGGGCGCAAAAGGTGCATGCGAACACGTCGTTGAACGCGACGACGGATGGCCCCATGAACCTGGAAAGCACCGCTGCGGACATCACGGTCAAGTCACCGACCAAGATCGTCCTGGATGCACCTCACGTGGAGGACAAGTCGGCAAAGAAGGTCACGTTCACGGACTGGGGCATTGCCTTCAAGGGCTTCAACATGGGGATCAACGGGATGACCGTGAGCATCAACGGGGTCGCCGTCTTCGCCAATGTGGCGGTGATCAGCGTCGCCGCCCAGAACCTGGGCTTCAACGCCTACTCGATCACAGGCGCCATCAACAAGTTCGACGTGTATTCCGCCAGCGGTGCGGTCGGCCTCTTTACCACCACCCAGACGGTTTTCACGGCGGACAACAAGGCGACAAAAATCGACTTGTCCCAGATCAAGGTGAACCCCAGGGGCATCACCGTGTATCTCTGAGACGGGGGCGCATGTTGGATCTTTTCGCCGTGTGGTTCACCAAGTACTGGTATCTGATTGTCCCCATCGCTGTCGTCGCGCTGCTGGCGTTCGTGATGATCACACTGGGCAAGCGCCATGTCTTGCGCATGATGCATATGCAGAGTGAGGTCAACCGTCACGTGATGGGTGCGGATCGCGCCGAGCGGGTGCTTCGTACGGGGCAGCCGGCCGTAGCGATGGTGCTCGAGAGCTATGACACCGGCGTTCGGGTCGAGCGCATCTACATCATCGTGCGGCTCAAGCTCCAGGTACAGCCCGAGGGCGGATTGCCCGCCTACCAGACTGAACTGGACGCCCCGATCAGTCCGGTGAAGCTCGCCGATTTCGCTCCGGGGCGCTCCGTGAAGCTGCGCTTCGATCCGGTCTCGCGCGAGATCGCCATCGACCAGCCGATGCGCTGAAGCAGGTGCGCCGCCCCCGATGAAGACCATCAAGCCCTTTCGCCTGAGCATCCTCACGCGGCCCTTCCGGCGGCAGCGGCAAGACCACCTGGGCGTCTCGGTCTTCGCGATGGCCAGCCTGGCGCCTGAGCCCTTGCTGATGCCCGACCAGGATCTCTGGAAGCTGGCAGCCGACGAGATCGGGCCCGGCAACGTGCTGGACCTGGGCGTGCCCAAGATCGAGCCGGAGTGGCTGGTCAGCGGCTATGCGTATACGGCGCATCAGGACGACAAGACACTGTGCGCGGCCCAGGCCGTCTTCCATGGCAAGGCCAAGTCATTGCTTGTGAGCGGTGATCGCTACTGGCTTGACGGCCGCGCTACGCATCCCCAGCCTTTCGAGCGCCTGAGGCTGGATTGGGCACATGCCTATGGCGGCCCGAGCGAGTCCGAAAACCCGGAAGGCATCGGCAGCTTCGATGAAACGGTCAACGGCGTGCATACGCGCCGGCTTCCCAATGTCGAGTTGCCCGGCGCGCGTCAGGAGGCACCCGGGCGGCGCATCGTGCCTGCGGGTTTCGGCGCCGTACCCCCCGATCGGCCGCAGCGGCTCTCGCTGATGGGGCGCGCCTACGACCAGCAGTGGCTGCAGCACGAGTATCCAGGCTTCGCCGAGGACATGGACTGGCGCTACTTCAATGCCGCGCCTCCCGACCAGCGCCTGCCCGGCCAGCGCGAATTGCCGCCGGGCGCCGCCTACGAGCTGTGGAACATGCACCCCCGGCAGCCGGTGATGCGCGGCCAGCTACCCGATTGGCATGCGCGCTGCTTCGCCAGCTTTCAGAAAGACGGTGGCGCGCTGTCGGAGATTTCGCTGCGCCTGAGCACGGCCTGGTTTTTTCCGCACGCGGAGCGCGTCATCCTGATCTGGCACGGTGCATCGCCCATCGCAGAGGACGACGCGGCCGACGTCAAGCACATCATGCCCGCGCTCGAGCTGCGCGGGCAGCCGCGGCCGCTCGCCCATTACCAACAGGTGCTGCAGCAGCGCATCGATCCAGCCAAGGCGGTGCTGGTCCTGCGCGACAGCGACCTGGTCCCCAAGGCGATCATGGGACCGTGGGCGGGCGACCAGATGCCCGATATCGCCTCGCTTCCGCTGGTGCGTAACCTGCACGCAGGCCGGCAGCGCGAGCACGAACGCCTGCGTACCCGCCTGCTGGCGCAGGGCCTGGATCCCGAACAGCATCTGCCGCCCCTGGCCGAACCGGATTTGCAGCCGCCCGCCTCCGTGGACGATCTGCCCGACTTTGCCGAGAAGGCCGATCGAGCCCTCGAGCAAATGCGCGAGGCGGCCCTTGCCCGCAACGCCGAAAGCCGGGCTCAGGCCGTCGCACACGGGATGCCCGCTGCGGTTCAACCCGAGATCGATATCCCGCCGCTGTCGCAGATGGATCCGCACAAGCTGTCCGGCGAGATCAAGGCGAGCATCGACAAGGCCATGGCGGAGGTGGCGTCGCGGACCGGCAAGCCTGTGCAGCGCCGATTCGACCCGGACCGCCTGCTGCGTGACCTCGCGCGCCTCGAGGAAGACGCAGCGCGCGAGCGCCGAACACCCCTCACAGCCGACGAGACCGCCGAAAGCGCGCGGCTGCGCGAGCAGGCCGGGCGCAGCGCGCGCATGGGGCACCTGTACGGCGCACACCTGTTCGAGCCGGCGCCACCGGCCAGCAGCCTGCGCTCCAGGCGGCTGCGTCGGCGTCTTGAGGCCGCAGTCGGTGGCGAGCGTCGTTTCGCAGGCATGAGCTTCGCTGGTGCCAATCTCTCGGGCCTGGATCTGCGCGGTGCCGACTTCACGGAAGCGAACCTCGAAGACGTCGACTTCAGCGACGCGCGGCTCGATGGCTGCAACTTCACGCGCGCGGTGCTTGCGCGGACGCGGCTTGTCCGGGCTTCGCTCACCGATGCGCGGCTGGACGAGGCCAATCTGGGTGGCGCGCAATGCGAAGGCGTGAACTTCACGGGTGCGAGCTTCGTGCAGACGCGTTGCAGTAAAACTATTTTTCGTTCCTGCGTGCTGGCGAAGGCCGTGTTCAACCAAGCCGATCTGTTCGAAAGCGAATGGGTGCGCTGCGATGCGCGCGGCTCGCACTGGGAACAAATGGCGATGACCAAGCTGGCACTGGAAGACATGGCTTTCGACAACGCCACGTTCAAGCAGGTGAGCTGGATCGAGTGCAGCTTCAAGGGGACATCCTTCGTACGCGCCGCGCTGAACGCCTGTGCTTTCGTCACCGTCGATGCGCAGGAGGGAGTCGACTTCACGGAGGCCAGCCTCGTCACCTGTTCCTTCGTCCATGGCTGCAGCCTGGTGCAGGCCGTGTTCTGCGCCGCTTCGCTCAGGCAGTGCGGCCTGCGCGGCGCCCTATTGGTTGGCGCCGACCTCGCGAAGGCACGCCTTGAAGGCTGCGACTTCTCCGAGTGCGACCTGCGGCGCGCGCGGCTGGAGGAATTGCACGCCGGCGAGAGCCTGTTCATTCGCGCGGACTTGCGCGAAGCCTCGTTGCGCGGTGCCAACCTCATCGACGCCAATCTCTCCAAAGCCGACTTGCGCTTTGCCAGCCTGCAGGATGCCAATTTGTTTCGCGCCGACGTGTCACAGGCCGCCATCGACGGCTCGACCACCTTCATCGGCGCCTACACCCAGGGAGCCAAGACCTTGCCCGCACGAAGGACTGAGCCGGTCCGATGAGAGTCGAAGAACTTCTGGACAAGATTCGGCATGGCGAACCAGTGGTCAAGGCGAGTCTCGCGGGTCAGGACCTCAGCGGCGTCGACTTGGCGGGGGCACAGATGGAGCACGTCGACTTGAGTCGGACGAATCTGCGTGGCGCGAGCCTCGACGACAGTTCACTGGCGCAATGCAACTTCGATCACGCAGACCTGTCGGCGGCCAGCTTGAGAAGCGTGCGCGTGTTTCGGTGCCGGTTGGAGTCCGCGCAACTCGGCCGCGCGTTCATGCAGGACGCCAACTTCTTCGAGTCTTCGCTGGCTCGTGCGGATTTCGGGAAAGCGCAAATGGAGCGCGTGGCTTTTGTCAGATGCGAGCTCGGGCATGCTGTGTTGAAGCCGGCCATTTGCGATCAGATCGTCATCACCGAATCACGGGTCGATCAGCTCGATTGCCGCGGGGCACAGCTTTTGCACCTGATGTTCTTTCGCATGGATCTGCGCACGGTGGAGTTCGCCCAGGCCCAATGCGATGGTTCGATCCTGATGGAGTGCAATCTCGAAGGTCAGCGCTTGCCGCACACCGCCTTCTTGCGTTGCCAGTTCACCGACAGCGCGATGGCAGGTGTCGATTTCAGCGGCGCCGTGCTGACCCAGAGCAACTTCAAGGGCGCCGTGCTGACCAAGGCGAACTTCAGCGGAGTGGATGCCGCCCAGGCGATGTTCCCGGAGGCCGATCTGCGTGAAGCGAATTGCAGCGATGCCATCTTCGATCAGTCGATCTGGGCCGACGCCAAACTCGAAGGTGCCGATTTCAGCCGCTCGCGTCTGCCGCTGAGCGTGTTCCATCGTGCGCAGGCCAGTGGTGCCAGCTTTCGCGACGCGGACCTGCAGGATGCTGATTTTTCCTACGCCCAACTTCATTCCGCGGACTTGCGCGATGCACGTTTTCTGCGCACCCGCTTTCATCGGGCCGCGCGCGCAGATGCGCGTTTATCGGGAAGCGGTGGGATCATCGAAAACGATCCGGAGCTGTTCAAGGCTCAAGAGATCATTCCGCCGCGCTGATACCGCCAGGCCTGTCCGTTCCACTGTTTACCCATCGAGACAAGGAAATCTCCATGACAGTCGTTTCACTGCACAAGGCCTCGAAGCTGACGGCTCCGGTTCACTTCCAGGGGGTGGTCGCCGCATTGCTGCCGGATGGACGTGTCACCGTCGGCGACGAGCAGGGTGATGTCTGGGTCTGCCGGCGCGCGGCGAGCTGCCTGCTCAAACCGGCCAGCGGCGATACCGTGTTGGTGTCCGGTCCCGACAGCGCACGAGCCTACCTGATTGCCGTGATCGAGCAGGCCGATGCGTCGTCAAGCTGCATCGAGGCGGCGGGCGACGTCACCTTTGCGTCTGCCGGCAGCGGCCGGGTGACCATCGCGAGTGCCTCGGAGCTCAGGCTTCGCGCGGACAAGCGCTTCGTACTCAAGGCAGAAGAGGGCGAGTGCGACATCGGTGAACTGCGGCTGGTGACGCGCGCCGTGCAGGCCGCCGCCGGAAGCGTCCGGCTGGTCGGCAAGGTGTTCGAGACCGTGGCCGATCGCATCGTGCAGATGGCGCGCCAGACGCTGCGCCTGACGGATGAAGTCGACCAGGTGCGTGCCGGCCACATGGACTACAAGGCAAGCGAGACGGTGCGCATTCATGGCCACCACACGATGGTCACCGGCCAGGAGCTGGTGAAGGTGGACGCGGCTCAGATCCACATGGGCTAGACGAGGAGATACCAGATGTTTGCCAATTGCCAGCTCATGGGAATGGACATGGCGTTCCCCGACGTCTGCAAGACGCCGGTGCCCATTCCATACCCGAACATGGCCCTGGGGCCAATGGCTGTTCCGAATGCCTGGAACATCCTCTTCATGGCGATGCCTGCGCACAACATGGCGACGACCACGCCCATCACCCTGGGGGATCAGCCCGGGGTACTGGGCGGCGTTGTGTCGCAGACGTTCATGCAGCAATCGCGTCATGTGACAGGCGCGTTCACCGTGCTTCTCAAGGGTACGCCGGCCACGCGGGTCACCAGCATCACGGTGCAGAACCGCTGCAACATGGTGGGCATGCGCATCGTGCCGAGCCAGTTCAAGGTGCTGATGCTGGCACCCTGAAGAGGGCACGAGGGGCAGCAGGACAGTCAGGCGGGCCGCGCCGTCCCCGCCAGCGTCACCTGCTGCGGAAACCCCACCCACACGGCAAGTGCCGAGTAGTTGTCGCGCGATTCGTCGGCCTTGGCTTCTGCCGCGCGCCGCAGCAGTGCGAGCCACTCTTCGGCGCTGTCGGCGAGCTGCAGCGAGCGTTCCATCACTTGCTGCGAAATAAGCTGCCACAGGCCGTCGGTGCACAGCAAAAATGCATCGCCATCGGCGAGCCGCTGCGGCGTTGACACAGTGGTTTCGGCTGTGGCTCTTGCGCCCAGCGCGCGGTACAGCAGGTTGGTCTTCACCAGCCGCTCGCCGCCGTTGGCTCCGTTGCCGAGGGCCGCTTCGCCGGAGCGCTCCGACAGGCTGTGGTCTTCGGTGCGCTGCATCAGCGCGCCGCGGCGAAACCAGTAGAGGCGGCTGTCGCCCACGTGGGCCCAGCAGGCCTGGCCGCTGGTGCGGTCGACGAAGAGCGAGACGATGGTCGCGCTCATCCTGCTCTGGTCGGCGAGCTCTCGCTGCTTGGCAAGAATGGCGTCGTTGGCGGCCTTCACCGCATGCTGGATGTCTTCTTTTTCGACCGACGGGTTGTCGACGAAGGTGTTGAGCGCGGTGTCGACCGCAATGCGCGCGGCCAGCTCGCCGCCCGCGTTGCCGCCCACGCCGTCGCTCACGACGAAGCAGGCGTTGTATTCGTCGAGGTGGTAGCCGATGGCGTCCTGGTTGCCGCTGCGTTCGCCCACGCAGGAGAACTGCGAGGTGGAAATGGGGACCGCGAAAGCACGAGGGGTGGTTTCAAGCACGGCGTGCCTCCTTCAGTCGTTCCATTTCCTTGTCGTAGGCCTGCTGGAAGGCGCGGCCGAAGACGGCCTGGAAGTCGTCCTCGACGGCCGCCGTGGTTTCCGCATGCAGCTTCTGCAACTGGCGCCATAGGCGTGCCTCGCGGCCGCCGGGCAGCAGCTTTTCGCCGAGGCCGCCGTCGTGCGGCGTGGCGTCGTTCAGCGCGCTGGGGTCGAAGCGCTTGAGCACGGTGAGCAGCGCGGCGCGCATGCCGGCCACCATGCCGAGCTGGTGCGACTGCAGGTCGCCGAGCGCGTCGTGCACGGCGGCTTCGGGCGACAGGAAGCCGGGCATGCGCGCGCCGAACATCTGCATGAGCACCGCGCGTCCGTTGGGAAGAATCTTGAACGGGTTGTTTTCCTCGTCGACGATCATCGTGATCTCGGCACGCACTTCGCGCTTGAGCATGGCGCGCGACGAGAGCAGCTCTATGGTCCCGTCGGTGAACGCGCGCATGAGCCGGCCGAGTCGCCGCATGGCTTCGGCGTTCAGCGGCTGCTGGCCCGCGACGTCGGGTACGCCGGCGCCTTCGAGAAAGGCCCTGAAGAGTTCGTCCGATGAGGATGACGGCGAGGCGGGCGCTACCGTCGGTGCCACCGCGGCGGCCACCGGCGGGGGGACGACAGCCGGCGGAGGAGCAACAGGCTGGGGCGGCGGCGTCGCTGGCTCAGGCGGTGCAGCAGGTTTCGATGCCGATACTGCTGGTGCTGGTGCTGGTGCTGGTGTCGGTGCCTGCACCGGCACTGCAGCCACTTCCGCCTTCTTCGGCTTCGCCGCAGGCGGCGGATCGAAGGCCACCGGGTTCGGCGGCCTGAACTGCGCGGACACTTCCCGCGCATGGTTCGAATGGCTGTGCCCTTGCGGCGCGGCGGCCGGCCTGGCCAGCAGGTCGAGCGCAGGATGCACCTCGCGCAGCGGGTCTTCGTGGGTCAGCGCGGTCGGGCGCGGATCGGAAAGCGGCGAGGGCGCGTTGCTGTCGGCGGCAAAGAAAGAGAGCGGGTCCACGCCGCGCTTCAGCGCCACGTCGGACATGTCGGTGGCCGAGTGAGGGTTCAGCTCGGAGAGCGGATCGACCGGGTTCCTGCGCGCCTGCGAAGGCAGCTCGAATGGTTCGTGCGCCATGGGGTCGGGCATGGGCTCGGGCGCAGTCTTTTCGCGGCGCGGCGCATTTGCCAGGATGGCGTCCCAGTCGGCTGCGGACGGAATCTGCGAGGTGCCCGTGCGAGTGCTTGCCGGCGGCGGCACCGGTGCAAGCGGCGAAGCGAACGCTGGTGCGGCAGCAGGCGTCGCCGGCAATGGCGCGGGCGCAGGGGCTTCGGCGCGCGGCAGTGGCGATGCGGGCGGCGGCATTGCCACGGTGACAGGTTGCGCATCGCCGATGGGCAGCGCGCCGGCACCGAAGAGGTCGGAGAACACGTCGGAAACCGGCGCGGCCGGCAGCAGCGAATCCATGGGCGCTTGCGCCATCGCGCCGGCTACGGGGACATCGCGCACTGGCGCCGCCGGCGGTGGTGACGGCATCGGCATCATGGCTGCAACGGGTACGACTGCGGCCGTGCGATGGCCGCTTGCCGCTTCGAGCACATAGCTCCCGATGGTGACGCGGTCGCCATCGGCCACCGGCGATTCTTCCTCGTGCTGCAGCGTGCGTCCGTTCACGCTGATGGGCAGCACCGCGCTCATGTTGCGAAGCACCTCGACGCCCTGCTCGTCGAAGCGCACAGTGGCCTGCAGGCGCGAGATCTGGCGCTGATCGTCGGGCAGCACCAGGTGGTTGTCGGGGCTGCGCCCGATGGTTCCGCCCGGCGCCGCGAGCAAGGCCGAAGGGCCCGATGTCACCGGCTTGCCGGCATGTTCGATCACCGTCCAACGCATGGCATCTCCGTGTTCATGGCGAGCTGCGGTGTGCTGCCGCTCAAGGCGTTCCAGGCGCTCAACGCTTCATCCGCTTGGCAGCCTCGAACGCGGGGCCCCACACCGGGTGCTTGCGTTCGGCAACGCTCAGGTCGAAGTTGGGAAAGGCATCGAGCAACTTGCGGAACTGCGTGCGGCACTCGGCCACCTGGTTGGACACGCAGTAGCTGAACGCCTCGAGCTTCATCGCGTCGAGCCGCGTGCCGGGCTCCGCCGCATCGAACACCGAAACGCCGCCGCTCTTCAGTGTGGTGACGGCCTTGGCGTAGTCGCCTTCGTCATACGCCTGCTGCGCGCGTTCGAGCGTGGTGCGCGCCACTTGCTGGCTCAGGCGCTCGGGTTGCGGTTCGGGCGGAGGCGTGGTGGTGCAACCGGCAGCAAGAAATAAGGTGAGCGCCAAAGCAGGCAGACATGACTTCAATCTTCTCTCCAACCTTGCGAAAGGCAATGCTTGATAAGACACGCGATGTTGCACGAGATATGCGACTCTGTTCGTGCGCACGACTTCGATAATATAGGCCGCGAACCATTGAGGGAGATCTCATGCATCGACGAACCTTGCTTCAAGGCGCACTTGCAACCGCACCGTTGTTTGGTGGCCTCAGTGGGTGCGCATCGACTGCGAAGTCATTGCCCACACCTTATGCAGTCACCATTCGCATCGACGATGGCGTCAACCCCGACGGACGCGGCCAGCCGGCGCCGATTCTCGTCAAAGTCTTCGAACTGAAATCTTCCGGTAACTTCGAGACGGCAGACTACTTTGCACTACAGGACCGCGATCGCGAAACGCTTCTGACGGAGCTCGTGAACGCCGACCAGGCCATCATGCGCAGCGGCGAAGAGCGTGTCTTCAAGCGGGAAGCAGGGCTCGACTCGCGTGCCATCGGCATCATCGCCGGCTATCGCAAGCTGGAGGCTTCACGCTGGCGCATCGTCTTGCCGCTCAAGGAGCCGAAGCAAACCAATCTCTACAAGGTGTGGCAGTTTTCGCCGAGCGAGCAAAGCGTGCGAATCGCCATTCGCAAGACGGGCATCGAGTTACTACCAAGTCGTTAATTTCTCTGCTTTGTAGCTAAAAAGTGCGAGCAATTCGCACGAGAAATTCGGTGCAAAACGTAAGAAGCGCCGTGTAGCATCAGAGAAAAATAATGAATCAATAGGGAGGGCGTCAGCAAGCGCCTCCCGCTTCAGTGTGGGCACTCCCCAGGAGGTTCTTTGGTGACAGTTCGCAATCCGGGCGCTGGCAGGCAGGGCGCCCATCCGCAGGCGTTGGCGAATCGTGTGGTGTGGTCCGAAGGCATGTACCTGCGGCCTCAGCACTTCCAGCAACTGGAGCGCTATGTCGAGCAGTACGTCACTCGACGCACGGCGGGCCTGCAAGGTGCCTATTGGGGATGGCTTCACCTGGACATCGACCGCGACGCCTACGCGCTCGGGCGCGTGTCCTTGCTCGGCGGCGCGGGCGTGCTGCCCGACGGCACGCCGTTCTCGTTCGGCGCAGAAGATGCACCGCTTCCCTATGAAGTGCCGAGCGACCTGACGGACGAACTCATCGTTCTCGCATTGCCGCTGCGCCGCACCGGCAGCGAAGAAGTCATCTTCTCGGAAGACGAAGGTTCGGCGGCGCGTTTCGGCGTGATCGAGCGCGAGGTGGCCGACGGCAACGCGGTGGCGCTCGGCCCCGCGGTGCTGCAGCTCGCAAAGCCACGCCTGCGCCTGGCGCGCGCATCGTCGCTGTCGGCGGAGTGGCAGGCCATTGGCGCGGTGCGCGTCATAGAGCGCCGCACCGACCACAAGCTGGTGGTCGACGCCAACTACATTCCGCCGGTGCTCGATGCATCGGCGCACGCCATGCTGCGCAGCATGATCGCCGAGCTGCACGGCCTGCTCACGCAGCGCTCCGAAGCCTTGGCATCGCGCCTTTCGCAGCCGGGCCGCGGCGGCGTGAGCGAGGTGTCGGACTTTCTCTTGCTCGAGCTGGTCAACCGCTATCTCGCAACCACATGGCATGCGCAGCAGGCGGTGCAGGTGCACCCCGAGCAGCTGTTCACCGATTGGCTCAAGCTGGCCTGCCATCTCGCCACGCACACCTCGCCCACGCGGCGCCCGGTGGTGTGGCCGGTGTACGACCACGACAACCTCAACGAGAGCATCCGTCCGCTGATGGAAGAGCTGCGGCGCTCGCTGTCGGCGGTGCTCGAGCAGAGCGCCATCGCCATCGAGCTCGAAGAGCGCAGCCACGGCGTGCGCGTGGGCCGCATGCCCGACCCCGTGCTGGTGCGCAACGCGGGCTTCGTGCTCGCAGTGCATGCGGACTTGCCCGCCGATGCCATCCAGCAGCGCTTTCCCACGCAGGTCAAGATCGGTTCGGTCGAGCGCATTCGCGACCTGGTGCAGCTGCAACTGCCCGGTGTCACGGTTCGTCCGCTGCCGGTGGCGCCGCGGCAGATTCCATACAACGCGGGCTACCACTATTTCGAGCTCGACAAGACCGGCGACATGTGGCGCCAGCTCGAAAAATCGGGCGGCGTAGCAATGCACCTGGCCGGTGACTTTCCAGGTCTGGCCATGGAGTTCTGGGCCATTCGTCCGTGAGGGACCCTATGAACGGTGTCAACGACATGGCTGTCGGTCCGGGTGGCTTCGTGCCGCCGAACCCGGGCGGCGGCAACAACGGCAGTGGTGGCAACAATGGCGGCATTGGAGGCATTGGCAATGGCGACGCGACGGGCATGTCCCCGGCATCGCGCGGCCTCGGCCAGCAGCCCCAGTCATTCACCGCATGGCATGACGCGCGGCGTCCGCATGCAGGCGACACGGCGCTCGCGGGCAACAACCCGCTCGTGGCGGCGGCCAATCCGCTGCTCGACCTGATTCCGCAGATTCGCGCCACGGGCCACCACGACGCGCCTGCGCAGTTGCGCGAGCACCTGGTCGACGAGGTCAGGCGATTCGAAACACGCGCGCAGCAAAGCGGCATTGCGCCCGAGGTGATCATCGGCGCGCGCTACTGCCTGTGCACTGCCGTCGATGAGGCCGCCGCGCTCACGCCGTGGGGCGGCAGCATCTGGTCGTCGCAGAGCCTGCTCGTGATGTTCCACAACGAGACCTGGGGCGGCGAAAAGTTCTTCCAGCTGCTGTCGCGCCTGGTGCAGAACCCGCAGCAGCATCTGCAGCTCATCGAGCTCATCTACTTCTGCCTGGCGATGGGTTTCGAAGGGCGTTTCCGCGTCATCGACAACGGCCGCACGCAGCTCGAAACGCTCAAGCAGCGGCTGCTGCAGATCATTCGGCAAACGCGCGGAGAAATTGCCGTGCCGCTGTCTCCGCACTGGCAGGACGCAACCGCGCCGGTGCGGCGCACGCGCAACTGGCTGCCGCTGTGGGCCGTGGGCGCCGTGGCGGCGGTGCTGCTGGTGCTGGTGTTCGGTGTGCTCACCTTCAGCCTGGCCGGCCGCTCCGACGGTGCGTTCTCGGCCGTGAACGCGGTGCGCCTGCCGCAGACCGCGCGTGCCGTGGCCTTGCCCGCGCCGCAGCCGCGCCTGCAGCGCTTTCTGGAACCCGAAATCCGCGACGGCCTGCTGACGGTGCGCGACGAGGCCGACCGCAGCGTGGTGGTGCTGCGCGGCGATGGCCTGTTCGCATCGGGTTCCGACCGCGTGCTCGACCGCTATGCGCCTGTGCTCGCGCGCGTGGCCGACGCGCTCAATTCCGTGGAAGGCAACGTGCTGATCAGCGGCTTCAGCGACGACCAGCCGATTCGCAGCGTGCGCTTTCCGTCCAACTGGCAGCTTTCGCAGGCGCGCGCCGATGCCGTCAAGAAAATGATTGCGAGCCGCGTGACCCGGCCTGAGCGCCTGCGCGCCGAAGGCCGCGGCGATGCCGATCCGCTGGTGCCCAACGATTCGCCGGCCAACCGCGCGCGCAACCGGCGGGTGGAAGTGACGCTGCTCGTGGCGCCCGTGGCGGCGGCCAACGCCACCACCGCGCCGCAGGGAGGAGCCCGCTGATGCTGCGCGCGATTTTCCGTTTTCTCGTGAGCCGCGACCTGTGGGTCTTTTTCGGTCTGCTGGCTCTCGCGTTCCTGATCTGGGTCATCGGGCCCGTCATTGCGGTGGGCCGCTACCGGCCCTTCGAAAGCGAGTTCGTCCGCATCGTGGTCATCGCGCTGATGTTCACGATCTGGATTGCGCGGGTGCTCTACCGCAAGTGGCGCGAGCGGCGCCTCAACGCACAACTGCTCAACCAGCTGCGCACCCCCACCGCGAAGGAAAAGGCTGCCAAGCCCGAGGACGCACCCGAGATCAAGGAGCTGCAAAGCGGCTTCACCGATGCCACGGCCATACTGAAGAACATGCGCTTCGGCTCGGGTGCCGAAGGCAAGGCCGCGGGCCGCTTCTCGGTGTTCGACCGGCAGTACCTGTACCAGCTGCCCTGGTACATCTTCATCGGCGCACCGGGCTCGGGCAAGACCACTGCGCTGGTCAACTCCGACCTCGACTTTCCGCTGGCCGACCAGCTCGGCAAGGCCGCGGTGCGCGGCATTGGCGGCACGCGCAACTGCGACTGGTGGTTCACCAACGAGGCGGTGCTGATCGACACCGCGGGGCGCTACACCACGCACGAGAGCAACCGCGAGACCGACGAGAGCGAGTGGAAGGGTTTTCTCGATCTGCTGAAGAAGTTCCGCCCGCGCCAGCCGATCAACGGCGCAATCCTCACCATCAGCATTGCCGACCTGCCGCTGGCCGACGACGCGCAGCGCGCGCGCCACGCCATGGCGCTGCGCAAGCGGCTGCTCGAACTGCGCAACGACCTGGGCATCAACTTTCCGGTGTACGTGCTGGTTACCAAGACCGACTTGCTGGCCGGCTTCAACGAGTACTTCGGCTCGCTGGGCCGGGCCGAGCGCTCGCAGGTGTGGGGCTTTACCTTCCCCATCGATGCCAACCCGGCCGACCCTGCCAAGGCCGACCTGCGCGAGCGCTTTCACCAGGAATACAAGCTGCTGCACCAGCGCCTGGATGAGCGCCTGCCCGAACTGCTGGCGGCCGAGCCCGACCAGATGCGCCGCGCGCAGGCCTACCTGCTGCCGCAGCAATTCGCGAGCTTCGAGGACATCCTGGGCACCTTCCTGGCCGACGTGTTCAACCCCTCCAAGTTCGAAGTCGCGCCGATGCTGCGCGGCGTGTACTTCACCAGCGGCACGCAGGAGGGCACGGCCTTCGACCGCGTGATGGGCGCCATCAAGCGCTACCTGCAGGTCAACGCGCCGCCGGCGCCGCCGCCGGGCCCGGGCAAGAGCTACTTCTTGAAGGAGCTGCTGCAGCAGGTGATCTTCCGCGACGCGGGCGTGGCCGGAACCAACCTGCGCTGGTACCGGCGCAAGCGTGCCATCGACCTGGCCGGCTACAGCCTCATCGGCGTGCTGCTGGTGGTGTTGCTGGGCGCGTGCGTGAACAGCTGGCGCAACAACACCGACTACGTGGCCGAGGTCGACAACAACGCCAAGGCCTTCAACAAGGCCGCGGCGCGGGGCGAGTTGCCGACCGTGGTCGACTCCAACAGCGACATCGCCAGCTCGCTGCTGGTGCTCGACAGATTGCGCGACCTGCCCAAGTCGAGCCACTTCGACATCGGCGATCCGCCGGTGAGCTACCGCTTCGGCCTATATCAGGGCGAGAAGCTGCAGGCGGCGACCGACGGCGTCTACCAGCGCGCACTTGAAAGCGTGCTGTTGCCGCAGGCCGCCCAGCGCGTGGAGCAGGCGCTGCGCGAAGCCTCGAAGACCGATGCCGAATACAGCTACGAGGCGCTCAAGGCCTACCTCATGCTGTACGACGCCGAACGCTACGACGCCGACTTTCTGCAGGCGTGGCTGCTCACCGACGTGGACCGCAAGATAGGCGCGGCTCTTACGCGCGAGCAGCGCGCCAACCTCGAGACGCATCTGCAGGCGCTGTTTGCGGGGCGCGTGGTGACTTCGCCCTTTGCCAAGGACGACCGGCTCGTGGTGCAGACGCGCGACCGCCTAGCCGGCGTGCCGCTGGCGCAGCGCGCTTATGCGCGGCTGCGGCGCATCCTGCTGCAGACCAGTCCGCCCAACGCCTTCAGCATTGCGGAGGCGGGCGGGGCCGAGTCGGCGCTGGTCATCAAGCGCGCCAGCGGCAAGCCGCTGACCGATGGCATTCCGACGCTCTTCACCTATCGCGGCTACTGGGACATCTTCGACAAGCGCATGGCCGAGACCACGCTCGCGCTCGAGCAGGAAGACCGCTGGGTGCTGCAGATCCGTGCACCGGGCATGACGGACATCACCTCGCGCGAGCTGCTGCTGCGCGAGGTGCGCAGGCTCTATCTCACCGACTACATCCGCATCTGGGACGAGTACCTGGCCGACATTCGCCTGGCCGACAGCCGCTCGCTGCTGCAAAGCATCCAGATGACGCGCGTCCTCTCGACCTCCGAGTCGCCGATGTCGCGCCTCATTCGCGGCGCAGCGCGCGAGACCGACCTGCTGCGCAACCACGACGAGGCCGCGCGCAGCCTGCTCGACCAGGCGCAGAACCGCGTGGCCAGCACGCGCGAGCGCATCGAGCAGCTCATCGGCCAGCCCGACGGCAGCCAGCGCCGCAACACGGCGCCGGACCGGCCGGAGTCGCTGGTGGACAACCACTTTGCGCCGCTTCGCCGCATGGTGACCGCGCCCAAGGCCGGCGGGCAGGCCCCCATCGACGCGACCGCGGCGCTCATCAACGAGCTCTACACCTTCCTTACCGCCACCGACACCGCCTTGCGCAGCGGCAACATTCCGCCGTCCGGCGATGCGGTCACCAAGGTGCAGGCCGAAGCGGGCCGGCTGCCGGTGCCGTTCCAGGGCATGCTGAACGATCTTTCGGCCACCGCGTCGTCCAAGGCCGCGGCCGTGACGCGGCAGAACATCGGGCAGAGCGCGGCGGCCACCATCGGCCAGTTCTGCAACCAGGCCATTGCGGGGCGCTATCCGTTTTCGCGCGGCTCCAACCGCGATGTGGCGGCCGGCGACTTTGCGCAGCTGTTTTCGCCGGGCGGCATGATGGACGACTTCTTCCAGAAGAACCTCGCCTCGCAGGTCGACACTTCCGTCAACCCGTGGGCCTTCAAGAAGGGTGTGGACGGCAGCTCGCCGGGGCGCTCGTCGTATCTCGATTCGTTCCAGAGGGCGCAGGCGATCCGCGACGTGTTCTTTACCGGTATGGCCGGCGGCCGCACGCCGTCGTTCACCATCGACATCCGGCCCGAGGACATGGACGCCGCGCTCACCCAGTTCACGCTCGACATCGACGGACAGACGGTGCGCTACGCGCACGGCCCGCAGGCGCCCAGCACCGTGAAGTGGCCCGGCCCGCGCAACAGCAACCAGGTGCGGCTGCAGGTAACCACCGCCAACGGCACGCCGGCCGGCGGCATCGTCACCGAAGGGCCGTGGGCGCTGCACCGGCTTTTCGACAAGGCCTCGGTCTCGGCCGGCAGGTCGCCCGAGTCGTTCAACGCGACCTTCGACATGCAGGGCAAGAAGGTGGTGCTCGCAGTGACCGCGAACAGCGTCTACAACCCGCTGCGCCTCAGCCAGATGAGCGGTTTCTCATGCCCGGGAAAGTCGTGACATGAACAGCGGCTTTCCCTCGTCGCATGCGTGGGTGCCGGCCGACGAGCAGATCGGCTGGTACGGCAAGCTGCCAGCGGCCGGCGACTTTCTCTACCGCCGCATGCCGCGCGAGCTGCAGGCCTGGTGGGACCGCTGGATGCAGAACGGCCTCGGTTCCTTCAAGCGCTGGCCCGACGCGATGACGCGACACTACGTCGTCGCGCCGGTCTGGAACTTTGCGATTCCGGCCACCCAGGGCGTGGACGCGGTGCAGTTCGGCTGCATTGCGCCAAGCTGCGATCGCGTGGGGCGCTATTACCCCGTGTGCGTCACGCTGCAGGTGGCCGCATCGAGCTACCGGCCCTCCATGCTCGAAGGCTCGGCCGCCTGGTACTGGCAATGCGGCACCGCCTTGCTTCAGGCCATTCGCCATAGCGTGGCGCCCGACCAGTTCGACCAGCAGGTGCTGGCCGCGGCGCACGGCGGGTTCCAGACCGCGAGCGGCGGCTCGGACGACATCCTGTCGATCCTCGGGGCCGCAGCCGGAGGCGCCGGCGCGGCGGCCCAGCAGCGCCTGGGCTGGCCCGAACTTCCGCTGTGCTTCGATGCCTTCGGAAGCACCAGCTACTGGTGGACCAACCAGGCGGACGGCTCGCCGCTTCGCACCGCCGCCCACGGCGGGGGCCTGAACACGCCATTGTTTTCGAAGTTGTTTTCACAGGGGCATGTGCCATGGGCATGACTGAACAGACCCCCGCCGCGGGAGGAGATGCATGACGACCAACGCCAGCAGGAATGCCAGCAGCAGCGCGCCGGCCGATTCGCAAGAGCGGCCGCATCCGCTGGGCACGGGCCACAGGCTGGACGAGTTCGAGCTGCTCGAAGTGATCGGCGAAGGCGGCTTCGGCATCGTCTACCGCGCGTACGACCACTCGCTGCAGCGCGAAGTGGCCATCAAGGAATACATGCCTTCGATGCTGGCGCGCCGCGTGGGCGACGACAGCGTGCACGTGCGTTCCGACCGGCTCACCGCCACCTTCCAGGCGGGCCTGCGCAGCTTCATCAACGAGGCGCGCACGCTCGCGCAGTTCAGCCATCCGGCGCTGGTGCGGGTGCATCGCTTCTGGGAGGCGAACAGCACCGCCTACATGGCCATCCAGCTGTATCGCGGCCGCACGCTGCGCCGCCTGGCCGAGGAGGAGCCATCGAAGATTTCCGAAGCATGGCTGCTCGGGATGCTGGGACCGCTGCTCGGCGCGCTCGAAACGCTGCACCGCAGCCAGTGCTTTCACCGCGACATCGCGCCCGACAACATCTTCATCCAGCAGGACGACCTGCCGGTGCTGCTCGACTTCGGCGCGGCGCGCAAGTCGATTGCCGACCTGGTCGACGAAGTGGCGGTGATGGTGAAGTCGGGCTACTCGCCCATCGAGCAGTACGCCGACGACAACACGCTGCTGCAGGGCGCATGGACCGATCTGTATGCGCTGGGCGCCGTGCTGTACCGCGCGGTCACCGGGCATCCGCCGCCCTCGGCCGTGGTGCGCAGCGTGCAGGACGCGTATGTGCCCCTGTCGTCGCTGGGCCGTAACGACCTGAGCCCGGCGTTCTGCGCCGCCGTCGACCACACGCTGGCAGTGCACAGCAAGGACCGCACGCAAACCGTGGCGGCGTTCGCGGCCGAGCTGGGCCTGGCCAAGCTCGGCGATACCTATGTGAGCGGGCTGGCGGTGCCGGCCGTCGTTGTTCCTCCACCTGCGAAGGCTGCGCCCGCGGTGGTGCCGCAGCCGCAGAGAGCTGCGCCCGCACCGGCACCCGCCGTTGTGAAGGAGGCCGCTGCATTGGCCGGCACGGCACGCGCCGAAACCGCCTCGCCCGAACCGGTCAAGCCCAGGCCATCTCAGCCCGAGGCCGGCCCGGAGAGGGCTCCGGCTCCTCCACCCAAGACCGCCGCCCCCGCGCGTGCGGCACCGGTCGCTGCCAAGCCGCCGCCTTCGCCCGCCAGGAAATCGTCGCAGCCGCCATGGAAGCTGGTCGGCGTGCTGGTGATCGCGCTGCTGGCCGTCGGCGCCTGGATCGGCCTGCACCTGAGCTCCGGCCGGCAGGAAACATCGACCGCCATGGTGCCGGTGCCTCCGCCTTCGGGACCGATGTCTGCCGACGCGCCACCTCCGGCCGTGCCGCCGGGCGAAAGCGCACCGGGTGGCAACGTGGCGGCAGCGCCCGCCGGCGCCACTCCGCCGGCGCCTGCGGCCAGCGCGCCGGCCGGTTCGCTGACGCCGCTGGACAACGTGCCGGTGATTGCGCCCGCACCTGCGGCACCCCCCACCGCGGCCGTGCCGCCCACGGCCACTACCCCGACCACACCGGCCACGCCGGTCACACCGCCGGAGCCCGCTCTCGCCACCTCTGAAGTCGAAGACTGGAACCTGGCCCAGGCCGAGAACACGCGCGAAGGCTACGAGGCCTACCTGCGCCGGTACCGCCGCGGGTTGCATGCACGCGAGGCGCGCAACGCCATTGCCGAGCTGAACCGGCTCTCGCCCACCGTGCCCGCAGCCCCCGGCACCACGCCGACCAATGCCGTGCCCACCGTGGTGGCCGGCGGCGCCACGCCGCCCACGCAGCCGGCTGCTCCGCCCGGCAATGGGCGCGTGGTGCTCAACATCCGTCCCTGGGGCCAGGTGTTCGTCGACGGCGCCGACCGCGGTGTGAGCCCGCCGCTCAAGTCGTTGTCATTGCGCCCGGGCATCTACAACATCGAAGTGCGCAACGGCGATCTGGATGTGTACAGGCAGCGCGTGACCGTGCAGGACAGCCGCTCGGCGCCCGTGGTCAGCCACGAGTTCAAGTAGGAGCGCCCGGCACCCGGCGCCAGCGCTGCGCGCCGACCAGCGCCAGCACCGCAACAACGCTGGCCGCCAGCAGCATCCAAAGGCCAAGCGTGTAGCCGGTGCCCGGCTGCCACAGCACTCCGAGCATCAAGGGTGCCAGCGCGCGGGCGATGGCGCTCGGCAAGCCCAGTGCGCCGTTGAGCGTGGCCACATGGTCGCGGTTCACGTATTGCGCGATCGCGGTGCCCTTCACGATGGTGAGCATGCCGTTGCCCATGCCATAGAAAAACACGAACAGCAGCGCCGCGCCCGGGCTGCCCGCACCCGCGAGCAACGCAAGAAGGCCGAGCGGAATCAGGCAGGGAATCAGCCGGTTCGCCAGATGCAGGTCGAAGTGGTGCTCGAAGAAGTACAGCAGCGCCCGCCCCAGCACCTGCACCAGCCCGATGCTCGCGGGCACGGCAATGGCCCACGACTCGCTCAGCCCCGCACCGCGCAGCAGGCTCACCATGTGCGGCGGCAGCGCGGCCGTGACAGCCATCAGCAACACGGTGAAAACGCCCACCAGCAGGAACGGCGCTGTGCGCATGTAGTGGCTTGCGGGCGCCACAGCCGCCGCCGCGCCTGCGCGTGGCCACCCGGCTTTCGAACCTGCTGCGGGATGGGGCGCATGCCGCAGCACCCGCGCATGCAGCGGCACACAGATGAAAAGATGGATGGCCGCGAGCACCCATAGCGCATGCCGCCAGCCGAGCTCCGCAATGAGCCAGGCCACGACCGGAATGAACACCGTGCTCGCCAGCCCGCCGAGAAAAGTCAGCGTGATGATCGCGCGGCGAAAGGCGTTGGGAAAGCGCCGTGTGACGATGGAGAACGCGGGGCTGTAGAGCGTGGCCGCAAGCCCTGCGCCGAGCAGCGTCCACGCCGCGTAGAAGCCAAGGGCGCTGTGCACCACGCTGTGCAGCAGCAGGCCGGCCACGATGACCAGCGAGCCGCCCGTCATCACCGCCCGCTCATGGCCGCGGTCGATCCAGCGGCCCACCGGCCACGCCAAGGCGCCTTCGGCCAGCAGCGCGAGGCTGAAGGCCAGCGACGACTGCGCCCGGCTCAGACCCAACTCGCGCTCGACCGGCTCCATCAGCAGCGCGAAGCCGTAGAAAACGCTGCCCCAGGTGATGAGCTGGCCGAGCGACAGCCACCCGACCATGCGGCGGTTGTAGGGCGTTGGGTCGGGTGTATTCACTGCTGGAGAGTCAGTTTCGCAAACCCCGACGGTACTGCACCGCCTCCGCCACATGCACGGCCTGCACCGATTCGGCGCCGGCCAGGTCGGCCACCGTGCGCGCCACCTTGAGGGCGCGATGCGTGCTGCGCGCCGACCAGCCGAGCTTGGCTGCGGCGTTGACCATGAACTTGCGCGCAGCCTCGTCCAATGCGGCATGCTGGTCGATGGCGCCGGCCTGCAGTGCCTGGTTGGGGCCGCCCTGGCGCTGCAGCGCCAGGTTGCGCGCGGCGACCACGCGGGCGCGGATGCTGCCGGTCGCCTCGCCGGCCGGCGCACCGAGCAGCTGCTGCGCCGACACCGCGGGTACTTCGATGTGCAGGTCGATGCGGTCGAGCAGCGGGCCGCTGAGCTTGCTCTGGTAGCGGGAGACCTGGTCGGGCGTGCAGCGGCAGGCCTTCAACGCCGAGCCCTGGTAGCCGCAAGGGCAGGGGTTCATGGCCGCAATGAGCTGGAAGCGCGCGGGAAACTCGGCGCGCCTGGCGGCCCGCGCGATGGTGATGGTGCCGGTTTCGAGCGGCTCGCGCAGCGCCTCGAGGGCGGACCTTGCGAACTCCGGAAATTCGTCGAGAAAGAGCACGCCGTGGTGCGCCTGCGAGATTTCGCCCGGCCGCGGAGGGGAGCCGCCGCCCACCAGCGCCACGGCGCTGGACGTGTGGTGCGGCGAAGAAGTCGGCCGGCTCATCCAACGCTCGGTCGAGAAGCTGCCGCCCAGGCTGGCGACCGCCGCGGTCTCCAGCGCCTCGTCGATGCTCATCGGCGGCAGCAGGCCGGCAAAGCGCTGCGCCAGCATCGACTTGCCCGAGCCCGGCTCGCCGACCATCAGCAGGCTGTGCCCGCCGGCGGCGGCGATTTCGAGCGCACGCTTGGCGCTCGCATGGCCTTTCACATCCGCCAGGTCGGCATACAGGGGCGCGGCCCCGGCCGCCGCGGCGTGGATGCGGGCCCAGCCATCCGCGCCGGGCGGCTCGGCTGGGTCGGCCTGCTGCGCGGCGGCGCCTTCGGGCATGAAGCGCTGCACCACGTCCAGCAGGTGCCTGGCGCCGTACACCTCGCCGCCGGGCACCAGCGCGGCTTCCCTGGCGCTTTCGGTAGGCAAAACCAGGCGTGTCGCGATGCCGCGGGTGTGCAGCGCAAGCGCCATGGCCAGCGCGCCGCGCACGGGCCGAAGCTCGCCTGAAAGGGAAAGCTCGCCGGCAAACTCGTGCCCTGCCAGGCCGGCGGACTGTATTTGCCCGCTGGCAGCCAGGATGCCGAGCGCAATCGGCAGATCGAACCGGCCGGAGTCCTTGGGCAGGTCTGCCGGCGCCAGGTTGACTGTGATCCGTTTGTTATTTGGAAACTCGAGGCCAGCGTTCTGGATGGCCGAACGCACGCGTTCGCGTGCTTCCTTGACTTCGGTTTCGGCCAGTCCGACCAGCGTAAAACTGGGCAGGCCGTTCGCCAGATGCACCTCGACCGTGACACTGGCCGCTTCCAGCCCAAGCAAAGCGCGGCTTTGCACCAAAGACAAGCTCATTCTTATTACTCTCCCCATTATGGTGCGCCCGTTTTTGGTCGGGCTTGTGCACCGCGGCGCCCGGAGGGGCGTCGCACCTGAACACTCTTGTAACTTTTCAAGCGGATTGCGGATGACGGGCGGCCGCTGCGCGGCTGGAAGAACGAGCACTTTGGCACGCTCCCTGCTACGAGACGGTGTCCCCCAACTATCCAACCAACTCCGAGGAGTCTCGATGATGCACCGTAAATTCGCCCAGGCAGTGGCCGTGGCCGGTCTTGCAGCCCTGCCGATGCTGGCGAGCGCCCAGCTCTCGGGGAATGTGGCCCTGACCAGCAACTACAAGTTCCGCGGCCAGGACCAGGACATGATCGGGAACAACGACTACGCCAAGACCAAGGGCTTCAAGCCCGCCATCCAGGGCGGCTTCGACTACGCCTTCGGCGAAAGCGGCTTCTATGTGGGCAACTGGAACTCCAGCGTCAACTGGCTCCAGGGCAACAGCATCGAGAGCGACCTCTACGGCGGCTACAAGTTCAAGGCCGGCCCGTTCGACCTGGACGTGGGCGCGCTGACCTACATCTACCCGGGCAACTCCATCGGCAACACCACCGAGCTGTACGGCGCGGGCACCTGGGCCGACGAAGCCATCGGCTCGTTCACCCTGAAGTACTCGCACACGGTTTCCAAGGACTACTTCGGCTACGCCGGCTACAAGTCGGGCTCGGGCCTGAAGGGCCGCAACACCGGCTACCTGAACCTGGCCTACAGCAAGGAGATCGTGCCCAAGCTCACGCTGAAGGCGGCCGTGGGCTACACGCACATGTCCAGCGACATCCGCAGCCTGGGCTACAAGAGCTACGTGGACTACAACGTGGGCGTGTCGTATGACTTCGGCAACGGCCTGGCACTGGCCGGCTCGGTGCAGGGCGCCAACAAGAAGAGCTCTTACCTCGCGCTGAGCAACCCGGGCGTGGACCTCGGCTTCGGCCCGATCGGCGAGCAGTACTACTCGCCCAACAAGGCGCGCTTCATCGTTACGCTCAGCAAGACGCTGTAAGCAGGCACAAGAACAAGGTGCGGCCCAAGCTGCCGCACCATTCATCCATCCAAGAAGGAGAAAGTCATCATGAAGCTGGTCACAGCCATCATCAAACCGTTCAAGCTCGACGAAGTGCGTGAAGCACTGTCGGCCATCGGCGTGCAGGGCATCACGGTCACGGAGGTCAAGGGTTTCGGTCGCCAGAAGGGCCACACCGAGCTGTACCGCGGCGCCGAATACGTTGTCGACTTCCTGCCCAAGGTCAAGATCGAAGCGGCGGTGTCCGACGACCTCGTCGACCGCGTGATCGAAGCCGTCGAAGGCGCTGCCCGCACCGGCAAGATCGGTGACGGCAAGATTTTTGTCTACAACCTCGAGCAGGTCGTTCGCATCCGCACCGGTGAAACCGGCCGAGAAGCCCTCTGATCAGCCCGGAAAAAAACAACCATGAAAAAACTGCTTGTTTCTCTTGCGCTCGGCTTGAGCGTGCTCGCTGCCGGCACCGCCTCCTTCGCACAGGCGCCGGCGGCTGAAGCGCCGGCTGCCACGGCACCGGCTGCAACCGCCCCGGCTCCCGCTGCAGCCCCCGCGGCCGCGGCACCTGCCGCCGCGCCCGCTGCTGCGGCCGAAGCAGCGCCTGCCGCGGCTCCCGCCCCTTCGTTCAACAAGGGTGACACCAGCTGGATGATGCTGTCCACGCTGCTCGTCATCATGATGACCATTCCTGGCCTGGCCCTGTTCTACGGCGGCCTGGTGCGCAGCAAGAACATGCTGTCGGTGCTGATGCAGGTGATGGTCACCTTCTCGCTGATCGTCGTGCTGTGGCTCATCTATGGCTACAGCCTCGCGTTCACCGAGGGGAATGCCTTCATCGGCGGCTTCGACCGGCTCTTCATGAAGGGCGTGTTCGATCCGGCCACCGGCGTGTTCGCACCGGGCGCCACCTTCAGCAAGGGTGTGTATATCCCCGAGCTGCTGTTCGCCGCCTTCCAGGCTACGTTCGCCGGCATCACCTGCTGCCTGATCGTGGGTGCCTTCGCAGAGCGCGCCAAGTTCTCGGCCGTGCTGCTGTTCATGGTGATCTGGTTCACCTTCAGCTATGCGCCGCTGGCCCACATGGTCTGGTTCTGGCTCGGCCCTGACGCCTACACCGCCGCCAGCGTGGTGGATGCCAACAACGCCAAGGCCGGCCTGATCTGGCAATGGGGCGCGCTCGACTTCGCGGGCGGCACCGTGGTGCACATCAATGCAGCCGTTGCAGGCCTGGTTGGCGCCTATGTCATCGGCAAGCGCGTCGGCTACGGCAAGGAAGCCTTCACGCCGCACTCGCTCACGCTCACCATGGTCGGCGCCTCGCTGCTGTGGGTCGGCTGGTTCGGCTTCAACGCAGGTTCGGCCCTCGAAGCCGGCACCAGCGCCGTGCTCGCCTTCATGAACACCTTCACCGCCACGGCAGCCGCCGTGCTCGCATGGTGCATCGGTGAAGCGCTGATGCGCGGCAAGGCCTCGATGCTGGGCGCCGCTTCGGGCGCCGTTGCAGGCCTGGTGGCCATCACCCCGGCCGCCGGCAACGTCGGCCTGATGGGCGCCATCATCATCGGCTTCATCGCCGGCTTCGCCTGCCTCTGGGGCGTCAACGGCCTCAAGAAGCTGCTCGGCGCGGACGACTCGCTCGACGTGTTCGGCGTACACGGTGTCGGCGGTATCGTCGGCGCGCTGCTCACCGGCGTGTTCAACACCCAGGCTCTCGGCGGCCCCGGCCTCGTGGGCGACTGGGTCACGGCCAGCGTGGTGTCCAACGGCATCGGCGCACAGGTCTGGATCCAGCTCAAGGGCGTTCTGCTGACCATCGTCTGGTCGGGCGTGGTGGCGTTCATCGCCTTCAAGATTGCCGACCTCACCATCGGCCTGCGTGTGTCGGAAGAAGAAGAGCGCGAAGGCCTCGACATCTCCTCGCACGGCGAGACCGCATACAACAGGTAACCCCCCCAGTCTTCGCGCACTTCGTGTCGCTTCGCCAACCCCCCTGCTGGGGGGCAACACCAGAGGCCCGGCAAAGCCGGTTCCTCGGTGTTCCACGAAGGGGGCATACGAGGCGAAGGCTGCTTATAAGAACCACAAGAAACGATCCTTTTCAGCAAGGTCTCCTTTGGATGTTCAGCCCGCGAGCGCTTCGGCGTCAGCGGGCTTTTTTTTGGCCTGAGGGGGAGCGGATGCACAATGCCGGAATCATGTGGACCACCCTCGAAGACAGCCTTTGCGAGCTCGGCGAATCGCCGTTCTGGCACCCGCACGAACGCTCGCTTTATTGGCTCGACATTCCGGGGCGGGCGGTGCTGCGCACGCGCGGGGAAATCGGCACGCCTGGCGCCAAGGTGGAGCGCTGGGCCCTGGCTACGGAGCCCGGCTGCATGGCTCCGGCGCGAAGCGGCGGGCTGGTGATCGCGCTGCGCGACGGCATCTACCGGGCGCGCGAATGGGGCGGTGAACTGATTGCGGTTGCGCGCGTGGAGCACGACGCTCGCGCCATGCGCTTCAACGACGGCAAATGCGATGCGCTGGGCCGCTTCTGGGCCGGCTCGCTCAATGAGGCCAAGGACAAGGCCAATGCCGCGCTCTATTGCTTCGATGCCCGCACCGACACCGGTGTGTCGCCCACGTTGACGCAAATGGCCAACGAGTCCACCACCGGCAACGGGCTCGCGTTCTCGCCCGATGCCCGCACGCTCTACTGGGCCGACACCGCCGCGCACGTGGTGTGTGCGTGGGACTGGGACTCCGAGGCCAATTCGCTTTCACGTGCGCGCGTGTTCCATCAGTTCGAGCCCAAGCCCCAGGGCTGGACCCCTGACTCACCGGTGCGCTACGAAGGCCGCCCGGATGGGGCGACAGTCGATGCCGACGGCCACTATTGGGTTGCGATGTTTGAAGGTGCGCAACTGCTGCGCTTCGCACCGTCCGGCGAAATCGTGGCGTCTGTCGCTGTTCCCGTTCAGTGCCCAACCATGCCCTGTTTTGGCGGCGACGATCTGAAGACGCTTTTCGTCACCAGCGGGCGCAAGGGCCGGCCCGCTGCAGAGATCGAGCGTCTGCCGGCATCGGGCACAGTGATCTCCATGCGCGTCGATGTGCCCGGGTTGCCTGTCAGCTTCTTCGAGGACTGAAGTGGGTCATTCAGGGCGCGCACCCGCCGACGGGGTACCTTTCTCCGCGAATGTCCCCCGGCCTGCGGCCTCCTCCTTTATTTCGCTGCGCAAGGCACCCCATCGACGGGTGCGTGATTCAGAGCAGTTGTTGATCAGCGGTGCACCCGCCCTGGACAGCGGCGCCAACAAAATCCCCCGGAGGTTAGACAAGTGGCCCTCCAGCACATCCCACCCATCCAGTGCCTGCTGACCTTCGAAGCCGTGGCCAGGCTGCGAAACGCCGGAAGAGCTGCAGACGAACTGTGCGTCACGCCCAGCGCCGTGAGCCATCGCATCCGGCAACTCGAATCCCACGTGGGCTTCAAGCTCTTCGGTCGCAGCGACTTCAGCCTTACGGCCGACGGCGCTGCCTACCTTGCCAACGTGCGTACCGGCCTTGCGGCGCTGCAAGCCATGTCCACCGGCAATGCGGCGCAGCAGCGCGCCACCCGTCTGCGCATTGCCGTCACGCCCACCTTCAGCCGCCAGTTCCTCATGCCGCGGCTCGAACTGTTCCGCAACATCTATCCGGACATCGAGCTCGTGCTGCAGGTGTCCATTCCGCTGCTCGACGTGACCGCAGAGCAGGCCGATCTTGAAGTGCGCTACGGCACCGGTGCATACGCCGACTGCGAACACCGGCTCTTGCTCGAAGAAGAAGTGGTGCCCGCCTGCAGCCCGAGTTTCCTCAACGAGTTTGGCCCGTTCAACGGCTTTCGTACCGCGGCCGAAATTGCCAGCGCCCGGCTCATTCGCAGCCCGCTCGAGCCCTGGGGAACCTGGTTCGCGAGCTGCGGCATCGACCAGCCCGAACCGCACGTCGGCTCGCAATTCAACGACCTAGGCTTGGTCTACGACGCGGCCGCCAGCGGCTTTGGCGTGGCACTCGTGCGACTGAAGATGGGCGCCGCATGGTTCGAGTCGGGCCGGCTGGTGCCGCTTTCCGACCGGCCCGTGCCTTCGCCGCACCGCCATACCATCTGCTGGCAGCCCGGCACGCTCGATCGCTGGGAATGCGCCGCCTTTGCCGACTGGCTGGCGCAGAGCCTGCACTGAAGAAAAAAAGCGAAGGCACCGCGCGGCAAAGTTCTCTCAAGCGGGGCGCAAAAAAGCTTCAACCCGGCGGCGCCGCATTTGCGTAGAGTGCGCTACACCACGAGACACATCCGCCCGACAAAAAAGAGGCTTGCCGCATGAACGCGCCGCTTACCCCTGCCCAGCACGATTCGCTGCAGAAAACCGAACGCCAGTCGCAGGTCGTGCGCGCCCTGCAGGCCCACCTGCCAGCGCACGCGCTCATCTGGCACGCCGAGGACACCACGCCCTACGAATGCGACGGCCTCACCGCCTACCGCCAGCGCCCGCTGGTGGTGGCGCTGCCCGAAACCGAAGCCCAGGTGGCCGCCGTACTCAAGACCTGCCACGAGCTTGGCGTGCCCGTGGTGGCGCGCGGCGCCGGCACCGGGCTCTCCGGCGGCGCCATGCCCCATGCGCTGGGCGTTACGCTCTCGCTCGCCAAGTTCAACCGCATCTTGAAGATCGACCCTGTGAGCCGCACGGCGGTGGTGCAGTGCGGCGTGCGCAACCTCGCCATCAGCGAGGCGGCCGCACCTTTCAACCTTTACTACGCGCCCGATCCGTCGAGCCAGATCGCCTGCACCATCGGCGGCAACGTGGCCGAGAACTCGGGCGGCGTGCATTGCCTGAAATACGGCCTCACGCTGCACAACGTGCTGCGTGTGCGCGGCTTCACGGCCGAGGGCGAAGCTATCGAGTTCGGCGGTGAGGCGCTCGATGCACCGGGGCTCGACCTGCTCGCGCTGGTCATCGGCAGCGAAGGAATGCTGGCCGTGACCACCGAGGTCACCGTCAAGCTCGTGCCCAAGCCACAGCTCGCGCGTTGCATCATGGCCAGCTTCGATGACGTTCGCAAAGCCGGCGACGCGGTGGCCGCGGTGATCGCCGCCGGCATCATTCCCGCGGGACTCGAAATGATGGACAAGCCCATGACAGCCGCCGTCGAAGACTTTGTGCGCGCGGGCTACGACCTGGACGCCGCGGCCATTCTGCTGTGCGAATCCGACGGCACGCCCGAAGAGGTGGAAGAAGAAATCGGCCGCATGACGGCCGTGCTGCGCGGCTGTGGCGCCACCGCCATCGCGGTGAGCAACAGCGAAGAAGAGCGCATGAGGTTCTGGAGCGGGCGCAAGAACGCCTTTCCGGCATCTGGCCGCATCAGCCCCGACTACATGTGCCTCGACTCGACCATTCCGCGCAAGCGGCTCGCGGACATCCTGCTTGCCATCCAGCAGATGGAGCAGAAGTACAACCTGCGCTGCTGCAACGTGTTCCACGCGGGTGACGGCAACCTGCATCCGCTGGTGCTGTTCGATGCCAACGACCCTGATGAGCTGCACCGCTGCGAGCTCTTCGGCGCCGACATTCTCGAGACCAGCGTGGCCATGGGCGGCACCGTGTCGGGCGAGCATGGCGTGGGCGTGGAAAAGCTCAACAGCATGTGCGTGCAGTTCACCGCGGCGGAGAACGAGCAGATGTTCGGCGTCAAGCGCGCGTTCGATCCGGCCGGCCTGCTGAACCCCGGCAAGGTGATTCCCACGCTGCAGCGCTGCGCCGAATACGGCAAGCAGGTGGTGCGCGGCGGGCAACTGCCGCACCCCGATCTGCCGCGCTTCTGAAAAAGAACAATAGAGACACATGGATCAAGCCCTCAGCCACATCGTCGAGCGCGTCCGCGCCGCGGCCTCTGACGCCACGCCGCTGCGCATTCGCGGCGGCGGCACCAAAGACTTTCATGGCGAGTTGCTGCAAGGAGAAATCCTCGGCACCAGCGCCCTCGCAGGCATCACGAGCTATGAGCCCAGCGAGCTGGTGGTTACCGTGCGCGCCGGCACGCTGCTCGTCGAACTCGAAGCTGCATTGGCCGAAAAAGGGCAGTGCCTTCCGTTCGAGCCGCCGCATTTCGCAGGCGGCGGCACCGTGGGCGGCATGGTCGCAGCCGGGCTCAGCGGCCCTGCGCGCGCGAGCGTGGGCGCGGTGCGCGACTACGTGCTCGGCGCCACGCTGGTCAACGGCCGCGCCGAGGTGCTGACCTTCGGCGGGCAGGTCATGAAGAACGTGGCCGGCTACGACGTTTCGCGCGTGCTGGCAGGTTCGCTCGGCACGCTGGGCGTGATCGCGGAGGTCAGCCTCAAGGTGCTGCCCGTCGCGCCCGCCGAAGCCACGCTGGCGTTCGCTTGCAGCCAGGCGGATGCGCTGCGCCTGCTCAACGAGTGGGGCGGCCGGCCGCTGCCGCTGAACGCGAGCTGCTGGGTCGAGCAAACCGGTGCGGGCACCTTGTACCTGCGCCTGCGTGGCGCGGTCGCGGCGGTGGAAGCCGCTTGCACGCACCTGGGCGGCGAGCGGCAAGACAACGCTACTGCCGCGGCCAATTGGCAATTGCTGCGCGACCATCAGCACCCCTGGTTTGCCGGCGATGAAGGTTCCACTGCGCTCTGGCGCCTGTCGGTGCCGCAGACCGCGCCGGTGCTCGCCATGGACGGCAGCGCGCCGCTCGTCGAGTGGCACGGCGCGCAGCGCTGGTACAAGGCGGCGCCCGACCAAGCCGCGCACATCCGCGGCATTGCGCATGCAGCGGGAGGGCACGCCACGCTTTTCCGGCTGCCTGCTTCCGGTGCAACGGATGCAGCAATTCCCCGCTTCGATGCCATGAGTGCCCCGGTCGCCCGCATCCATCGCGCGTTGATGCAGGAGTTCGACCCGCATCGCATCTTCAACCGCGGCCGGCTCCTCGCAGCCGAATAAAAAAACAACCGACACCTTTTCCGCGATGCAAACCGAACTCGCCCCCGAATTCCGCGGCACCGACGAAGGCCGCGAGGCCGAAGCCATTCTGCGCAAGTGCGTGCACTGCGGCTTCTGCACCGCCACCTGCCCCACCTACCAGCTGCTCGGCGACGAACTCGATGGCCCGCGCGGGCGCATCTACCTGATCAAGCAGGTGCTCGAAGGCAAGGAGCCCACACGCAGCACGCAGCTGCACCTGGACCGCTGCCTCACCTGCCGCAACTGCGAAAGCACCTGCCCGAGCGGCGTTCAGTACGGCCACCTGGTCGACATCGGCCGCAAGATCGTCGACGAGAAGGTGCCGCGGCCCGCCATGGAATCGGCCACGCGCTGGCTGCTGAAGGAAGGCCTGCCGTCGCCGCTTTTCGCGCCCGCAATGAAGCTCGGCCAGGCGGTGCGCGGGCTCTTGCCCGATGCGCTCAAGGCCAAGGTTCCGGCCAGGCAGGACGCAGGCGCCTGGCCCACCGCCACGCACGCGCGCAAGGTGCTCATGCTCGCGGGCTGCGTGCAGCCGTCGATGATGCCCAACATCAACACCGCGACCGCGCGCGTGCTCGACGCGGCGGGCATTCAGACCTTGATCGCCAAGGAGGCCGGCTGCTGCGGCGCCGTGAAGTTCCACCTCAACGACCAGGACGGCGGCAAGGCGCAGATGCGCGCCAACATCGACGCCTGGTGGCCGCAGGTCGAACGCAATGAGGTCGAAGCGATTGTGATGAATGCTTCGGGCTGCGGCGTCACCGTGCGCGAGTACGGCCACATCCTGCAGCACGACCCAGCCTATGCGGCCAAGGCGGCACGCATCAGCCAACTAACACGCGACCTGAGCGAACTGCTGCCCGACCTGGTGCCGGCCCTGAAGGCGCGTGTGCACGCGCCGCAGGGCGTGGTGGCCTACCACCCGCCGTGCACGCTGCAGCACGGGCAGAAGCTGCGCGGCGGGGTCGAGACGCATCTGCGCGCGCTGGGCTTTGACGTGCGCGTGGCCATGAACGAATCGCACCTGTGCTGCGGCTCGGCGGGCACGTATTCGGTGCTGCAACCAGAGCTGGCGTATCCGCTGCGCGACCGCAAGCTCGGCCATCTGCGGCAATTGCAGCCGAGCGTCATCGCTTCGGCCAACATCGGCTGCATCACGCATCTGCAAAGCGGCAGCCAGGAAACGCCCGTGCGCCACTGGGTGGAGCTGCTGGATGCCGCGCTGGCGCCGGCCTGATCGCACACCGAAGAGCGCCCTGGTCCGACTCGCGCACAAGCCGCTTGCGCCGCATCATGGCGGCACCGATTCTTCCAAGGAGCAAGCCTCATGTCTTCCGTTCAAGCTTTCATCGTCCAGACGAACTTGCGGCGCGCCTTGCTGGCCTTTGCCTGCGCACTGGGCGCCGTCGGCGCACAGGCCCAGTCGGCCATGCCGCAGTGGAAGGGGGAGGGCGCAGTGCGCTACGTGTGCGGCGGCATCGGCTCGGACGAATCGAACGCCATGCGCGCGGCCATGAAGGAGCATCCGCTGGCCCTGCTTTTCGCGCGCTCCGACGGCGCCTACCTGGCGGATGTGCA
Source organism: Variovorax paradoxus (assembly GCF_009755665.1). Classification (NCBI taxonomy): domain Bacteria; kingdom Pseudomonadati; phylum Pseudomonadota; class Betaproteobacteria; order Burkholderiales; family Comamonadaceae; genus Variovorax; species Variovorax paradoxus. The sequence continues at coordinate 260,426 of NZ_CP046622.1, forward strand.
GGTCGACATCAAGGGCACCGGCGGTGCGCCTTCGCTCGCGTTGCGCGCCAGCGGGCCGGTCTGCCTGGTCGATTTGCCCGCAGGCCGCTATACGGTGGATGCCGCCACGGCGGGCGGCAGCGTCCAGAGCCAGTCGGTGACCGTGGGCGGCAGTCCCAAGACGGCCAGCTTCCGGTTCTGACCGGGTTCTTGCTGGGCCTCAGCCCGCCGCCAGCGCCGCCTCGATGTCCGGCGCGAGCGAAGCGGGCGTGTCGAGCGGCGCATAGCGCTTTTGCACCTTGCCGTCGCGCCCCACCAGGAACTTCGTGAAGTTCCACTTGATGGCGGTGCTGCCCAGAAGGCCCGGCTTCTCCTTGGTGAGCCACTGGTAGAGCGGCGCGGCGCCGCTGCCGTTCACGTCGATCTTCTCCATCATCGGAAAACTCACGCCGTAGTTGGTGGTGCAGAAGGCGCCGATTTCCTCGTTGGTGCCCGGGTCTTGCGAGCCGAACTGGTTCGACGGAAAACCGAGCACCACCAGCCCCTTGGCCGCATACTTTTCGTGCAGCGCCTCGAGGCCCGCGAACTGCGGCGTGAAGCCGCACTTGCTGGCCGTGTTCACGATCAGCAGCACCTTGCCGCGGAAGTCCGAGAGCTTCACGCTCTTGCCGTCGATCTGCCTGGCTTCGAAGTCGTAGATGCCGGTCATGCGCTACCTCAGGTGGTGGAAGACGAAAGGCGATCATCGCCCTGTGTCGGCGTTCGCGCAAACGCCGACCACACGGCCGCCAGCACGATCAGCGCACCGCCCACGAGAATTCGCGGGCTCATGTCGGCAGCGCCCAGCGCCACCGACGAGACGCTGGCGAACAGCACCTCCGACAGCATGATCACCGCGGTGGCGCTGGCCGCCAGCCGGGCCGCGCCGTACTGCAGGCAGAAGTTGGCTGCCACGAAGCCCACTCCCAGCAATGCGGCCCAGCCGATCCAGCCCGGCTGCACCGCGAGGGGAGACGCGAACGCACCGAGCAGGGTACCCGTGGCCGCGGCAATGGCGGACACCAGCGCGCAGCCGCAGAACATGGCCAGCGCGCGCGATTCACCAGGGGCGCCGTGCAGGTGGCGCAGCAGGATGTTCGTCACTGCAAAGCTGAAGCCGGCCGCCACGCCCAACCAGTCCGGCAGGCTGGAAGGCACGGGCCAGTCGACACCCGGCGCCTTGAGCACCACCACCACGCCGATAAGCGCCAGCGCCACGCGTGCAAGCGCACCCGCCGTGGGCCGCTCGCCCAGCACGGCCCAACCCAGCAGCACGCTCCACAACGGCATCAGGTAGAAAAGCAGCACCACCCGCACCACGTCGCCCTGCGTGACGGCCCAGTTGAAGCCCAGGTTGGTGAAGCCGGCCGCAAGGCCCAGCGCCACCAGCATCGGAAACGCCGCAAAGCCGCGCCACGCATGCCGGCGAAAGAAGCCCATTGCGAGCGAAATCGCCACGTAGATGAAGCAGGTGGTCCACACCGGGTGCAGCCCATGGCTTTCGATGTGCCGGAACGGGAACCACGAAACGCCCCATACAAAGGCGTTGAAGATCAGTGCGAGCGCTGGCATAGGGCGGAGTTATTCGTGGAACACCGTGGAACCGCCTTCGCCGGGCCACCGGTGTTGCCCCCGGGTGAGGGGTGGCGGAGCGACACGAAGTGCGCGCAGCCTGGGGGAGGTCAATGATGCTTGTCGCTACGGGCGATGGCGAGCAGGTGCTCGACTTCTTCGGGATATTTGCGCAGGTTGTGATGATGCCAGCGCTGGATGATCCACATGCAGCCCGCCACCACCCCGCCGAAGGCGCCGATGGCCGCATAGGCCGACAGGCCCAGCCCGGTGCAGGCGCTGTAGAAGCCGCCGAGCAGCAGGATGCAGGCCTGTTCGTTGAAGTTCTGCACCGCAATGGAGCGGCCGGCGCCCATCAGGTTGTGGCCGCGGTGCTGCAGCAGTGCGTTCATGGGCACCACCAGGAAGCCACCCAGCCCGCCCAGCAGAATGAGGAAAGGCACGGCGATCCACACGTTGCCGATCAGGTTCATGCTGATCACCAGCAGGCCCATGGCAATGCCCATCGGGATCACGCGCGTGGCCATGTCCAGGCGCATGCGCATCGAAGCGACGATGGCGCCCACCGCCATGCCGACGGTCACCACGCCGGTGAGCGCCGTGGCCTGCGTGGTGTTGTAGTTGAGCGCGAGCGAGGCCCAGGCCAGCACGATGTACTTGAGGTTGGCCCCGGCGCCCCAGAAGAGCGTGGTGGTAGCCAGCGAAATCTGTCCCAGCTTGTCGCGCCACAGGCGTGCGTTGCAGTGCCAGAAATCAGGCAGCAGCGCCAGCATGTTGCGCGCGAGCCCGTGCTGCGGAATGGCTCGCAGCGGCCGCATTTCGACGCCGGTGTGCGGAATGCGCGTGTTGAACCAGGCCGCCAGTGCATAGACGAAGATCAGCACCGCAATGGCCGCTTCGGCCGGCGAATCGATGCCAGTGTCGATGAGCGGCATGTCGAAGGACAGCAACTGCGTGGACACCGCGTGCCCCACCAGCGAGCCGCCGAGCACGATGCCCAGCAGGATCGAGGCGATGGTGAGGCCTTCGATCCAACCGTTGGCTTTTACCAACTGCGAAGCCGGCAGCAACTCGGTCAGGATGCCGTACTTGGCCGGCGAATAGGCTGCAGCGCCAAGCCCCACGATCGAATAGGAGAGCAGCGGGTGCGAGCCGAACAGCATCATCAGGCACCCGACCACCTTGATCGCGTTGCTGATGAACATCACCCGCCCCTTGGGCAAGGCGTCGGCAAAGGCGCCCACCAGCGGCGCCAGCACCACGTAGAAGACGGCGAAGATCGGCACCAGGGCCGCGCGTTGCCATTCGGCTGCTCCCGAGCTGCGCATGAGCTCGACAGCCACGACAAAGATCGCGTTGTCGGCCAGCGACGAAAAGAACTGGGCCGACATGATCGTGTAGAAACCGCGCTTCATCGATGGGCTGGCTGGCCAGTGGGGTGCTGGCAGTAGTGAGAAAGTGTCGCGTCTTTTTGGCGAATGGGCGGTTATAGCATGGGGGTACGACCGCGAAATCAGCGTTGCCACCCTGGACGTTTCTCCCCGGGAAGATGCTAAAACCCATCTATTCACCAATCGACGTCTCCCATGCCGCGTCCCATCCTTGCCACCGTCCACACCGCCGCACTTCGCCACAACCTCGACCGCGTGCGCCGCGCCGCGGTCGATGCCCGCGTCTGGGCCGTGGTCAAAGCCAATGCCTATGGCCACGGCATCGAGCGGGTGTATGAGGGCCTTCGCGGCGCCGACGGCTTTGCGCTGCTCGACCTGGCCGAAGCCGAGCGGGTGCGCGCACTCGGCTGGCGCGGCCCCGTGCTGCTGCTCGAAGGCGTGTTCGACGCACGCGACCTGGAACTGTGCTCGCGCCTCGACCTCTGGCACACGGTGCACTGCGACGAGCAGATCGACATGCTCGCGGCCCACAAGACGCTCAAGCCGCAGCGTGTGTTCCTCAAGATGAATTCCGGCATGAACCGCCTGGGCTTCGCGCCCGAGCGCTTCGGCTCGGCCTGGACGCGCCTCAACGCGCTGCCGCAGGTGGACGAGATTTCGCTGATGACGCATTTCAGCGACGCCGACGGCCCGCGCGGCATTGCGCACCAGCTCGAAGCGTTCGAGCGTGTCACGCGCGACCTGCCGGGCGAGCGCTCCATTGCGAACAGCGCCGCCACCTTGCGCCATGCTTCGCAGACCCGCGGCGACTGGGTGCGCCCGGGCATCGTGCTGTATGGCAGCGCGCCCGACTTTCCGCAGCACGACACCGCGCACTGGCAGCTGCAGCCCACCATGACGCTCGCGACCAGGCTCATCGGCGTGCAGCAGCTGAAGGCGGGCGACACCATCGGCTACGGCTCCAACTTCACGGCCGACGGACCGCTCACCATCGGCGTGGCGGCGGTCGGTTACGCCGACGGCTATCCGCGCCACTGCAACACCGGCACGCCAGTGCTGGTGAACGGCGTGCGCACCCGCATGGTGGGCCGCGTGAGCATGGACATGATCACTGTCGACCTCACTCCCGTGCCCGACGCGAAGTTCGGCGCCGAGGTCACGCTGTGGGGCCGCTCGGCCGCAACCGGTGCCGTGCTGCCCATCGACGAGGTCGCGCAGGCGGCCGGCACCGTCGGCTACGAACTCATGTGCGCGGTGGCGCCGCGCGTTCCATTCGCTCCCGCCGACGAATGAAGGTTCTCTCCGACTGGCGCTCGGTGCGCCTGTGGGAAACGCGGCTCGAGCGCGACCTTCATCGCAGCTACAGCCTGCGCACGCACGGCATCCTGATCGGCACCTTCACACTGCTGCTGATGTGGGGTGTGTCGGCGTTGCAGATGCATGTGTTCGATGTGCAGTCCCTGGCGGTGCGCTATTTCCTCACGCTGGGCGTGGGCTACCTCGGCTACCTGCTGGTGCTGCGCTGGTGGGCCAAGCGGCTGGTCGAGCGCCGCAGTGCCGACCTGGACGTCGATGTGCCCGACGTCGACCTGGGCGGCGGATCGCAGCAATACCCATCCACCACGGGCACCGCCGACGAGGGCGGCGTGCTTTCCGATGCGGCCAGCGGCGCGCTCGAGGTCGCGGGCAGTGCCGACGAAGGCGCCATCATCGTGGTGCCCGTGGTCGCCATTTTCCTGATCTGCGTGGCCGTTGTGCTCGGCGCCGGGTCCCTTGTGCTGCTTTACTTCAGCTGGGACGCCCTGCTGGCCGTGGCCATCGAAGTGGCGTTCTCGTACGTGTCGGCCCGCGCCGCGGTGCGCGTGGCGCGCGAGGGCTGGTTGATGGCGGCCGTGCGGCTGACCTGGAAGCCGCTGCTCGGGGCGGTGGTCTGCGCCGTCGCCCTCGGCGCCGTGCTCGACCACTTCATGCCCCAGGTCAACTCCTTGCCCGAGGCCGTGCGGACCCTGCTCTGAAGAAGCACTGAGTGCGTTTCCGGCTGCAGTCGCCTGTCGCGCTGCGCACACACGCGTGAATTTTTCACGGCGCGCACCTGTCGGGCGCCCTTCCGGCCAAGGACAATTCCGGCCGGAGGAAGAACTGTTCACATGACTTTTAAAAAACAACTGCACGCCGCTTTCACCTGCGGCATGGTGCTGGCCATCAGCGGGTTTTCGGTGCATGCCGCCGAGCCGGAAGCATCGGTATCGGCAACCCCATCCGCGACGACTACCGCTGACGCCCCAGCCACCCCGCCGCTGTCACCGGTCGCTCCGGCTGCACAGGAGGCTGCGGCCCCGCAAACCCGGCTGCGCTTCACTCGCGGCGTCTACAAGCCCGGCATCGAACGGCTTCGCGTGGTTCGGCGCGAAAACACGGGCAATCACGTCGCGACACAGGTCGCGCTGAACGTGGCAACGACCTTGATCGCGGGCAGGCTCGCCATTGGCGCACAGAGTTTTTCGAAGGACGACCTGGGCGGCGTGACGCTGGAAGAACTGAAGGACGATCCCTTGGCCGTCAACCCGGCCATGACCGAGCTGAACGATGCCTTGAGCAAGGTCGCCACCGGCATCTATCGCAAGCGCGCTGAAGCGGCGTATGCAACGGCCCTGACGGATGGCTCGACGCCAGAGGAAATCGAAGAAGCGCGAAAGGTCCAGAAAGAAGCCGACACGCCCCTGAACTCGGGGCCGTGGCACCTTGTCTACGAGAACCTGGCGGGCACGGACGAACTGTTCCGACTGAAGTTCGGCGCCGAGCTGGGCCGCCCGGGCTTCATGCGCCCACCGCTCGAGTGCTTCTATCAATCGGAGCCCGTGGCTTGGACGCAATGGAAGGCGGACAACTGGCAGCGGCTGCGCGAGGAGCGCGCGAAGGCGGTGGCCAGCTGCACCGAGACACTGGCGGCCGCGCCCGAGAAGCGGTGGTAAGCCGGGCAGCCGAGCTCAGTACAGCCCGAGCTGCCGCATCCGCAGCCGCGCCAATCCCAGCAGCGCATCGGTGAACGGGGTGGCAACCGCCGTCAGTTCACCCAGTTCTCGCACGACGGTCACCAGCGCATCCAGTTCCACCGACCGCCCGGCCTCCACGTCCTGCAGCATCGAGGTCTTGAACGCGCCGAGCTTCATCGTCACCGCATGCCGGTCTTCGGGGCTCTGCGTGATCTCGATGCCAATGCGGCGGCCGATTTCCTTGGCTTCGAGCATCACGGCGGAGATGAAGCCGCGCACGTAGTCGTCGCCCATGATCAGGTCGGTGGTGGTGCCCGTCAGCGCGCTGATGGGGTTCACTGTCATGTTGCCCCAGAGCTTGAACCACACGTCCTTCTGGATCTGCGGCGACAGCGTGGCGTCGAAGCCGCCGTTCTTGAGCAATTCGACCAGCTTCTTCACGCGCGGCGTGGCTTCGCCCGAGGGTTCGCCCACGATCAGCCCGTTGCCGAAGTGATGCCGCACCACGCCCGGCGCATCGAGCGAGCAGCTCGCGTGCACCACGCAGCCGATCACGTTGCGCGCCGGAATGGCCTTGGCAATTGCGCCGTCAGGGTCGACGGCTGCCAGGCGATGGCCCGTGATGGCCCCGCCGAATCCGCCCTCGAGAAACCACCAGGGCACGCCGTTCATCGCCACCAGCACGATGGTGTCGGGCCCGATCAGCGGGCCGATGCGCTCGGCCACGCCGGCCAGCGCGGGCGCCTTCACGGCGATGATCACGAGGTCTTGCGTGCCGAGCGATTCCGGGTCGGCCACCGCATTGACCGGCACGCGCGTGCGCACGTCGCCGCGCATCAATGAGAGGCCGCCCTGCTGCAGTGCCTCGAGCGTAGCGCCGCGCGCCACCACGTTGAGCCGTTCGCCGGCCTGCGCGAGACCGGCGCCGATCCATCCGCCGATTGCGCCGGCGCCGTAGATGCAAATCTTCATGAAAAGGGTGGCCTCAGTTCTTGTAGCTCGGGTCGATGCGGTCGACCTGGCGCACCAGCGCATCGAACACGTCTTGCCCGGCGCCGTGCTCGGGGCTGAACTGCAGCGCATCGCGCGTGCAGCGCTCGGCGATTTCCTCGCTCACCGGAATGGCGGCGCCCATCGAAAAGGTTGCCATCTGCACTTCGCAGGCGCGCTGCAAGGTCCACAGGATGGCGAAGGTCTGCGGCAGGGTCTGGCCCCAGGCCAGCAGCCCATGGTTGCGCAGGATCACCGCGTTGCGGTTGCCGATGCTCTTGAGGAGGCGCGGGCCTTCGTCGGCGTGAATGGTGATGCCCTCGAAGTCGTGGTAGGCCACCATGCCGTGCAGCTGGGCGGTATAGAAATTGGTCTGCTGCAGTCCGCCCTGCAGGCAGGCCACGGCCACGCCGGCGGTAGTGTGGGTGTGCATTACGCAATGGGCGCCGGGCAGGCCATCATGAATGGCGGCGTGCACCGTGAAGCCTGCCGGGTTGACCGGATAGGTCGAGCCGTCGAGCACCTTGCCCTGCAGGTCGATCTTCACCAGGTTGCTGGCCGTGACCTCGCTGTAATGCAGCCCGAAGGGGTTGATGAGGAACTGCTTCTCTCCACCCGTCACGCTGTCGGGCAGCCGCAGCGTGATGTGGTTGTAGATCATCTCGGTCCAGCCCAGCATCGCGAAGACGCGATAGCAGGCCGCAAGCTGTTCGCGCGCGGCGCGCTCGTCCGGGTGGATCGAGGGATGGACCAGCGCCGACGGCGCCGCGGGGGTGGAGAGTGTGTTCATTGCAGTTCCTTCATACGGTTAGCCCTCTGCGGTGAAGCCGACTTCCTTCACAATCGGCGCCCACTTCGCGGTGTCTTTCTTGAGCAGGTCGGTCAGCTCGCCCGGCGTGGAAGACATGGCTTCCAGCCCGAAGTTGCCGAGGCCTTCGATCACGTCCTTGTGCGCCAGCGCGGTCTTCATGGATGCGTTCAGCCGCGCCACGACGTCCGGCGAGGCCTTGGCCGGCAGGAAGAAGGCGAACCATTCGCTGTGCGCCATGTCCTTGATGCCCTGCTCGCCGAAGGTGGGCACGTCGGGCGCGAAGCGGCTGCGCTTGGAGCCCGAAACGCCCAAGATGCGCACCTTGCCCGAGGCCAGGTGCTGGGTGATGTCGCCGATGGGGCCCGAGACGGCGGAGATGTTGCCGCCCAGCAGGTCGAGCATGGCCGGCTGCGTGCCGCGGTAGGCGGCGTGCTTCAGCTCGACGCCGCTCTTCTTGCCCAGCAGCGCGCCGATGAAGTGCGGCGTGGAGCCCGCGGCGGGCGAGCCGAAATTGGCGCCGGTCGGGTTGGCCTTGGCCCAGGCCAGAAACTCGGGCACGGTCTTCACGTTGGCAGGCACCGAGGGGCCGACCGCAAAGCCGAAGTCGAAGATGCAGGCGATGCTGACCGGCGTGAGGTCGACCATCGGGTCGTACGGCAGCTTCTTGTAGATGTGCGGATAGATCGTGAGGATCGAGGTCGGCGTCTGCAGAATCGTGGCGCCGTCGGCAGGCCGGCCCTTCACGTAGCTCACGGCGATCTGGCCGCCCGCGCCGGTGCGGTTTTCGACCACGGCCGACTTGGCGTAGTCCGGGCTCAGCTTTTGCGCGATGCGCCGGCAGGTGGTGTCCGAGGTGCCGCCGGCCGCAAAGCCGGTGACGATGGTGGCGGTTTCGAGCGCGGCTTGCGCAAAGGCGTGCTGGCCAAGGCTGGCGAGCAGCGCCGAGGCGCCGGTGGTCTGCAGCAACTGGCGGCGGGTGAATGTCATGGTGTGTCTCCGGGTGTTGGTGGTTGGTTGCGGGTTTACGACTCGTCGCGCAGCCAGGTGACTGCGCCCGAATGGGTCACTGCGCCCTGATGGGCAGGACGCACGGTGAGCGCGTATTTTTCCAGCAAGCCGCGGTGCGCCACCCCCGCGTTTACCTCACGTTTGGAGAGCCGAAGCGCAATTTCTTCCGCCGTGAGTTCCACCGAAATGCTGCGCGCATCGGCGCGCGCGTCGATGGCCACCACATCGCCGTCACGCAGCACCGCAATCGGCCCGCCGTCGGCTGCTTCCGGGCCCGCATAGCCGATGCACAGGCCGCGCGTGGCGCCGGAAAACCGGCCGTCGGTCAGAAGCGCCACCTTGTCGCCCATGCCCTGGCCGTAGAGCAGGGCGGTAATACCCAGCATCTCGCGCATGCCGGGGCTGCCCTTGGGGCCTTCGTTGCGGATCACGATCACGTCGCCGGGCTCGTAGCGGCGGTTCTGCACCGCCGCCTGGGCTTCTTCCTCGGAGTTGAAGACGCGCGCCGGGCCGCGGTGCACCAGCGTTTGCAGGCCAGCGGTCTTGAGCAGCGCGCCGTCGGGGCAGAGATTGCCCTTGAGCACGGCCAGCCCGCCGTCGCGGGTGATCGGGTTGCCGGCTGCGCGCACCACGCGGCCATCGGGCGCCGCGGCATCGGCCAGCTCTTCGGCCATGGTGCGGCCAGTGAAGGTGAGCGCGTCGCCATGCAAAAAGCCTTGCTCCATCAGCGTGCGCAAGATGACGCCCGCGCCGCCGATGTAGAACACGTCGCGCGCCAGGTATTGGCCCCCCGGGCGCAGGTCGGCAATGAGCGGCGTGCGCGCGAAGATCTCGGCCACGTCGTCCAGGTGGAACTTGATGCCCGCCTCGTGCGCAATGGCCGGCAAGTGCAGCGCAGCATTGGTCGAGCCGCCCGTGGCCGAGACCACGGCGCAGGCGTTTTCGAGCGCCTTGCGCGTGACGATGTCGCGCGGCAGCGGGCTGTCGCCCATCACCGCCTTCATGAGGTTCTTCGCGGCGCGGCGCATCAAGGGCGCGCGTTCGCTGAACACCGCGGGCACCATGCTCGAGCCGATGGGCGCAAGGCCCAGCGCCTCGGACACCATGCCCATGGTGTTGGCCGTGAACTGGCCCGCGCAGGCGCCGGCCGTGGGCAGGCAGGCGCGGCTCATGGCGTCGAGTTCGTCGTGGGTGGCGATGCCGGCCAGCACCTTGCCGATGGTCTCGTAGGTATCGACCACGTTGAGGTCGCGGCCGTCCGGCCCCGGCATCTGCCCCGGCAGTGCCGAGCCGCCATGCACGAACACGCTCGGCACGTTGCAGCGCACCATGCCCATCATCAGGCCCGGCAGGTTCTTGTCGCAGGCGCCAATGGCAAAGATGCCGTCCCACTGGTGGCCGCGCGTGGAGGCCTCTACGCTGTCGGCGATCAGCTCGCGCGAGATCAGCGAGAAGCGCATGCCCGAATGCGCCATGGTGAGCCCGTCGCTCACCGACACCACCGGGCATTCGTGCGGCGTGCCGCCGCCGGCGTAGATGCCGGTCTTGGCGTGCTGCGCCTGCTCGCGCAGGTTGAGGTTGCACGGGCTCATTTCGCCGCCGGTGTGGAACACGCCGATATGCGGACGTTCGATGTCCTCGTCGTCCTGGCCCAGCGCATGCAGAAAGCTGCGCGTGGTCGCGCGGATCGTGCCTTCGCGGATGGTGGCGGAGCGGAAGCGCTTGGGCGTGGGCTTGGGGTCGGTCGGGGAAGTCATGGCGCAGGAAGGCGGAAGGTTTCAGTAGCCGTTGGGCGTGGTGGTGCCACCGGTGTTCTTGTCCGTTTTGTATTTGGACGCCAGCTGCCTGGCCGCCGCGGTGAGCAGAATGGTGTCCACCCCCACTGCCACGAACTGCGCGCCGGCAGCCAGCCACTTGCGCGCCTGCTCCTCGGTGGTCGAGAGGATGCCCGGTGCCTTGCCTGCCTTGCGGATGCGCCCGATGGCGTCGGCAATCACGGCCTGCACCTCCGGGTGGTTCGGCTGGCCCACGAAGCCCATCGATGCCGACAAGTCGGCCGGGCCGATGAACACGCCGTCCACGCCCGGCGTGGCGGCAATGGCGTCGAGGTTCTTCATGGCTTCGACCGTCTCGGCCTGCACCAGCAGGCAGGTCTGCGCATTGGCTTCATGCAGGTAGCCGGGGTAGGCCTGCCAGCGCGAGGAGCGCGCCAGGGCGCTGCCCATGCCGCGGATGCCTTCCGGCGGGTAGCGCATGCCCCTCACCATGCGCGCGGCCTGCTCGGCGGTGTCGACCATCGGCACCAGGATGGTCTGCGCGCCGATGTCCAGGTACTGCTTGAGCAGCGTGGTGTCGCCCACCGGAACGCGCACCACCGGGTGCGAGCGTTCGGCCTCGGGCTGAGCCGACCATGCGCTGGAGATGCCCTGCAGCTGCGCGAGCACAGAGCGCACGTCGTTGGGCGCATGCTCTCCATCGACCAGCAGCCAGTCGAATCCGGTGCCCGCCAGCAGCTCGGCCACATAGCCGTCGGCCAGGCCGACCCAGAGGCCGATTTTCTGTTCGCCGGCCTGCATGGCCTGCTTGAAGGTATTGAGCGGTGTTTGCATGGAAGTCTTTCAAGCGAAACGAAAGGCGATGCTGCCGAGCGGGCCGTAGTCGGCATGGAAGGTGTCGCCCGGCAGGGCGGTGGTCGGCCGCGTGAACGAGCCGCCGAGCACCACTTCGCCGGCTTCGAGGTGTTCGTCCCACGGCGCGAGCTTGTTCGCCAGCCACGCCACGCCAGTGGCCGGGTGGTTGAGCACGGCCGCGGCCACGCCCGATTCCTCGATCACGCCGTTCTTGTAGAGCAGCGCGCTCACCCAGCGCAGGTCCACCGCATCGGGTTTGACCGGGCGCCCGCCGAGCACGATGCCTGCATTGGCCGCGTTGTCGGCAATGGTGTCGAACACCTTGCGCGGCGCCTTGGTGTGGCGGTCGAACTGCTCGATGCGCGCGTCGATGATCTCGATGGCGGGCACCACGTAGTCGGTGGCCGCCAGCACGTCGAAGATGGTCACGTTCGGGCCCTGCAGCTTCTTGCCGAGGATGAAGGCCAGCTCCACCTCGATGCGCGGCGCGATGAAGCGCGTGAAGGGAATGTCGCTGCCCTGCTCGAAGAACATGTCGTCGAGCAGCGTGCCGTAGTCGGGCTCGTCGATCTGGCTGGACAGCTGCATGGCACGCGAGGTGAGGCCGATCTTGTGGCCCTTCACGGTGCGGCCTTCGGCGATCTTGGCCTTGACCCATTCACGCGAGATGGCGTAGCCGTCTTCCACCGTCATTTCGGGAAAGCGCTTGGAAAAATGCTCGACCTGCACGCGCGACTTCTCGCTTTCGTGCAGTTCGGCCGCAAGCCTGGCGATGGTGTCGGAAGTGAGCATGAGGTTACTTGTTGAAGAGGGGATGCAGGTTGCTGTGCTTGCCGTCATACACCTGGCCCGGGCTTTCGTCTATCTGCAGCGTGATGCCGATGTGGCGCTTGTCGAAAATCGGTTCGAAATGCGCACGCACGTCGGCCAGCAGTTCGTCGCCGGCCTTTTTCTTCACGGCTTCGGAGCGCCCGCCCGCCATGCGGATGTTCAGGTACACGAAGGCGTAGTCGGCCTTGCCGTCCGCCACCGCGTAGTGCGCGGCCGGGTAGGCCAGCACGCGCGTGCCGCCGATGGGAAACACCGGTTTGCCGGCCTCGTCGCGTTGCTTCAGCATGGTGTCGGCCAGCGTGCGGCAAAGCGCCGACATGTCGGTTTCGGCTTCGATGTTGGGCGTGTACAAAATCACGAGGTGCGGCATGCCGGTGTTCCGTTCATTTATTCAATGGACATCGTCGCGGCGGTGCATGTCACCGCGAAGATGGGGATGGCCTTCATGTGCAGGATATGGCCCTTGCCGCGCGCGGCCGCGGCCACGCTAAGAAAGGTGCGAATCTCGAAGCCGCCCTGGCCGGCTTCGCGATAGGTGGCTTCGTCGTTGTAGTCGGCCTGCGAGAGCAAGGCTTCGCGGTCGTTGGCGCACCAGCGTCGCATGAACTCGGCGTCCCACTCGGCGTTGACCTTGCCGGAGTCGGGTGTGGCGGGCCAGTGCGAAATGCCCCCGGTGCCCACCAGCGCAATGCGTTCGGGCGCCTTGTCGCAGGCGCGGCGCAGCGCCTCGCCGAACGCCCATGCGCGGTGCAGCGGTGTGAGCGGCGGGCCCTGGCAGTTGATGTTCACGGGGATGACCCTGGTGTCGAACTTCGGCGTAAGAAAGTGCAGCGGCACCATGATGCCGTGATCGAACTTCCATTCCTCCGCGTAGGCCACGTCCACCGTCTGCATCACCTCGCGGATCAGGCGCTGCGAAAGTGCGGCATCGCCCGGCACCTTCGTTTTTTCGATGCCGAGCCACTTCGGGTCTTCGATCGGCCCTTCGTAGCTGTCGGCCATGCCGATGGCGTACGTCGGCATGTTGTTCATGAAGAAGTTCGCGAAGTGCTCGGCCGCGACCACGATCACTGCGTCGGGCTTCGCCGCGCGCATCGCTTCGCCGAAGCGATGGAACTGCGCATGAAATTCGTCCTTTACCGCCGAATCGGCCAGGTGGGCGCGGCCGGTAATGCCGGGGGCGTGGCTGCAAACGCCTGCAAATACAAGACTCATACACCTGCCACCTTTTCGTCTGTGCCCGTTGTCATCGCGTAGATGCCTGCGCGCACGGGACCGTATTTGCGTACGCCTTCGCGCATGGCTTCGAGGTAGTCGGCCCATGCAATGCCCAGCAGCGGCGCGAAGTGCATGAGCAGTTGTCCGTTGCAGCCGAGCACGTAGAGCTTTCCGATGTCGCCTTTGTCTATGGCTTCACGTTCTTCTTCGTTGAAATCATAGGCTCCCAGCAAGGTCGCGCGCGTGTCGCCGCCTTCTGCGTAGCGGCGTTGTACCTCTGTGTCGCGGTTGAGGGCGAACAGGAATTTCTGCATTGCGTAGAGGCTCATTGGGGATGCCTTGGGTGTTCTTTCAGGGCGCGTGCAAAGGCCACCGGGTACTCCCCTCCGCGAATGTCCCCCGGGGCTGCGCCCCTCCTCCTTTATTTCGCTGCGCGGAGCACCCGATGCCCTGTGCACTGGGGCGCGCTCTGGGTGCGCCCCCAAGAAGGTATCCCGTATTCATCTCACACACCCCAATGCGGAATATGGTGCGACCCCATCGACACCGCGACGTTCTTCGGCTCACAAAACACTTCATAGCTCCAGGTGCCGCCTTCGCGCCCCGTCCCCGAGGCCTTGGTGCCGCCAAAGGGCTGGCGCAGGTCTCTTACGTTCTGGCTGTTGACGAAGCACATGCCGGCTTCGACCGCAGCCGCCACACGGTGCGCACGGCCGATGTTCTCCGTCCACACGTAGCTCGAGAGGCCGTATTGGATGTCGTTCGCCAGGCGGATCGCGTCGGCCTCGTCCTTGAACGGGATCAGGCAGGCGACCGGGCCGAAGATTTCTTCTTGCGCAATACGCATGCGGTTGTCGACGTCGGCGAACACGGTGGGCATCACATAGTTGCCCTTCTTCACGCGGTCCGGCAGGGTGCCCGGAACCTCGAGTCCGCCACACAAGAGCGTCGCGCCTTCCTTCGGGCCCAGCTCGATATAGCTGCGCACCTTCGCCAGGTGGCCCTGAGAAATCATCGGCCCGACGATCGTCTTCTCGTCGAGCGGGTCGCCCACCGCGATGCGCTTCGCGCGCTCGGCAAACTTCGCTGCAAAGTCCGCGTAGATCGACTGCTGCACCAGAATGCGCGAGCCGGCCGTGCAGCGTTCGCCGTTGTTGCTGAAGATCATGAACACCGCCGCATCCAGCGCACGGTCCAGGTCTGCGTCGTCGAAGATCACGAACGGGCTCTTGCCGCCCAGTTCCATGCTGAACTTTTTCAGGCCCGCGCTCTTCACGATGCGGTTGCCGGTGGCGGTGGAGCCGGTGAACGAGATTGCGCGCACATCCGGGTGTGCCACCAGCGGCTCGCCCGCTTCCTTGCCGTAGCCGTGCACCAGGTTCAGCACGCCGGGCGGAATGCCCGCTTCGAGCGCGAGCTCGCCCAACCGTGCGGCCGTGAGCGGCGAGAGCTCGCTCATCTTCAACACCGCGGTGTTGCCGAAGGCGAGGCAGGGCGCGACCTTCCACGTGGCCGTCATGAACGGCACGTTCCACGGGCTGATGAGCGCGCACACGCCCACGGGATGGAACAGCGTGTAGTTCAGGTGCGTGGGCGTGGGATAGGTGTGGCCGTCGACGCGCGTGCACATCTCGGCAAAGTAGTAGAAGTTGTCGGCCGCGCGCGGAATCAACTGCTTGCCGGTTTGCGCGATGACCTGGCCGCAGTCGTTGGTCTCGGTCTGCGCGATCTCGGGCACGTGTTTCGCGATCAGGTCACCCAGCTTGCGCACCAGTTTCGCGCGCTCCGCGGCAGGCAGCCCGGCCCATTTGGGAAACGCTTCCTTGGCGGCGGCCACGGCCGCGTTCACTTCGGCTTCGCCGCCCGACGCAACCTCTGCCAGCACCTCTTGCGTGGCGGGGTTGACGGTTTCGAAGTAATCGGTGCCGGCAACGCTCTTGCCGCCGATGAGATGATGGATCTGTTGCATGGTTGCCCTGCGGGGTCGGTCAGTCGAGTTTGATGTCGCGCGCCTTGATCAAGGCATGCCACTTCTTGCGTTCAGCGTCGACGAAGCGCGCCATCTCGGCGCCGTCGGCGGGGCGTGCTTCCCAGCCTGCGTCGAAGAGCTTCTGGCGAACGCCGGCATCGGCCATGGTCTTTTGCAAGTCGGCGCCGAGCCGGGCTTGCGCGTCCTTCGGCGTGGCTGTGGGCACCACGAGGCCCTGCCAGGTGTAGGCCTCGACACCGGCATAGCCCAGTTCCTTGGCGGTTGGCACATTGGGCAGCTGCGGAATGCGCTCGGCGCCCATCGTGATGAGCGGCACCACCTTGCCGGCCTTGACCGCGCTCACGCCGCTGGGCAGGTCGAGCATCATCAGCGGCACTTGACCGCCCATCAGGTCTTGCAAAGCGGGTGCGCCGCCCTTGTAGGGCACGTGCAGCATCGTTACGCCGGCTTCGCGCTGAAAAAGCTCCAGCGCCAGATGGTGCGGGCTGCCGGTTCCCGGCGTGGCAATGCTGTATTTGCCGGGCGATGCCTTCAGTGCGGCAATCAGTGCCTTGGCATCGGCGAGGCCGGCATTGGGCGCGGCCGTGATGACCAGCGTCGAGCGGCCCATCATGCCCACCATCGCGAAGTCTTTCTCGGCGTCGTAGGGCAGCTTCTTGTAGAGCGCGGGGTTGTACACCAGCACGCCGTTGTCGGCCGAAAACACCGTGTAGCCGTCGGCGGGCGAGCGCGCCACGTTCTCCGACGCGATGATGGCGCCCGCACCGGGGCGGTTGTCCACCAGCACTGGCTGCCCCAACTGCTGCGAGAGCTGCGCGCCGGCGGTGCGCGCGAGAAAGTCGGTGCCGCCGCCCGCGGGATAGCCCACCACCCAGCGCACGGGTTTGGCGGGAAAGGCCTGGGCCTGTGCGTGCTGGGGCAGGAGGGTGGTGGCGGCAAAAGCCACAAGGGCCGCTGCGAGCCCGAGCTTGTTCCTGATCGTCATGCTGGTTTGTCTCTTCTGTAGTTGGTATGTGGAGCGAAGCAGGTGGCGTGCGGTGCGGCGCCAGGTCGCTAGGTGTTGCCGGAAATGGTGTTGACCAGCGCGCCGACGCCCTCGATCTCGGTCACCACCACGTCGCCCGGCTTGCAGTCGACCACCCCGTCCGGCGTGCCGGTGAGGATCAGGTCGCCTGGCGAGAGCGTCATGAAGCGGCTGAAATATTCGATGAGGAACGGAGCATCGAAGATCATGTCGCGCGTGCTGCCCTGCTGCGTGACCGTACCGTTGACCGTGGTGCGCAATGCAAGCGCCATCGGGTCGGGCACGTCGGCCGCATCGACGAACCACGGGCCGAGCGGCGTGCAGGTGTCGCGGTTCTTCACGCGCAGGTTGGGGCGATACCAGTTCTCGAGGTAGTCGCGGATCGCGTAGTCATTGGCCACGGTGTAGCCGCCGATGAAGTCGTAGGCGTCATCGCGCGTCACGTTCTTCGCAGTCTTGCCAATCACGATGGCCAGTTCGCATTCGTAGTGCATGAACTGCACGCCTGCCGGGCGGTGCGTGTGCTGGCGGTGGCCGATGAGCGTGCTCTGGCCCTTGACGAACACCAGCGGTTCCTCCGGCGCCTTGAACTCGAGCTCCTTGGCATGGTCGGCGTAGTTGAGGCCCAGCGCGAGGATGGTGCGCGGCCGCGCCGTGGGTGCGAGCGGCGGCAGCCAGGTGAGCTGCTCTTGCGGAACGACGCGGCCGTCGTCCAGGCGCACGGCCGCGTCGGGGTGGCCGCCGAACTCGTGCGCGGTACCGATGTGCTCGCGGCCTTCGTAGATGACGCGTGCGTGCTTCATGCGGCGGTCTCCTGCACCAGCGTGTTGATCAATGTCTCGAAGCCGGGTGAAGAAATCTCGATGCGGTCGCCCGCGCGCACCAGCGGCCGGCCGGCGTCGCAGCCCAGCAGCAGCACGTCGCCGTGCGCGAGCGTCATGAATTCGCCCACGTCGGCAAGCAGTTGCTGCGCGGGCCGCACAAGCTGCGAAAAGTCGACGGACTGCTTCAGCGCGCCGTTGATGCGCACCTCAACGCGGAAGTTTGCCGGGTCGGCCACTTCCTGCGCATCGCGCAGCGCCGGGCCGATGCCCAGGAAGCCGTCGACGCACTTGAACTTCACCGGCGGGCGAAAGAAGCTCGCATGCGGGATCGACAAATCGTTCATCAGCACGAAGCCTTCGATGTCGCCTTCGGCGCCGATCACCAGGCCGATGCTCGCGCCGATCTCCACTTCGGGCACGGATGCAGGCACGGTGATCGCGCTGCCATGCGGGCTCCAGGTGTTGGCAGTCTTCACATAGAGCACCGGCGCTTTCGGCGGTGCCTTGTACGGCGGCTGCGTCATTTGCGGCGCGAGCGCTTCCACTTCCGTGCGGAAGTTCAGCAGCGTGCCGTACACCGTGCCGGTGGGCAGGAAAGGAGAGAGGGTCATTCGGGCTGCTCCAGCGCGATCAGTTCGTCCAGCAGCCCATACAGCTGCGTCAGCTTGGTCTTGCCCAGCGACTGTTCCAGCCACTGGTAGTGCGCCTCGATGCTCGAGGACAGCTTCTTCACCAGCTTCATTCCGTGCGCAGTGGCTTCGACCACGGTGCGGCGCTGGTCTGCGGGGTCGCGGCTGCGCGTGATGAGCTTGTCCCGCTCCATGCGCGCCAGCACGCCGGTCAGGCTGGGGCCGAGGATGAACGCCTCTCGCGCAACGTGGCCTGTTTCGACAGCGCCGTGCTCGCCGAGCACGCGCAGCACGCGCCATTGCTGGTCGGACAGCGCGTGCTCGCGCAAGCTGGGCCGGGTGTGGGCCATCACGGCTTCGCGGGCCTGCAGCAGCAGGCGCGGCAAATTGCGGTGCGCGAAGGTAGTGCTCAAGAGCTGTGCCTTTCAAATTAGTTAACATGTTAAATGATTGGGAATTTCTTTCCAAGCCGTTTTCCATCAGGGTTTGTGCGGACACCTAAACTCACCGCATGGCCAAGGAAAAATCTCTCTTCGTCTGCAGCGAATGCGGCGGCACCAGCCCCAAGTGGCTCGGCAAATGCCCGAGCTGCGGCGCCTGGAACACACTGATCGAGCAGGTGGCCGGCAGCACCGGCCCGGCCAACAACCGCTTCGGCACGCAATACACCGCGCTCGCGGGTGTGTCCGAGCTCGCCACGCTGTCTGAAATAGAAGCGACCGACGTTGCGCGCACGCCCACGGGGCTTGACGAACTCGACCGCGTGCTGGGCGGCGGCATCGTCTCGGGCGGTGTCACGCTCATCGGCGGCGACCCGGGCATCGGCAAGTCGACGCTGCTGCTGCAGGCGGTCGACGCACTGCAGCGCGCCGGGCAAAACGCGCTCTATGTCACCGGCGAGGAAAGCGGCTCGCAGGTGGCGCTGCGCTCCAAGCGGCTGGGGCTCGACCATTCGCAGGTGCAGGTGCTGGCCGAAATCCAGCTCGAAAAAATCATCGCGACCCTCGACGCCAATCGGCCGGCCATCGCGGTGATCGATTCGATCCAGACCGTGTACTCCGATCAGCTCACATCAGCGCCCGGCTCGGTGGCGCAGGTGCGCGAATGCGCGGCGCACCTCACGCGCTTCGCCAAGACCAGCGGCACGGCGGTGGTGCTGGTGGGCCACGTCACGAAGGAGGGCGCGCTCGCTGGCCCGCGCGTGCTCGAACACATGGTCGATACGGTGCTGTACTTCGAAGGCGACACGCACTCGAGCTTTCGCCTTGTGCGGGCCATCAAGAACCGCTTCGGCGCGGTGAACGAAATCGGCGTGTTCGCCATGACGGAGCGCGGCCTCAAGGGCGTGGCCAACCCGAGCGCGATCTTCCTGAGCCAGCACGCCGAGCCGGTGCCCGGCAGCGTGGTGCTGGTCACGCTCGAAGGCACGCGGCCGATGCTGGTCGAAATCCAGGCGCTGGTCGACAACGGAGGCCCGAGCCCACGCCGCCTTTCGGTGGGGCTTGACCGCGACCGGCTCGCAATGCTGCTCGCCGTGCTGCACCGCCATGCTGGCGTGGCCTGCATGGACCAGGATGTGTTCGTCAACGCGGTGGGTGGCGTGCGCATCAGCGAACCGGCAGCCGACCTGGCCGTGATGCTGGCCATTACTTCGAGCCTGCGCGGCAAGCCGCTGCCCAAGGGCTTCATCGCGTTCGGCGAAGTGGGGCTGGCGGGCGAAGTGCGCCCTGCGCCGCGTGGGCAGGAGCGCCTGCGCGAAGCGGCCAAGCTGGGCTTCAGCGTGGCCGTGGTGCCCAAGGCGAATGCGCCGCGCAAGGGCACGAAGGAAATCGAAGGCCTGACCATCCACGCCGTCGAGCGCATCGAAGAGGCGATGGACGTGGTCCGCCGCCTCGACTGATCGTCCGGGAAAAAACGCCCGGCGCACCACAGGCGCGCCGGGCCACCCTCCCTACCCCCCGATGTGCATCGTGAACGCCGGTCCGCCGTTGAGCACGCATTGGCCGCTGCCCAAGGTGGCCGAGTTCATCGTGTACTGGCAACTCAGGTTGCCGCCGCGATTGCCGCTGGCGTTCGCCAGGCCGGCACCTCGCGAGCCGGCAACCCGGGTCGCCTCTCCCTGAAACTGCTCGTTGCCGATCACCGTATTGAAGCGTCCGCGTCCGTTCATGTCGTTTGTCACCGTGCCCGCAATGGTTCCGTAGCGCGCCGCTTCGGCGTTCGACGGATACAACCGCGCGCTGAAGCTTTGCGCCACCGGGCCCGGTGCCACGGCATAGGCCTGCGAAGGCGGCGCCGCGGGAGCGGGTTGTCCGAGCGGCACCACGTAGCAACCGCTGAGGGCGGTGGCCGTGAGTGCGGCGCAAAGGCTGAGACGAACGAATGTGACGGATCGGGGAATGCTCATACGCTTTTCAGTGGCCCGGGCTGATGCCCGTGAGATGAAATGTGGCGGCTGGCGCCCCCGCGCCGGATGTTTTTCAAGGTGAGTACCACGCCGCGCGCCCGGCGGTAGCCAGGGCCGCTACTGCCGCCGGCCTTGCCGGTGCGGCAAAAATCGCCCTCGATTCATATGCGTACTTTCGAATGACGCCATCGGGGCGCAGGCCGCCGCGCGGCGACAATGCGCGCCATGAATTTCCAGAAATTGCTGGTGCCCGTGGGCGCCATCGTCCTTCTCGGCCTGGCTTGGCGCAGCGGCGGCTGGGGCGGCGTCGCCTTGGCGGGCGGCGTGATCGTGATGTTCCTGCTGATGCACTTCACCCGCGCCATGCAGGTGCTCAAGCGCGCGGCCGATCGCCCGGTCGGCTATGTCGCAAGCTCGGTGATGCTCAATGCCAAGCTCAAGAAGGGCGTCACGCTGATGCACGTGATCGCGATGACGCGCGCGCTTGGCGAGCTGCGCTCGCCGCAGGACGAGCAGCCCGAGCTTTATCGGTGGACCGATACGGGCGGCTCGTACGTCGACGCCGTGTTCAAAGGCGGCAAGCTGCAAAGCTGGACGCTGACGCGCCCTGAAGCGGAGCCCGACAGCGCTCCGCCTTCCGAAGAAAACACGGCGGGCTGAGCCGCCGCGGGCGCTGTCAGGTCAGAACGGCGCGTCTTCTTCGACTTCGGCGTCTGCCGGAGTGGTTGTCGTGGGCGTTTCTGCAGCAGCCTTGGGCGCTGCATCGGTCGGCGCGCCGCTGAAGGCCGCTTCGCCGCCCAGCGCATCGAGCAGCGCCGGCACCAGCTGGCCGAGCTCGCCGGTGGCAATGGCCACGTCGGCGTCGAAGTTGTCTTCCTTCTTGCCGCCCGAGGCACCGTCGCCCGTGCCTTCGAGGAACACGATCTTGCGGATCAGCATGCCGTGCGTCAGCTCGAAGGACACGCGGTCGTCCCAGGTGAGCGCAAGACGCGTCGGGCGCTTGCCGTCGGTGATGTGCTTTTGCACTTCCTCGATGTCGAGCGGGTGCTTGGCGTAGCGCACCACGGCCTTGGAATCGTCCGAGGCCTTGAGCTCGCACTCGCGGTCGATGGTGAAGCCGGCCGGCGGCTCCTGCGTGAGCAGCCAGTTGGCCATGGCCGCGGCGGGCTCGACCTGCGTGTTGATGAGGGCCACGGCAAAGCCGTCGAGCGACTTCACGAGGCTGGTCACCACTTCGTCGGCGCGGGCGGCATTGGCGCTGTTGATCACGAGGCGGCGCTCGGCCTGGTCGATCCACACGGCCACGCGCGCGCTGCGCGTGAAGGCCATGGGCAGCAGCTCGAGGGTGATGTCTTCCTTGAGCTCTTTCTTTTCCTTCTTGCCGGGTTTGCGGCCGGTGGTGGCCTCGATCTGCGCGCAGCGCTCGTCGAGCTTGCGGCGCACCACGGAGCCGGGCACCTCCTTGCTCTCGATCATGTATTCGACCAGCCACTGGCCGCCGATGGACTCGACCAGCGGGCCGTTGGCCTCGCCCCGGGGTTCGACCCAGCCGGCGGATTTTTCCTGCGAAGGGCCGCAGGGTTCGAAGCGCTGCTTGCCGAGGCCTTCTTCGATCTCGGTCAGTGTTTGGGACCAGGCAGGTTCGATGCGATAGACGATGACGTTCTTGAATACGGACACGGAAACCCTTTTTCCACTGGTTTGGACAACCCGCCATTGTCGGGCACCCCGTTCCGCCGGGCGCCGTAAAATCGAAAGCTTTTGCGACTCCCGGGTCGCTCCCCACACAGCTGCCCCCAAAGGAATCAGGAAATGAGCTCGATCCCCCCCTCGCTGGACGACCGTGACGGCAAGATCTGGATGGACGGCGAACTCGTGGACTGGCGCGACGCCAAGATCCACGTGCTGAGCCATACGCTGCACTACGGCTGCGGCGCCTTCGAGGGCGTGCGCGCCTACAAGACGCCCGAAGGCACGGCCATCTTCCGCCTGGCCGAGCACACCGAGCGCCTGTTCAACAGCGCCAAGATCCTGCGCATGAAGATCCCGTTCACGCCCGAACAGCTGAACGAGGCCCAGAAGCAGGTCGTGCGCGAGAACAAGCTCGAAAGCTGCTACCTGCGCCCGCTGATCTGGATCGGCTCCGAGAAGCTCGGCGTGAGCCCCAAGGGCAACAAGATCCACGCCATGGTCGCGGCCTGGTCCTGGGGCGCCTACCTGGGCGAAGAGGGCATGAAGCGCGGCATCCGCGTGAAGACCTCCAGCTACACCCGCCACCACGTCAACATCACCATGACGCAGGCCAAGTCGGTGAGCAACTACACCAACTCCATTCTTGCCAACATGGAAGCGCTGGACGACGGCTACGACGAGGCGCTGCTGCTCGACGCGAGCGGCTTCGTCTCCGAAGGCGCGGGCGAGAACATCTTCGTGGTGAAGGGTGGCGTGGTCTACACGCCCGACCTGTCGGCCGGCGCGCTGAACGGCATCACCCGCAACACCATCCTGCACGTGTGCAAGGACCTGGGGCTCGAGCTGGTGCAAAAGCGCATCACGCGCGACGAGGTCTACATTGCCGACGAAGCCTTCTTCACCGGCACCGCGGCCGAAGTCACGCCCATCCGCGAGCTCGACCGCATCGAGATCGGCAACCGCGGCGACGGCGGCTCGCGCGGCCCGATCACCGAGAAGATCCAGACGGCCTTCTTCGACATCGTGAACGGCAAGAACCCCAAGTACGCCCACTGGCTCACGAAAGTCTGAGAAACATGTCTACCAACGCAGTCGTCGAACTCCTGGCCAAGGAGCTCAACCACCAGGGCGGCGTGTTCTGCCCCAGCCCCAAGGCCGACATGAAGCTCTGGAACACCCATCCCAAGGTGTACCTGGACGTGGCGCGCACCGGCGAGGCCAAGTGCCCGTATTGCGGCACCGTCTACCGCCTGGCGGCGGGCGAGACGGTGTCGTCGCGGCACTGAGCGCGGCCGCCAGTTAGCTAGCTGGAAGCGGGAGCCTCGGGCACCGCTGCCATGCGGCTTCCCGGCAACAAGTCGTTCCAGGCCTGGACGCTCCGGGGTTCCTGTGCAAGCCGCAGGTACACCATCGCAATCCAAAGCAGCGCCAGGCCGATCTGCGCGTCGCGCACGGCCGAATTCACGCTCGATGCGATCAATGCGATCAGCGTGGCCGCCAACGCGTAGCGGCCTGCAATGTCGGGCCGCTTCCACGCCTGCCAGACGGCGCCCGCCATGATGACCAGCAGGCTCAGCAAGGCCGGCAGGCCGCCCTGCGCGCCGACCCACAGGAAGTCGTTGTGCGGCATGTTCGAATCCGCAAACATCGCCGGGCCGCGCTTGTGCCATTGGTCGGTCCAGCCGCCGATGCCCCAGCCGGCGAGCGGCCGGTCGGCAATCATGAGGCCGGTGTCGCGGTACATGTAGTAGCGAATGACCCAACTGCCCTTGAAGACCGCGCCCGCCTGGGCCTTTTCGATTTCCTCGATGCCGGTCTCGACCTTGTGCTGCAGCTGCGGCAACTGGTAAAGCGCGGCGGCCAGCACCACGGCGCCCAGCACCAGCGAACTCACCAGCATCTTCAGGTGGCTGCGCCATTGGTGGATGCACACCACCGGAATCACCAGCATCAGCGCGAGCACCGAGGTGCGCGAGGTCAGCGGCAGCGCCACCACCAGGCCCAGGCCGAGCACCAGCACAAAGGCGGGAACGGCGCGCAGCGGCCTGTGCGCAGCGATCTGCGCAATGCCCCACACGGCGGCCGTCGAGGCCACCACGCTGAAAAGCAGCGCATTGCTGATCGACTTGTTGCCCACCTCCATGACCACGGCGCGCAGCGGCGACCAGATCGGAAAACCGATGGCGTAGAAGGCAACGATCAACACAATATTCAGCGCCGCGATCAACAGGAAGCCGCGCAGCGCCCACAGGGCTTCCTCGCGGGTGAGCGCCAGCGCGATCAATATGGTGATGCCGATGCGCAGCCCGTGGAACAGGTTCGAGCCGGTCTCGGGGTAGTGCGGCCCGATGACCAGCACGATGAAAGTCCAGCCCAGGTACGCCACCAGCGGCCACCACAGCGGATTGGCGCGCAGCCGCTCATAGCGCTCGCGCAAGCTGCCGGCCACCAGCATGGTGGCGAGCAACAGCAAGGCCGAAAGGTAGGTGACGCCGACGGGCATGAACACCACCAGCCCCCAGAACGCGGCCGCGGGCCTGACGATGTGCGATCTCTGCATAGGGGCGGGATTTTAGGTGGGCCGGGTGGCCCCGACCTGACTTGCCCCGGCCCGCCGCCGGGAGGCGGGTTCAGTGCGCGGGCGCGCCCGCCGGCAGGCGGATCACGAAGCTCGCGCCGCCCTCCGGGCCGTCTTCGCAGCGCACGCTGCCACCATGCCGCTCGGCAATCGACTTCACCAGCGCAAGCCCCAGGCCGACGCCGCCGTTGCGCTCGCTGGCGCCGGGCAGTCGGTAGAAGGGCTCGAAGATGCGTTCGCGCAGCGCCGCCGGCACGCCCGGGCCACCGTCGGTGACGCGTACCGTCGCAAAGCCGTTGGCGCTGCCGAGCTCCACCCGGATGTCGCCCGCGCCGTAGCGGCGCGCGTTCTCGAGCAGGTTGCGGATTGCGCGGCGCAACAGGCGCGACACGCCCGGCACGGTGAGCCTGGCGTTGTCGGTGCCTTCCACCAGGTCGAGCTCGGCGTTCACCTGCGAGCACTCCTCGGCCGCGAGCCCGGTCAGGTCGACGGCCTCGATGGTGCCCATGTCGGCCTCGCTCGCATCGAGCCGGCTCGCCAGCAGGATCTCGTCGATGAGCTGGTCGAGCTCGCCGATGTTGCGCGAAATTTCCTCGCGCGCCGCGGGGCTCGGGCGGTCGCCCATCAGTTCCAGGCCCATGCGGATGCGGGTGAGCGGCGAGCGCAACTCGTGCGATGCATTGGCCAGCAGCGATTTGTGCGAACGCACCAGTTTTTCGATGCGTTCGGCCGAGGCATTGAAACGTTTGGAGAGATCAGCCACTTCGTCCTGCCCTTCTTCGATCACGCGCACCGAGAGATCGCCTTCGCCCCAGCGCTGCACGCCGCGCTGCAGGGACTCCAGCCGCTGGGTGAGCCGCCGCACGATCGGGTACACGCCCAGCGCCACGGCAATGCCCACGAGCGCGATCATCCAGCCCAGCCCGAAAGGCGTGCGCCAGGGCGCGAACCCGCCGGTGCCGGTGGGCCGGTCGCGCGGCGCCACGCGCAGCGTGATGGCCTTGCCGTCGCTCAGCGTCACGTCGAACTCCAGCCCCTGGCCCGGCACGCGCAGGGCCTTGCCGCTGCCGATGGTGCGGTCTTGCGCATCGAGCACCACCACGTTGCGCGGCACCGGTGCCAGGCGCTCGCGCTCGGCCTCCGCGGCTTCGCGCACGATCCAGTTGGCCATCAGCGTGAGGATGACGACACCGCCCACCACCGCGAGCCAGATGCGGACATAGAGGTGCCGGGAGTACAGGCTGCGCAGCATCGGCCGGTCAGTCCTGCTGCTTGGCGAACACGTAGCCCACGCCGCGCACGGTCAGGATGCGCTTGGGGTTCTTGGCGTCGACCTCGATGGCGGCGCGGATGCGGCCCATGTGCACGTCGATCGAGCGGTCGAAGGCCTCGAGCTCGCGGCCGCGCACGGCTTCCATGATCTGGTCGCGGGTGAGCACACGGCCCGCACGCTCGGCCATGGCCACCAGCAGGTCGAACTGGTAGGAGGTGAGGTCGGCCAGCGCGCCGCCCACAGCCACGGTGCGCGCGTTGCGGTCGATCTCGAGCGTGCCGAAGCGCATCACCGTGCTGGCTTCGGTGTCGGCGTTGCTCTCGCTGCGGCGGCGCAGCACCGCGCGGATGCGCGCCAGCAGCTCGCGCGGCTCGAAAGGCTTGGGCAGGTAGTCGTCGGCGCCAATCTCCAGGCCGATGATGCGGTCCATGGGGTCGCCCTTGGCGGTGAGCATGAGCACCGACACCTTCGAAGCCGGGGCGGGCAGCGAGCGGATGCGACGGCAGATTTCAAGGCCGTCGGTATCGGGCAGCATCAGGTCGAGGATCACCAGGTCGGGCGCGTGCTGCTGCAGCTGCTCGAGGCCGCTGGCGCCGTCGCCGGCATGGGTGAAGAGAAAACCCGACTGCGTCAGGTATTCGCCCACCATCTGCGCCAGGCGGGCGTCGTCTTCGATCATCAGGAGTTGGGGGGTGCTCATGCGCTTCATGGTCGTGCACGGGGGGCAACGGGGCTTGAACGCTCCGTAAAGTTGGGTAAACGCGGCTCCCGGTAGTCAACCGGAAGCGCTGCGAAAAGCATAGCGCCGCTTTCCGCAGAGGCGGGCGGCGAAGACATGTTTTCTTCGAGGATGGAGGGCAGGGCGCAATCGCCCAGGTCCGTATTGTCGGCCCGCGCCCGCTCGAGAATTTCGCGCGCGAGCTGCCGCAACTGCGCCGTCGAAGCCCGGATGCGCGCCTTGAACCCGGCATCGTCCAGCCGCGGGTCCTTCAGGCTCCGGTTGAGTTCGGCAAACCACGGCATTGCGGCCTGGTCGAGCAGCACCGGGGCGTTGCGCCTGGCGCTTGCGGCGGACCATGCGCGCAGCAGCTGCTGCACCGCCAAGTTCAGGCGCTGGCAATGCTGCAGCTCTTCCTTCAGGCTTCCGAGCAGCATCAGGTCGGTGAGCCGCTGCTGGAAGAAGATCTGCGACAGCACGCCCCAGTAGTAGGCGTAGTCCCAAATCACCTTCACCGGCAGCACCTCGGGGTCGCCGAAGAGGGGGTACTGGTCCTGGTAGAGCGCCAGCGTGCTTTCGTAGAACGACTGGTAGATCTGGTCGTACAGCTGCGCGCGCGCCTCCACCGAACGGCCCGCGCGGTCGTGCGCCACCAGGTCGGTGATGTAGGTGTTGCTCATCGCGATGAAGTCGCTGCCCGGCGAATAGAACGGGTCGAGAAACAGCCCCGCCTCGCCCGTCAGCGCCCAGCGCTGGCCCGAGAACACCTGCTTGCAGCCGTGCGAGAAGTGCTTGAGAAAGGCGAAGTCCTGCAGCAGGTGCCGCTTGCCGTCGAGCGCTTCATACAGCCGCGGCTGGTAGGTCGCAAACCACTGCATCGCCTTCTCGAAGGTGTCGAAGGTGCCCAGCGGATGCAGCTTCGGGTCGGCCACGATGCCCACCGAGTGCGAACCCGAAGCCAGCGGAATCAGCCACGCCCAGTACCCGGCGCCACACAGGTGATTGGTCGAAAGCCAGCGCGCGCGGGGATCGCAGCGCGCCTGCCAGTCGGCGTTGTCGCTCCAGTCGTCGATGGCAACCCGCTCGCCGATGCGGAACCACACCGCGTTGACGTCGTGCGCGTTGGGCTCGGCCAACCCCAGCTTGCGCTTGAGCAGCCCGGCGCGCCCGCAGGCGTCGATGATCCAGCGCGCCTCGGCGCTGTGCGTCTGGTCGCCGTGCGACCATTCGACGCGGTGCGCCGCCTTGGCGTCCGAAGCCAGCTCGACGCGGCGCACCAGCGCGGCATCGTCGAAGCGCACCCCGCGCCGAACGGCCTCCTGGGCAAGATAGTTCTCGAAGATACCGCGGTCGATCTGGTAGCTGGGCACCGCCAGGTAGCGGCTCGCGCCGATTTCGGTGACCTGGTCGATGTCGCGCCGGCCCTCGCTGAAGAAAAAGCGAAAGCCGAACTTGCGCAGCTGCGCACTGTCCATGTGCGGCTTGAGGCCGAGCACCGTGTCGAAGTAGTGCGCGCCGATTTCCACCGACGACTCGCCCACCTTGTGGGCCGCGTGCGGCACCGGGTGCTTGCGCCGCTCCAGCACCAGCACCTCGATGTCCTCGAAGCGCTGCTTGAGCTGCAGCGCCAGCGTGAGGCCCGCGAGCCCGCCGCCCATGATCACTGCGTCACATGTATGCGCAGTGCCCGTCATGGAACTTCAGTCCCGGACCTGCTGCAGTTGCAGCCGCAGCGCCAGGGTGGAAGAAAGCGGCAGGTCCAGCGGCGCGGGCGGGTCGTCGTCCGCCACACGCGCAAGCGATTCGAACAAGCTGAGCGCATGCGCCATCGGGTTGATGTGCGCCAGCGTCTTCGCGGCGGCCGACAGGGGCGCCGGCACGTTGCCGTTGCCGCTCTCTGTCGACCAGTCGAAGGACGCCACGGTGCGCTCGGTGCGCTCGGGCGCAATCACCAGCGCCACGGCCAGCAGGCCCTGGCTGTCGGTGACCGAGGTCAGCGCGCCCACGGTGGGCGTGTCGTAGCCCACCAGCAGCACCGGCGAGTGGTCGGCCGCGCACTGCACCGCGGCCTCGAGCAGGCCGGCGGCAAAGCTGTTCTCGTAGGCCGAAACCGAATTGCTGGCCGCCATGCAGCCCGTGCCGATGGTCCAGTAGCCCACGGCCGCGTTGTGCACCGAGTTGTGAAAGCGCGTGGGCGACAGCACCGTCGGGTCTGTGGCGAGCGTGCTGCACATGTAGTCGTTGATCGAAAGATCGCCGTGCGCTGAAACAAACACGCAGGGCACGTCGGCCGCATTGCGCCCCGCGCCCGCCATCGAGGCGGCGGCCACCTCCAGCGCAAGGGCCACGGTATCGGGTGCGCGGCGGCGCTCGGCGGGCGCCAGCACCTGCGGCGATGGGCGCTTGGCGGGCGGGTCGGTGAGCGTGCCTTCACCTCGAAAGGCGGCACGGGCGGCCTCCCAGCCGGGCAGGGTGGGCGTCCAGAAGGCCGGGCCTTCGATGTAGAGGGTGGGCGGCTTCGGAGCCTGGTTCGCGGCGGTCATTGAGCGGCCTTGCCGAACACCAGCGAGCAGTTGTTGCCGCCAAAGCCGAATGAGTTGGTCAGCGCGTAGCGAACCTCGCCGTGCGCGGGCTCCAGCTTGATCTGCGGCCCGAAGCCCGTGTCGAGTTCGTTCGTGTTCACGGTGCCCGGCATCAGACCGCGCTCGATGGCCAGCAGGCTGATCACCGACTCGACAATGCCCGCCGCGCCCAGCGTGTGGCCCATGAAGCCCTTGGTCGAGCTGGCGTGGGTGGTGGCGGGGAAGCGGCGGGCCACCAGTGCGCCTTCGACCTCGTCGTTCTTCTGGCTCGCCGTACCGTGCATGTTGATGTAGTCGATGGCGTCGGGGGCCAGGCCCGCGCGCGCCAGCGCCTCGTCGAGCGCGCGTTCGGCGCCCAGGCCTTCCGGGTGCGGCGTCGACATGTGGTGCGCATCGCTGGCTTCACCGTAGCCGAGAAGGCGCAGCGGAGCGTCCGCATCGTCCTGCACGCGCTCCACCAGCGCAAAGCCGGCCGCCTCGCCCAGGCTGATGCCCTTGCGGCCGGCGTCGAAAGGCCGGCAGGGCTCGCTGGACACCAGTTCGAGCGAATTGAAGCCGAACAGCACGCTGCCACACAGCGTGTCGACCCCGCCGACCACGGCGGCGTCGGCCAGCCCGAGGCGGATCAGCCGCTCGGCCGAGGCGAACACCTTGGCGCTCGACGAACAGGCGGTGGAAATCGTCTCGCTGGGACCGGTGAGCCCGAGCACCTGCTGCACAAACATGGCCAGCGAATGCGGCGTGTGCACCGCAGGGCGGCGCTGGCCCATCGGAAAGAGCCCGTCGGCGTCGAGCTGGGTGTAGGCCAGCTCGGTTTCGCCGATGCTGGACGTCGAGGTGCCCAGGATCAGCGCGATGCGCGAAGGCCCGTACTTGGCCCGAGCGGCTGCCACCGCCTCGGGAAACCCGTCGGCATGCAGGCCGAGCCAGGCGAGCCGGTTGTTGCGGCAATCCCAGTGGGCGAGGTCTTCGGGCAGGCGAATGTCTTCGAGCCCCTCGACGCGGCCGATCCAGGTGGGCAGCGGCGCATCGCCGAAATCGTTGGCGCGCAAGCCGCTGCGCGAATGCGCGAGCGCCTCGGCGAGCGGCTCCTTGCCGACACCGACGGCCGAAGTGGCCGTGAAGGCGCTGATCTGAAGGGGAGAAATGCGGGGCGGCACGTTGCTTGAGGGTTCGGACGGAAAGTAAACGCTTTGAAAGCGATGCGAAAGGTAACCGGAAAATGACAGCCTACCAGTTGTGCGGGGGCCCCAGCGTCAGCTGTTTTCCTATAGGGCCCGTGCTCTATTGA
This sequence comes from Variovorax paradoxus, assembly GCF_009755665.1. NCBI lineage: Bacteria > Pseudomonadati > Pseudomonadota > Betaproteobacteria > Burkholderiales > Comamonadaceae > Variovorax > Variovorax paradoxus. Next base: position 290,896 of record NZ_CP046622.1, read on the forward strand.
CGCTCGGCGGGGGCTGTGGTCGTGGTGATCCGGGCGGCCAATGCCACCAGCAACAGCACCGGCACCCCCAGGAGCGCCGTGGCGGTAAAGAACGGGGCGTAGCCGTAGGCGTCGACAAAAACACCCGAGTAGCCGGCAATGAACTTCGGCAGCAGCAGCATCAGCGAACTGAACAGGGCGTACTGCGTGGCGGAGTAGCTGATGTTCGTCAGGCTGGAGAGATAGGCGATGAACGCCGCCGAGGCGATGCCGCCAGCCAGGTTGTCGGCGGACACCACCGCAATCAGCGCCGTGAGGTCGTGCCCGCGCGAGGCCAGCCAGGCAAACAGCAGGTTGCTGGCGGCGCTGAGGACCGCGCCCAGCATGAGCACGCGCATCACGCCCAGTCGCATCGACAGCACGCCGCCCACGAAGGCGCCGGCCAGCGTCATCACCACGCCGTAGATCTTGCTGACCGTGGCCACCTCGTCCTTGGTAAAGCCCATGTCCACGTAGAACGGGTTGGCCATGATGCCCATCACCACGTCGCTGATGCGGTAGATGGCAATCAGCGCGAGGATCAGCGCGGCCTGCCACTTGTAGCGGCGGATGAAGTCGGCAAAGGGCTCGACGAGCACGCCCTGCAGCCACTCGGCCGCGTTCCTTGCCTTGGGCAGCACGCGACGCGCCGGCTCGGGTGAGAGCAGCACCGTGAGCACGCCCACCGCCATCGAGGCGGCCATGACCAGGTAGGCGGTTTTCCAGGCTGCGTTCTGGTAGGCCGCAGCGCCCGTGACGCCTGCCACCGGCGCCACCTCCGCCCAGGCCGCGACCCACAGCACGCCGGCGCCGGCCCAGATCATCGCGAGGCGGTAGCCGGTTTGATACGCGGCGGCGAGCGCGGCCTGCTTCCGGGTTTCGGCCGATTCGATGCGGAAGGCGTCGAGCGCGATGTCCTGCGTGGCCGAGCCGAAGGCCACGAGCAGCGCACACCAGATCAGCGGCTGCAGTCCCTGGCGCGGGTCGTTGAGCGCCATGCCCACCAACCCCGCGATCACCAGCCCCTGCGCCAGCAGCAGCCAGCCGCGCCGGCGCCCGAGCAGCGTGGTTAGCGGCGGCAGCGGCAGCCGGTCGACCAGCGGCGCCCAGACCCATTTGAAGCCGTAGGCCAGGCCCACCCAGCTCAGGTAGCCGATGGTGGTGCGGTCGATGCCTGCTTCGCGCAGCCGGAAGCTCAGCGTGCCCAGCACCAGCAGCAGCGGCAGGCCGGCCGAAAAGCCGAGCGCCAGCATGCGCAGGGTGGCAGGCTCGAGATAGACCTTCAGCGCGTCGCGCCAGGGCAGGGAAGAGGCGGTGGGGGTTTCGGCGGGCTGGGCAGACATGAACCCCGGATTGTCCATGAGGGCGCGGCATGCGCCGAGCCGTCTTTTTGTCGGCAATTGTTCCTATGATCCGCGCATGTGCACACGATGCGAGCTCCTTCTTCCTTCTGCGGCTTCTTCGGTCTCCCGTTCCTCGGCGTGGCAGCCGCGGCGGGCCTTCCTGCTTGCCGCGGCTGGCGCGGCACTGACGGGTCCGGCGCTGGCGCAGGTCAACGTGGGCAATGCATCCGTGGCGCGCAACCTGGTGCCGGCCGACCGGATCGAGGCCGCCGGCGTTCAGCAGTACGGGCAATTGCTCGCGCAGGCGCGCGCCAAGGGGGCGCTGGCGGGCGACGGCAACGCCCAGCTGCAAAGGCTGCGCACCATCGCCAACCGCCTGATTCCCTTTGCCACGCCCTGGAACACGCGGGCGCGCGATTGGAAGTGGGAGGTCAACCTCATCGGCAGCAAGCAGATCAATGCCTTCTGCATGCCGGGCGGCAAGATCGCCTTCTTCACCGGCATCCTCGAGCAGCTCAAGCTCAATGACGACGAGGTTGCGATGGTGATGGGCCACGAGATGGCCCATGCGCTGCGCGAGCATGCGCGCGCCCGCATGGCCAAGAGCGCCGGCACCGGCGCCGCGCTCTCCATCGGCGCGCAGCTGCTGGGCCTGGGCCAGATGGGCGACCTGGCAGCCCGCGCCGGCACGCAGTTGATCACCCTCAAATTCAGCCGCAGCGATGAGACCGAGGCCGACCTCGTCGGCCTCGAGCTGGCGGCGCGGGCGGGCTACGACCCGCAGGCATCGGTGTCGCTCTGGAAAAAGATGGCCACTGCCTCGAAGAACCAGGGTGGGCTGAGTTTTCTTTCGACCCACCCGAGCGGGCCGGACCGCATCCAGAAGCTCGAAGCCAACCTGCCGAAGGTGGAAAAGCTCTACCGCGAAGCCAAGCGGAGCTGAGGCGGCGCTTGGGTATTACTCCCTCTCCCTCTCCCTCTCCGGGAGAAGGCGGGGTGAGGGCAGCTGCCCTCATATAAGAGCCGTGCTTCATCGGCGGCACGCAGCCCTCACCCCAACCCTGTCCCAGAGGGAGAGGGGGCAAAACTCCTGAGCGAAATCTGCTGAAGCGCGATCCTCCGATCGCCTTGGCACACTGCTTGCATCTCGACTTGTACACAAGTTTGGATGCTTTGATATGGTGCATGAAGAAAACGGATCGGCCGCCGCGGCGTGGATCGCGCGCTTCCCTCGGCCCGTGCCCGGCGTGGATACGGGAAAAGGCCCGCTCGCCGGCCTGCGCTTCGCCGTCAAGGACAACATCGACGTGGCCGGCGTGCCCACCACGGCCGCCTGTCCATCGTTCGATCGCCGGCCCACCGAGCACTCGGCCGTGGTGCAGAAGCTGCTCGATGCCGGTGCATCGCTGCTCGGCAAGACCAACCTCGATCAGTTCGCCTGCGGCCTGAACGGCACGCGCTCTCCGTATGGCGAGGTGCCCAACGCCTTCGACCCGCGCTATGTCTCGGGCGGCTCCAGCTCGGGCTCGGCCTATGTGGTGGCCGCGGGTGAGGTTGATTTCGCGCTCGGCACCGACACGGCCGGTTCGGGCCGCGTGCCCGCCGGGCTCAACAACATCGTCGGCATCAAGCCTTCGCGCGGCTTGCTGAGTGCGTTCGGCGTGGTGCCTGCTGCGCAGAGCGCGGACTGCGTGTCGATCTTCGCGCGCACGGTCGGCCTGGCTGTCGACGTGCTTCTTGCGGCCGCGGGTCCGGACGCGCGCGATCCTTATTCGCGCGAACTTGCCTTGCGCAGCGACCCCTTTACACCGGCATTTCGCTTCGGCGTGCCCGATACGCTGAGCTTCTTCGGCGACACCGAAGCCGAAGCAGCCTTCCGCGACGCACAGGCGCGGCTCGTCGCGCTCGGCGGCACGCCGATGACGATTCCCTTCGCGCCGCTGGCCGAGGCCGCCGCGCTGCTCTATGAGAGCGCACTGGTGGCCGAGCGCTATGCCGCGGTGCGCGGGTTTTTTGATGCGCACGGCTCCCAGGTCATCGAACCGGTGCGCGGCATTCTCGAGAGCGGACGCGGCTACAGCGCCGCCGATGTGTTCGAGGCGCAGACAAGACTGCGCGCGCTCGCGCAACAGGTCGAGCCGATGTGGCGCGGCATCGACGTGCTGCTGGTGCCAACGGCGCCCACGCACTACACGCGCGACCAGATGCGCGCCGATCCGGTCGTGCTCAACCGCAACCTCGGCGCGTACACCAACTTCGTCAACCTGCTGGACTACGCCGCCATTTCGGTGCCGAGTTCGCTGCGCGCCGACGGCCTGCCGTTCGGCATCACGCTGATCGCGCCGTGCGGCAGCGACCTTGCGCTGGCCGATCTGGGCCAGCGCTATCACCACGCCACTGGGCTGCCGCAAGGCGCCACCGGCTTACCGCTGCCAGAGCCGCGCGCCATTCTGGGCCTGGGCGTCTCGCAAGTGCAGACGATGCCCATCGCTGTCGTCGGCGCACACCTTTCGGGCATGCCGCTCAATAGCCAGCTCACCGAGCGCGGCGCCACGCTGCTGCGTGCCACGACCACCGCGCCCCGCTACCGGCTGCATGCATTGCCCGGCACCGTGCCGCCCAAGCCGGGCCTGCAGCGCAGCGCAGGCGGCGGTACCGCCATCGCGCTCGAGGTGTGGTCGGTTCCGGTTGCGCAGGTCGGCAGCTTCCTGGCGCTGATTCCGCCTCCACTGGGGCTCGGCAGCGTGGAGCTTGCCGACGGCAGCTGGGTGCACGGCTTCATCTGCGAAGGCCATGCGCTGGCCGACGCCGAAGACGTGAGCCACCACGGCGGCTGGCGTGCCTACATCGCGAGCCGCACCGTTCCTTCCCAAGCCATTTCAACCTGATCGATCGAGGAGTCTTCATGAGCATCCCTGAAAAATCGCCCGCCGCCGCGTCGCGCCGCCAGCTGTTGCAAGCCGGCGCAGCGGGCTTGGCCGTGCTGGCCGCACCGGCCATCGTGCGAGCGCAAGCCGCACCGAAGATCCGAATCGGCTTCTGGCCCGTGGCCGCCGGCCTCCCCTTCTTTGCCGCGGTGGACCGCGGTTACTTCAAGGAAGCCGGCCTCGACGTGGAGCCGCTCAAGTTCGCCGGCGCGCAGCAGGTCATGGAAGGCATGCTGGCGGGCCGCTGCGACGGCAGCTCCAACGGCACCGGCTCTGCCAACCTCGCCATCGGCGAGATTGCGCAGCCGGGCCTCTTCAAGATCTTCTGCACCAACCCGAGCAACGCCAAGTTCGTGCTCGACGAGTTCATCGTCGCCAAGGACAGCCCGATCAAGACCATGGCCGAGCTGGCCGGCAAGAAGATCGCGTCCGGCCCCGGCATCCAGAACGTGACGTTGTGCAAGACCATGCTCGAACGCGCCGGCGCCAAAGGGGCCACGGTGAGCGAGCTGCCCATCGGCCAGCACGTGGCCGCGCTCGTCGCGGGCCAGGTCGACGCCTGCTACACGCTGGAGCCCACCGGCACTGTGGGCCGCATGAACGGCACCACGCGCGTCATCGAAGCCGGCGTGGTCGCCAGGTATATCCTGGGCGATCCCATGGCGCCCTGGCACGGCGGCGCGGCCAGTCTCACGAGCGAGTTCATCAAGAAGAACCCGGAAGTCGCCAAGAAGTACATCGCCGCCTATGCGCGCGGCGTGGAGCTGGTGCGCACCAAGCCCGACGACGCCCGCCAGCACATGAAGGGCTACACCGCCATCGAGGGCAAGCTCACGGCCGAAGTACCTCTCGCCTCTTACATGCTCTACAACGAGTTCAAGCCCAGCGACGTGGCCTACTTCCAGAAGTTCTACGACCTGTTCACCGAGAAAGGCATCTTCGAGAAGAAGGTGCTGGTGGACGGCCTGCTCTACAAGGCATGACCATGGCGGACGCAAGCACGACCACGGCCGCGCCGTGGACGCCGCCGGCCGCCGGAGCCCCGGCAGCGGCTTTGCCCAAGCCCCCGCTGCGCGACCGGCTGCTGCCCTTCATCGGACCCGTGGTGCTGTTCATCGTGTGGGACCTGGCGGTGCGGCTCGGCTTCATCAAGCCGATCCTGCTGCCCACGCCCGCCGACACCGTTGCGGCGCTGATCACGGGGCTTGCGGGTGGGCCGCTGCTCACCGACTTTGCGATGACCGTGTGGCGCACGCTGCAGGCCTTTCTGATTGCGGCGGTGGTCGGCGTGCCGCTGGGCGTGCTGCTCGGCAGCAATGAGAAGGCCTACCGCAGCGTCGAATTCCTGATCGACTTCTTCCGCTCCACGCCTTCGTCCGCGCTCATTCCGCTGTTCCTCCTGATCTTCGGCGTGTCCGACGTCAACAAGGTGGCCATTGCGGCTTTCGGTGCGCTGCTGATCGTGGTGTTCAACAGCGCCTATGGCGTCATCAATGCGCGCAAGCAGCGCGTGATGGCGGCGCGTGTCATGGGTGCCTCGCGCTGGCAGATCTTCAAGGACGTGCTGGTGTGGGAAAGCCTGCAGCCCAGCTTCGTGGGCCTGCGCTCGGCGGTGTCGATGGCCTTGGTGATCGTCATCGTGGCCGAGATGTTCATCGGCTCCGACACCGGCCTTGGCCACCGCATCATCGATGCGCAGCAGGTGCTCAACGTGAAGAGCATGTATGCGGCCATTCTTGCCGCCGGTGCGCTGGGCTATGCGCTCAACATTCTCTTTCTTGTGGCCGAGCGCCGCATCGTGCACTGGAGCGGCCGATGAAAGCCACGCAAGACATCGTCGTGAACGGCCCGGTGTATGCCGACGTGCCCAAGCCCGTCTTCAAGCCCGGCCCCGCCGGCACGCACATCACCATCCGCGGCCTGACCAAGTACTTTGCCGGCTGGCCGCTGTACGAGAACTTCGATCTCGACATTCCCAAGCACAAGATCGTCTCGGTGTTCGGCCCCAACGGCTGCGGCAAGTCCACGCTCATCAACATGATCGCGGGGCTCATTCCCATCGATGCGGGCGAGATCCTGTTCGACGGCAAGCAGCGCAAGGACACCAAGATCGGCTACGTGTTCCAGAACTACCGCGAGGCGATGTTCCCGTGGATGCGCACCATCGACAACATCGCCTACCCGCTGAAGCTCGAAGGGCGCAGCAAGGCCGAGGTCGACCGGCGCATGGAAGAGCTGGTGGCGTCCTTCGACGTCAAGTTCGACCTGAAGCGCTTTCCGTACGAACTCTCGGGCGGCCAGCAGCAGACCGCATCGATCATGCGGGCGCTCGCGCCCAACCCCGAAGTGCTGTTTCTCGACGAGCCGTTTTCCGCGCTCGATTTCGAGATGACGCTCTTCATCCGCGAGAAGCTGCAGGAAGTGTTCATGCAGACCGGCACCACCATGCTGCTGGTGTCGCACGACCTCGAAGAGGCCGTGTACCTGGCCGACGAGGTGTTGCTTCTGACCAAGCGGCCCACCAGGGTGGCCGAGATCCTGCGCTACGGCGATGCCCGGCCGCGCACGGTCGAGACGCTGAGCACCGAGAGCTTTGTCGCAATGAAGAAGCTCAGCCTCGACATCTTTCAACGCGAGGTGCGCAGATGACCCTGGAAATCAACATCCCCGAAGTGCTTGCCGAAGTGACCGCGGTGTTCGCGCGCTACGAAGAAGCACTGGTCACCAACCGGCGCGATGTGCTCGACGAGCTGTTCTGGAACAGCCCGCACACGCTGCGCTACGGCTACGCCGAGAACCACTACGGCCATGCGGCGATCAGCGCCTTTCGTGCGTCGCTGCCGGTGCAGAGCCCGCCGCGCGAGTTGCTGCGCACCGTCATCACCACCTACGGCCGCGACTTCGCGACCGCCAATACCGAGTTCTGCCGCGAAGGCGGCCGCCAGACGGGCCGCCAGAGCCAGACCTGGCTGCGCACCGCCGATGGCTGGCGCGTGGCCGCCGCGCACGTGAGCCTGATCGACTGAACAGGCAGGCACATTTTTTGCACCCCACCTTGTATCCAAGACCGGAGAACCCCATGACCAGCCCCATCAATCGCCGCGAGTCCCTCAAATCCCTGGCCGCGCTCGGCGCTGCCGGTTCCCTTGGAGGCTGGAGCGCCCTTGCCGGCGCACAGGCCAAGCCGCTGACCGTCGGCGTGATCTACGTCGGCGCGCGCGACGACTATGGCTACAACCAGGCGCACGCCATGGCGGCGGCCGAGGTCAAGAAGCTGCCCGGCGTGAAGGTGGTCGAAGAAGAGAACGTGTCCGAGACCGCCGCCGTGCAGAAGACGATGGCCGGCATGATCTCGCAGGACGGCGCCAAGCTGCTGTTTCCCACGTCGTTCGGCTACTTCGATCCGCACATCCTTGCCGTGGCGCCCAAGAACCCCGATGTGCGCTTCTCGCACTGCGGCGGCCTCTGGACCGAGGGCAAGCACCCGAAGAACGTCGGCAGTTTCTTCGGCTACATCGACGAGTGCCAGTTCCTGAACGGCGTGATCGCGGCGCACATGACCAAGAGCAACAAGATCGCCTTCGTTGCCGCCAAGCCCATTCCGCAAGTGCTGCGCAACATCAACGCCTTTACGCTCGGCGCGCGCTCAGTCAAGCCGAACATCACCTGCAGCGTGATCTTCACCGGCGACTGGTCGATGGCCGTGAAGGAAGCCGAGGCCACCAACAGCCTGGCCGACCAGGGCTGCGACGCGTTCACCATGCACGTCGACGGCCCCAAGGTGGTGGTGGAGACGGCGGCCAAGCGCGGCAAGATGGTTTGCGGCTACCACGCGAGCCAGGCCAAGCTGGCACCCAATGCGTATCTCACCGGTGCCGAGTGGAACTGGCTCACGGCCTACAAGGCGGCCATCGAGGCCGCTCAAGCCGGCAAGCCGCACCCCAACTTCCTGCGCGGAGGCCTGAAGGAAGGCTACGTGAAGATGTCCGCCTACGGCCCCATGGTGCCCGACGCCGCAAAGAAGCAGGCCGACGACATCAAGGCCAGGATGATCGCGGGCACCTTCGACATCTTCAAGGACGGCATCAAGGACAACAAGGGCGCCGTCGTGGTGCCGGCCGGCAAGGTGCTGAAGCAGACCGACCTGGAGCTGGAAAAGATGAACTACCTGGTCGAAGGCGTGATCGGCTCGGCCTGATCCGGGTTCATCATCACCATGCGCCACGCGCTCAAGGAATTTGCCCTGCCGGTGTTCGCCATTGCGGCAGCGCTGCTGCTCTTCGGTGTGCTGGTGGCCTTTGCCGGCGTCGATCCGGTGGAGGTCTGGGCAACGCTGTTCAAGGGTGCGTTCGGCGACTGGTTTTCTTGGCAGAACACGTTGCAGCGCGCTGCGCCGCTGATGCTCACCGCGCTGTGCGTGGCGCTGCCGGCGCGGGCGGGGCTCATCGTCATCGGCGGAGAGGGGGCGCTGGTGCTGGGCGGCCTGGCCTCTGCGGCGCTCGCGCACGCGGTGCCCTTGCCTCATAACTTCGTGGGCACCGCGGCGGTGTGCGCTGCGGGCGCTCTTGCCGGGGCGCTGTGGATCGCGCTTGCGGGCTGGCTGCGCCAGTACCGCGGCATCAACGAAACCATCAGCAGCCTGCTGCTGGCCTACATTGCCATCGGCATCTTCAAGCACCTTGTCGAGGGGCCGCTGCGCGACCCGGCCAGCCTCAACAAGCCATCGACCCATGCGCTGAACGAGGGGCTGCTGATCGGCGGCATCGGTGGCTCCGACGTGCACTGGGGCTTCGTCATCGGTGTGCTCGCTTGCCTCGGGCTCGCGTGGTGGCTGCGCGCCACGGCCTCGGGCTTTTCGGTGCGCGTGGTGGGCGGCAATCCGCGCACGGCGCAGCTCGTAGGGCTGCCGGCCACGCGGCTCATCCTCGGTGCCTGCGCACTCGGCGGTGCCTGCGCGGGGCTCGCTGGCGCGGTCGAGGTGGCGGCGGTTCACACCAATGCCAATGCTTCGTTGATTGCGGGCTACGGGTATGCGGGCATCCTGGTGTCGTTCATCGCGCGGCACAACCCCGCGGCCATCGTGCCGGTGGCCATCCTGTTCGGCGGCTTCGGTGCGGCGGGCAGCCTGTTGCAGCGGCGGCTCGGCTTGCCCGATGCATCGGTGCTGGTGCTGCAGGGCATTGCGTTCGTGCTCATTCTTGCGAGCGAGGGCCTGCGCATGATCGACTGGAGCGCGCTGCGCGCACGCATGCTCCGCGCTTCGGGGAGCCCGGCATGACGGTTGACCAGTGGATCGCGCTCGCGGCCGGCATCGTCGGCGGTGCGCTGCGCGTGGGCGCACCGTTTCTCTTCGTGAGCCTGGGTGAATGCCTTACCGAGAAGTCGGGGCGCATCAACCTCGGGCTCGAGGGCGTGCTGGTGCTGTCGGCCATGGCGGCTTTCGGTGGCGCCTATCTCACCGATTCGGCCTGGCTCGGCGTGCTGATCGGCGCTGTGGCGGGCGCGGCGCTCGCGCTGCTGCACGGCGTGTTGTGTTCGCTCGACCGCGTGAACGATGTGGCCACGGGCATCGCGCTGATGCTGCTCGGCACGGGGCTCGCGTTCTACCTGGGCAAGCCACTGATCCAGCCGCAGGCGCCTCAGATTCCCGCCATACCGCTGGGCTTCTGGAGCGACAACACGGTGGTGCGATCGGCGCTGCAGCTCAATGCGCTGGTACCCATCGGCGTGGCGCTCGCAGTGCTGCTGTGGTGGGGCTTTGCGCGCACACGCGCCGGCCTGCTGGTGCGCATGGCCGGCGATTCGGCGCAGGCGACGCGCGCGCTCGGCTACTCGGTCTCGGGCCTGCGCATCGCGGCGACAACGGCCGGCGGCTTCATCGCCGGGCTCGGCGGCGCGTCGCTCACGCTGTTTTATCCGGGCAGCTGGAACGAAGGCATTTCCAGCGGCCAGGGCCTCATTGCGGTGGCGCTCGTGATCTTTGCGCGCTGGAGCCCCCTGCGCTGCGTGGGTGCTGCGTTTCTCTTCGGCGGCGCGGGTGCCATCGGGCCCGCGCTGCAGTCCATCGGCATCGGCTGGGGCTATCACCTGTTCAACACCGTGCCCTACGTGCTCACGCTGGTCATTCTTGTGCTTACCTGCAGGCCCGGCAGCACGGCACTCGGCAGCCCCGGCGAACTTTCATCGACAAGGAACTGAACGCCATGACAACGACAACTGGCCGCCACGTGGATGCCGAACCCTATGCCTGGCCCTACAACGGCGCATTGCGGCCCGACAACACCGCGCTCGTCGTGATCGACATGCAGACCGACTTCTGCGGCAAGGGCGGGTATGTCGACGTGATGGGATACGACCTCTCGCTGGTCCAGGCGCCGATCCAGCCCATTGCGCGCACGCTCGCGGCGATGCGGCCGCTGGGCTTTCACATCATTCATACGCGCGAAGGCCACCGGCCCGACCTGGCGGACCTGCCCGCCAACAAGCGCTGGCGCTCGCGGCAGATTGGCGCCGGCGGCGTGGGCATTGGCGACGACGGGCCGTGCGGACGCATCCTGGTGCGCGGCGAGCCGGGCTGGGAAATCATTCCGGAACTGGCGCCGCTCGCCGGCGAGGTGGTGATCGACAAGCCCGGCAAGGGGTCGTTCTACGCGACGGATCTCGAACTGATCTTGCGCACGCGCGGCATCGAGAACCTGATTCTTGCGGGCATCACCACGGACGTGTGCGTGCACACCACGATGCGCGACGCCAACGACCGCGGCTTCGAATGCCTGCTGCTGTCCGACTGCACGGCTGCCACCGACCACGGCAACCATCTTGCAGCGCTGAAGATGATCACGATGCAGGGCGGCGTGTTCGGTGCGCACGCCGGTTCGCAGCAACTGCTGGCCGCGCTCGGGTGATTCACGCATGAGCGCCGCGCCCCACGCGATTGGTGCCCTGCCGGGCGGCAGCGGCGCACTCGCGCTCGACACCTACGAGCTGACCAAGCGCTTCGGCGCCTTCACCGCGATGGACCGCGTGACGATGCGCGTGGAACCCGGCACGGTGCATGCGCTGCTCGGCGAGAACGGCGCGGGCAAGAGCACGCTGGTGAAATGCGTGGCCGGCTTCCAGCGCGCGGAAGAAGGCAGCATCCTGATCGACGGGCGCGAGCAGGACATTGCCAATCCCATCGTGGCGCGTGCGCTGGGCATCGGCATGGTCTACCAGCACTTCACGCTGGCGCCGGGCATGACGGTGGCGGAGAACCTGCTGCTCGCGGGCGGCAAGACGCCCGCGCTGATCGACTGGAAAGCCAAGCGCGCAGAGCTGAAGGAGTTTCTCGCGACCACGCCCTTCAGTCTCGACCTGGACGCGCGGCCTTCGGAGCTTGCCGCGGGCGAAAAACAGAAGCTCGAGCTTCTCAAGCAGCTGTACTTGAAGCCGCGGCTCCTGATCCTCGATGAGCCGACCTCGGTGCTGACGCCGCAGGAGGCGGACGAGGTGCTGGGCCATGTGCGGGAGTTCGCGCGCAGCGGTTTGTGCACCGTGCTCATCATCACGCACAAGTTTCGCGAGGTCATGGCCTATGCGGACGGCGTGACGGTGCTGCGCCGCGGCAAGGCGGTACACCATTGCCGCGTGACGGACACGAGCCCGGCACGGTTGGCAGGGGCCATGATGGGCGGCGAGGATGCTGAGGCTTCTTCCTCCGCACCGGCTGCATTGCCCGCTGCCAGAAAGCCCGTGTCCGCTGCGGCGCCCATTGCATTGAAGGTCGAAGGCCTCCGGGCCCAGGGCGACCGGGGCACCTTGGCGCTGCACGACCTGGCACTTTCGGTGCGCGCGGGCGAAATCCTCGGCGTGGCGGGCGTCTCGGGCAACGGGCAGCGCGAGCTGGTCGAGGCACTGGTCGGGCAGCGTCCGCGGCTTGCCGGGAAGGTGAGCGTCATGGGCCAACCATACAGCGCACGGCGCGGAGAGAACCGAAGCCTCAAGGTGCGCAGCCTGCCCGAGGAGCCGCTGCGCAACGCGTGCGTGGGCGATCTCAGCGTGGCAGAGAACATGGCGCTTCGTGATTTCGACAGGCCGCCTTTGTCGCGAGGCGGGGTGCTGAACTATCCCTTCTGGCGCAACCGGGCGCGCGAGTGGATCGCCGAATACGGCGTGAAGACGCAGGGTGAGGGCGCGCCGATTCGCAGCCTTTCAGGCGGGAACGTGCAGCGCGCCGTACTGGCGCGCGAACTCGCAGGCGACATCAATGTGCTGATTGCGGCCAACCCGGTGTTTGGGCTCGACTTTGCGGCCGTGGCCGAGATTCACGAACGCATCGTGCAGGTACGCGAGAAGGGCGGGGCAGTGCTGCTCATCAGCGAAGACCTCGACGAACTGCTGGAACTGGCCGACCGCATCGTCGTGATGAGCGAAGGGCGCATCGTGTTCGAGACTTCGGCTGAGGGCGCTGAGAGGCACGTGATCGGGGCGCACATGGGTGGCGGGCATCATGAGCCGTTGGAGGCTGTGGCATGAGTGCTCTGCTGTTCATCGGAAGGCCGCACACCGGGCTCAAAGGTGGAGTGTTTGCCCCTGTGCATCCCGCCGATCGCCGCACCCGCGCCCTCTGAACAAGTGAGCAACAACATGCGCATAGAAGAAGCCATTCCCTTCCCCTACGAGTTCGAGATCAAGAAAGCTGCCCTGGTCCTCATCGACATGCAGCGCGACTTCATCGAACCCGGCGGCTTCGGTGAAACGCTGGGCAACGACGTGTCCCTGCTCGAAGCGATCGTTCCTGCCACAAAAGCGGCGTTGCAGGCCTGGCGGGAAACCGGCGGCCTCGTGGTGCACACGCGGGAGGCGCACAAGCCCGATCTTTCCGATTGCCCGCCCGCCAAGCGCAGCCGCGGCAACCCGGCGTTGCGCATCGGCGACGAAGGCCCGATGGGCCGCATCCTTGTGGCGGGCGAACCGGGCAACCAGATCATCGATGCGCTGGCGCCGGTCGAAGGCGAAATCGTCATCGACAAGCCCGGCAAGGGCGCGTTCTACGCCACCGGCCTGCACGAACTGCTGCAAGCGCGCGGCATTACGCACCTGCTGTTCGGCGGGGTGACCACCGAGGTCTGCGTGCAGACCAGCATGCGCGAAGCCAACGACCGCGGCTACGACTGCCTTCTGCTCGAAGACTGCACCGAGAGCTACTTTCCGGCCTTCAAGGCAGCCACGCTCGACATGGTTCGCGCCCAGGGCGGCATCGTCGGCTGGACCGCGCCAAGCAGGGCGCTGCTGGCTGCGCTTCGCGGTGGGCAATGACAGCGACTAATATTCCCCACGTGCCTACTGTTCGTTCCCGCTCCGCCTCGCCCGTACCCGCCGTCCCCGCCGCCGGCGAAACCGCTTTTCGCACCCGCGCCGACGAGGTGTACGCGCAGCTCAAGCGCGACGTGGCCGATTTCATTCTTGTGCCGGGCGACCGCTTCACCGAGAACGAGATCAGCGAGCGGCTCGGGGTTTCGCGCACGCCGGTGCGGCAGGCGCTTTTCCGCCTTCAGCAAGAGGGCTTTGTCGAGGTGCTGTTCCGCAGCGGCTGGCGCGTGCTGCCGTTCGACTTCGACCAGTTCGAGCAGCTTTACGACCTGCGCATGGTGCTCGAGACCACGGCCGTGCATCGCCTTTGCGAGGCGGATCGCCGCGTCGACCGCAGCCTGCTCGAGGCACTGGCCGACATCTGGCTCGTGCCCGCGGCCCAGCGCAGCAGCGACACCGCCCAGGTGGCGCAATGGGACGAGGCTTTTCACTGCTCGCTGGTGGCCGCCGCAGGCAACGCCGAGATGGCGCGCGTGCACGGCGACGTGACCGAACGCATCCGCATCATCCGCCGCCTCGACTTCACGCAGCAGCCGCGCATCGATGCCACCTACGACGAGCACGCCAAGATCCTGAAGGCCGTTCGCTCCAACCGCGGCGACCAGGCCGCAATGCTGCTGCGCGCGCACATCGAGACCAGCCAGGCCGAGGTGCGCAAGATCACGCTGCACCAGGTGCACCTGGCGCGGCATGCCGGAAAGACGGCGCCGCGCTGAAGCGGGGCCGCGGCTACAGCGTGAAGTCGTAGTCGACCGTGATCGGCGCGTGGTCGCTGAACTTGATGGTCTTGTAGATCTGCTCGTTGCGCGCCAGCGCGCCGAGCGCCGGCGTGGCCAGGTGGTAGTCGAGCCGCCATCCCACGTTGTTGGCATAGGCCTGGCCGCGGTTGCTCCACCAGGTGTAGGCCTCGGCCGTGGTCTCGGGCTTGAGCATGCGGTACACGTCCACCAGGCCCGCGCCGTCGGTGCCGGCGTCCAGCAGGCGGGTCATCCAGGCGCGTTCCTCGGGCAGGAAGCCGCTGTTCTTCTGGTTGCCGCGCCAGTTCTTGAGGTCGATTTCCTTGTGCGCGATGTTGATGTCGCCGCAGAGGATGAACTCGCGCTCTTTCTTGAGCGCAATCAGGTGCGGGAAGAAGCCCTTCAGGAAGCGGAACTTGGCCTCCTGCCGTTCCTCGCCCGAGCTGCCGCTCGGAAAGTAGCAGCTGATGATCGAGAGCTTGCGCTCGGGCGTGTCGAAGCGCAGCTCGAGATACCGGCCTTCGGCGTCGAATTCGGTGTCGCCCCAGCCCACGACCACGGCGCTTGGCGCGTGCCTTGTGTAGATGGCGGTGCCGGCGTAGCCTTTTTTCTCGGCAAAGTGGAAATAGCCCTTGAGACCGGCCATTTCTTCGAACCGGCCTTCGATGTCGCTGGCCTGCACCCGGATCTCCTGCATGCAAATACAATCCGGCGCAAGTTCGGCCACCCAGTCCGCCACCCCTTTCGTGGCGGCCGAACGCAGGCCATTGAGATTGAGGCTGGTCAGTTTGAACACAAGGAAATTCCGATGGCTGTAGATGGTGTGGAAAGCAGTTCGGTTGCGCAGGATTTCGTCCAGTTCGCACTCGACTCCGGCGTGCTGCGCTTCGGCGAGTTCAAGACCAAGGCCGGCCGCCTGAGCCCCTACTTCTTCAATTCGGGTCTCTTCGACGACGGCGCCAAGATCGCGCGTCTGGCCGGATTCTATGCAGACCGGCTGATCGAAAGCGGTGTCGAGTTCGACATGATCTTCGGCCCGGCCTACAAGGGCATTCCGCTGGGCGCCACGGTGGCGGCCGAACTGGCGCGCCGGGGCCGCAATTACCCCTTTGCCTACAACCGCAAGGAAGCCAAGGCCCACGGCGAGGGCGGCAACCTGGTGGGTGCGCCGCTCAAGGGCCGCGTGCTCATCGTCGACGACGTGATGTCGGCCGGCACCGCGGTGCGCGAATCGATTGCGGCCATCGAAGCCGCCGGCGCCACCCCGCACGCGGTGTCCATTGCCCTCGACCGGCAGGAGAAGGCCACCGAAAACGGCGTGGACGTGGACCACAGCGCCGTGCAGTACGTGCGCAACCAGCTGGGCCTGCAGGTGGTGGCCATTGCCACGCTCGACGACCTCTTGAACTACCTGTCGGGCAACGCCGCCGCCGACCTGGGTGCGCATCGCGAGCGCGTTCTTGCCTACCGCGCCCGCTATGGCGCTCACTGAGGCCATCGCCATGCCCGTGCGCAAGTTCGACCAGCCGGCCCGGCCGTTCGCCACAGCGGTGTTGCTGCTGCTGCCGCTCGCGGCGGCGCTGTTGCCCATGGCGGTGCCGGCACAGCCCGCGCCGGCGCCGGCTGCCATCTACTCCTGCACCGACGCCCGTGGCCGCACGCTCACGGCGGACCGGCCGATTGCCGAATGCAGCGATCGCGAGCAGCGCGAGCTCGGCCCGAGCGGCACCACGCGCCGCAAGATCGAGCCGACCTACACCGCGCGCGAACTGGCCGAGCGCGAAGACCGGGCCCGCGAGGCCGCGTTGCAGGCCGCGCGCCTCATCGACGAGCGCCGGCGCGAGCGTGCCTTGCTGGTGCGCTACCCCAACGTGACCGTGCACGAGCGGGAGCGCAAGGAGGCGCTGGTGCAGATCGATGCGGTGATCCAGGCCGCGCAGAAGCGCCTGGCCGAACTCGCCGAAGACCGCAAGAAGATCGACGAGGAGCTTGAGTTCTACAAGCACGACATCAGCAAGGCGCCGGGCGCGGTGCGCCGCAAGCTCGAGGACAACGCGCAGAGCGCGGCGGTGCAGAACCGCTTCATCGGCGAGCAGGAAGACGAGAAGAAGCGCGTGAACGCGCGCTTCGACGAAGAGCGCGCGCGCCTCAAACAGATCTGGTCGCCCCAAAACGGCGGCGGCAAGTAGCCCCGCCGCCGTAGGGGCCGGTCAGGCCAGCTTGGCCTTGAGCAGTTCGGTGACCTGAGCGGGGTTCGCCTTGCCGCCGCTCGCCTTCATCACCTGGCCCACGAGGCCGTTCAGGGCCTTTTCCTTGCCGGCGCGGTACTCTTCGACGTTCTTCTGGTTCTTGGCAATCACCTCGTCCAGGATCTTGTCGAGCGCGCCGGTGTCGTTCATCGGCTTCAGGTCCTTGGCTTCGATGATGGCGTCGACATCGCTGCCGTCGCCAGTCCAGAGCGCATCGAACACCTGGCGCGCCGCGTTGTTGGGCAGCGTGCCGTCGGCAACGCGTTGCACCAGCTGGGCCAGCTGCTGCGCGGTGACGGGCGCGGCTTCGATGCCGATTTCCTGCGCGTTCAGGCGGCGCGCCATTTCGCCGGTGATCCAGTTGCTTGCGAGCTTGGGGGTTGCGCCGGCCTTCACCGCGTCGTCGAAATAGCGGGCGAGCGCCGGGCTCTGCGTGAGCTGCGTCGCGTCGTATTCCGACATGCCGTGATCGCGCACATAGCGCTCGGCCATGGCGCGCGGCAGCTCGGGCATGGTGGCACGCACCCGCTCGATCCAGTCGGCGGCGATGACCAGCGGCGGCAGGTCCGGATCGGGGAAGTAGCGGTAGTCGGCCGAGTCTTCCTTGGCGCGCATCGCACGCGTCTCGCCCGTGTCGGGGTTGAACAGCACGGTGGCCTGTTCGACCTTGCGGCCGTCCTCGATCTCCTCGATCTGCCAGCGGATCTCGTAGTCGATCGCCTGCTGCATGAACTTGAAGCTGTTCAGGTTCTTGATCTCGCGCCGCGTGCCGAGTTTTTCGCCGGGCCTGCGCACCGACACGTTGGCGTCGCAGCGGAAGCTGCCTTCCTGCATGTTGCCGTCGCAGATGCCGATCCACGTGACGATCTTGTACAGCTCGCGCGCATAGGCCACGGCCTCCGCGGTGGAGCGCATGTCGGGCTCGGTCACGATTTCGAGCAGCGGCGTGCCGGCGCGGTTCAGGTCGATGCCGCTCTGGCCGATGAAGTCCTCGTGCAGCGACTTGCCGGCGTCTTCTTCGAGGTGGGCGCGCACCAGGCGCACCGTCTTCTTTTCTTCGCCCAGGAAGAACGACACCGAACCGCCTTGCACCACCGGAATTTCGAACTGGCTGATCTGGTAGCCCTTGGGCAGGTCGGGGTAGAAGTAGTTCTTGCGCGCGAACACGCTGCGCGGCGCAATGTGCGAGCCGAGCGCCAGGCCCAGCTTGATGGCGCGTTCGACCGCGCCCTTGTTCATCACGGGCAGCGTGCCGGGCAGTGCCAGATCGACCGCGCAGGCCTGCGTGTTGGGCTCCGCGCCAAAGGCGGTGGAGGCGCGGCTGAAGATCTTGCTCGCGGTCGACAGCTGGGCGTGCGTCTCGAAGCCGATGATGACTTCATAGCCGCGGACCAGCGGGCCGGTCGGACGGCCTTGTTGTTGTGCTTCGAAGGTGTTCACTGTCTCGCTCATTTCAGAAGCCCTCCGGCGTGCGCATGTGCCAGTCGGTGGCTTGCTGGAAGCGGTGCGCTGCGCCGAGCAGCTTCGCTTCGCCGAAGTAGTTGCCGATCAGCTGCAGGCCGACGGGCATGCCCGCATCGAAGCCCGCGGGCACGCTCATGCCGGGCAGGCCGGCCAGCGACGCGGGCAGCGTGAAGATGTCTGCGAGGTAGTCGGCAACGGGGTCGTCCCCATGCTCGCCGATCTTCCAGGCGGTGGTCGGCGCGGCGGGGCCGGCGATCACGTCGCACTGCTTGAAGGCCTGCTGAAAGTCGTCGGCGATCATGCGGCGCACCTTTTGCGCCTGCAGGTAGTAGGCGTCGTAGTAGCCGTGCGAGAGCACGTAGGTGCCGATCATGATGCGGCGCTTCACCTCGTCGCCAAAGCCTTCGGCGCGCGTGCGCTCGTACATGTCGCCCAGGTCCTTGTACTGCTTGGCGCGGTGGCCGAACTTCACGCCGTCGAAGCGGCTCAGGTTGCTCGACGCCTCGGCCGCGGCCAGGATGTAGTACACGGGAATCGACAGTTCGGTGCGCGGCAGGCTCACTTCGACGCGCTTGGCGCCGAGCTTCTCGTATTGCGCCAGCGCCGCATCGACGGCGGCGCGCACGCCGGGCGCCACGCCTTCGCCGAAGAACTCCTTCGGCACGCCGATGCGCAGGCCCTCGAGCGAGTCGTTCAGCGAGCGGCTGAAGTCTTCGGCGGGCTTGTCGAGCGAGGTGGAGTCGCGGTCCAGGTCGGGGCCGCAGAAGGCCGACAGCAGCAGCGCGCAGTCTTCGGCCGAGCGGGCCATGGGGCCGGCCTGGTCGAGGCTCGATGCGAACGCCACCATGCCGTAGCGCGAGGCGCGGCCGTACGTGGGCTTGATGCCGGTGATGCCGCAGAACGAGGCCGGCTGGCGGATCGAGCCGCCGGTGTCGGTGCCGGTGGCCGCAGGGGCCAGGCGGGCCGCCACGGCCGCGGCGCTGGCGCCCGAGGAGCCGCCCGGAATGCGCTCGCGGTTCCAGGGGTTTTGCACCGGCACGGCCTTGTCGTGGCCCACGGCGGGCACGGCCACGTTCTCGTTGGCCGAGCCCATGGCGAACTCGTCGCAGCTCAGCTTGCCGAGGGTGACTGCGCCGGCTTCGGCCAGGCGGCGCACCACGGTGGCATCGAAGGGCGAACGGTAGCCCGCGAGCATCTTCGAGCCGGCGGTGGTGGCGAAATCGGTGGTGACGAAGATGTCCTTGTGCGCAATCGGCACGCCGGCCAGTGCCGGGGCGTTGCCGGTGGCAAGCTGCGCGTCGGCCGCACGGGCCTGGGCCAGCGTGACTTCCTCGTTCACATCCACAAAGGTGCCGAGCGATTCGTGGGACTTCATGCGGCCCAGAAAGGCCTGGGACGCCTCGACCGCCGAAACCTGGCGGTCGGCCAATGCCTTGGCCAGGGCGACCACGCCCATTTGATGCAATTCGCCGCTCATTCGATCACCTTGGGCACGAGGAACAAGCCGGCTTCGACGGCCGGGGCGCTCTTCTGGTTGGCTTCGCGGTTGTTGGGTTCGCTCACCACGTCGTCGCGCAAACGCAGCGTAATGTCTCCGATGGCGGCCACCGGGTGGGCCAGCGGCTCGATGCCGGCGGTGTCGACCGAACGCATACGTTCGACTAAATCGAAAAAGCCATTAATTTGGCTGAGCATGCGCTCGCTTTCGTCGGAAGCAAGCTGCAGCCGGGCCAACGAGGCGATGCGTGCAATATCTGAAGCGGAAAGTGACATGGGTCGAAATGGCTGGAAAACCGGGAGTATTCGCACGCCGGAGAGGGTGCTGACACGGGATTCAGAGGGGGATTCAGGTATTATCCCGCCTTTGCCGCAACCCCCGCGAACGCGCCGGCTTTTGCGCCAAAAACGATCAATCCACCCCGTCAAACGACCAAAAAACAGAGAGCGACGACTTGCCGACGCGCAGGCGTGCTCCAGAGGATTCCGCACATGTTTGGAGCTTTCCGTCGGTATTTTTCCACCGACCTCGCGATCGACCTCGGCACCGCCAACACACTGATCTTTGCCCGCAACAAGGGCATCGTGCTGGACGAGCCCTCGGTGGTCGCCATCCGCCACGAAGGCGGCCCCCACGGCAAGAAGGTGATCCAGGCTGTCGGCCGGGAAGCCAAGGCCATGCTGGGCAAGGTGCCCGGCAACATCGAGGCGATCCGCCCGATGAAGGACGGCGTGATTGCCGACTTCGTGATCACCGAGCAGATGATCAAGCAGTTCATCAAGATGGTGCACCCGCGCACGCTGCTCACGCCGAGCCCGCGCATCATCATCTGCGTGCCCTGCGGCTCCACCCAGGTCGAGCGCCGTGCCATCAAGGACGCGGCCGAAGCGGCGGGCGCCACTTCCGTCTACCTCATCGAAGAGCCCATGGCCGCGGCCATCGGCGCGGGCCTGCCGGTCAGCGAGGCTTCGGGCTCCATGGTGGTCGACATCGGCGGCGGCACCACCGAAGTGGGCGTCATCAGCCTGGGCGGCATGGTCTACAAGGGCTCCGTGCGCGTGGGCGGCGACCGCTTCGACGAAGCCATCATCAACTACATCCGCCGCAACTACGGCATGCTGATCGGCGAGCCGACGGCCGAAGTCATCAAGAAGAACATCGGCTCGGCCTTCCCGGGCTCCGAAGTCAAGGAAATGGAAGTCAAGGGCCGCAACCTTTCCGAAGGCGTGCCGCGCAGCTTCACCATCAGCAGCAACGAAGTGCTGGAAGCCCTGACCGATCCGCTCAACAACATCGTCTCCGCCGTGAAGAACGCGCTGGAGCAAACGCCGCCCGAACTGGGCGCCGACATCGCGGAGCGCGGCATGATGCTGACCGGCGGCGGCGCACTGCTGCGCGACCTGGACCGCCTGCTGGCCGAGGAAACCGGCCTGCCGGTGCTGGTGGCCGAAGATCCGCTGACCTGCGTGGTGCGCGGCTGCGGCATTGCTCTCGAGCGCATGGATCGCTTGGGAAGCATCTTCACGAGCGAGTGAATGCGCCACTGCCATCATCGGCCGGCCCTGCTTGTGCAGGCCGGCCTTTTTGCCATCTGACGTTGCACAGCCAGGCCTGAACCATGCCCTTGGGCACGCTCGATCGCACAGCCCCGCCCCTGTTCAACCAGGGGCAGTCGGCCCTGAGCAAGTTGATTTTCTTCGGTGCGCTCTCGCTGTTCCTGATGGTGGCCGACGCGCGCTTCCATCTGGTTCAGCCCATACGCGCGGCCGTGGGGGCGGTGCTCTATCCGGTGCAGTGGCTGGCGCTCAAGCCGGTGCAGTTCGTGGTGGGCGGCAGCCGCTACTTCGAAGACCTGCAAACGGCCCAGCGCAACGAAGAAGAAGCCCGCAAGGCGCTCATGCAGCAGGCAGAGCGTGCGAGCCAGGCCGACACGCTCGCGCAGGACAACGCACGCCTTCGCGCGTTGCTCGAACTGCGCCAGACCACGCAGGCGCCGGGCCGCGCCGCCGAGGTGCTCTACGACGCCGCCGACCCCTACACGCGCAAGATCGTCATCGACCAGGGGCTCACGCACGGCGTGGCGGCCGGTTCGCCGGTGATCGACGCGAACGGCGTGCTCGGCCAGGTGACACAGGTGCTGCCCTTCACGAGCGAGGTCACGCTGGTGATCGACCGCGATCTTTCCATTCCCGTGCAGAACACCCGCACCGGCGTGCGCAGCGTGGCTTTCGGTGATGCATCGGCGCACGGCGCGGGGCTGGAGCTGCGCTTCATGGCTGCCAATGCCGACCTGCAGGAGGGCGACCTGCTCTCCACCAGCGGCGTCGACGGCGTCTATCCGGCCGGCCTGCCGGTTGCAAAGATCGAGCGCATCGAGCGCCGCGCCGATTCGGCCTTTGCGCGCATCTACTGCGTTCCGCTGGCCCGCGTGACGGCAGCGCGCTACGTGCTGGTGCTGGCGCCCACGGGGGCGCCCGCGGCACCGCCCGCGCCGGCCGCCCCCGCGCGCGGCAAGAAGCCCGAGCCCAAGGCAGACAAGAAAGCCGCGGAGCGCGCCCGATGATCAAACGCCCCGGCCAACAGCAGCTGCTGCTGCCCGTCAGCCCGCTTTTCATGTGGTCGAGTCTGGTGGTGGCGCTGCTCATCAACATGATTCCGATTGGGCGCGCCGCCTGGATGCCCGACCTGCTCGCGCTGGCCATCGTGTTCTGGGGCGTGCACCAGCCGATGCGCGTAGGCATTGGCGCGGCCTTCGTCTTCGGGCTGTGCATGGACGTGCACCAGGCGTCCATGCTGGGCCAGCATGCGCTGTCCTACACCACGCTGGGCTTCTTCGCGATCACCATTCACCGGCGCCTGCTCTGGTACCCGGTGGCTTCGCAGGCGCTGCAGGTGCTGCCGCTTTTTGCGCTCTCGCAATTCATCGAGGTGGTGACGCGCATGATCGGCGGCGGC